>NZ_JAVKPV010000004.1:0-396682 GCF_040981075.1 Kocuria sp. CPCC 205263 | reverse complement strand
CCCGGTCAGCACATCGTGGAGCGGTTCGTGCGCCAGGGCGGCTACGACGACCACCTGGCCGGCCTGCGCACCGAGTACCGCCGCCGCAAGGAGGCCATGGACGCCTCGATCGCCCGGCACCTGGGCCCCCGCGTGACCACCACGGATCCCGAGGGCGGGTTCTTCCTCTGGGTGACCCTCCAGGGCGAGGACGCCAAGGTCTCCACCTCGCGGCTGTTCGAGATCGCCCTCGCCGAGGGCGTCGCCTTCATCCCCGGCCCGGCGCTGTCCCCCTCGGGCCGGTTCGAGGACGCCTTCCGCCTCTGCTTCGCCTCGACCACCCCGGAGCGCACGGAGGTCGGGCTGCAGCGCCTGGCCCGCGCCCTGGACATCGCCCGCGCGGAGCTCGACCGCTGAACGACGACGCGGGCGCAGCCCGGTCCGGAAGGAACCATGCAGACTGCCCACGAGCTCGAGCACGCCATCCTCGACCTCATCGACCCGGACGAGGTCGTGGCACTGACCCGAGCCCTCGTCGACGCCGGCGGGGAGAACCCCGGCGGCACCGAGGAACGCACCGTACAGATCCTGGAACAGGCCGGCCGGATCCGCGGGCTCGAGGTCCGCACCGACCCGGCCGCCCCGGGCCGGCCGAACGTGGACGTCGAGCTGACCCCCGGCGGGTCCGTCGGGGACGGGCCCGGCCTGCTCTTCCTCGGGCACTCCGATGTGGTGCCCGCCGGGCCCGGCTGGACCCGGGAGCCGTTTCGCTCCGTCGTGGCGGACGGCCGGGTCTACGGGCGGGGGGCCACCGACATGAAGGGTGGGCTCGCGGCCGTGCTGGTGGCCATGGACGCCCTGCGCCGCTCCGGAGCGGAACTGCGCGGGCCCGTGCGGCTGGCCTGCACCGTGGATGAGGAGGACCTAGGCCTGGGGATCCGGCACCTGACGCGGCGGGGACTCGGCCGGGGCTTCCGCGGGTGCGTGGTCGCCGAGCCCACCGACCTCCAGACGGTGGTGGGCTGCCGGGGCGACGCCTACCTGGAGCTCGAGGTCACCGGGGTGCCGGCGCACTCCGGGCGGCCCGCGGACGGACGCAACGCCATCGACGCCGCGGCCCGGGTGCTCGAGCTCGTCCGCGCCGACCACGACCGCCGGCAGCAGGACCTCGATCCGCTGCTGGGCGCGGGCACCTGGAACGTCGGGCGGATCGAGGGCGGGCGCACCACCTCGATGGTCGCCCCGTCCTGCCGGGTGTGGCTCGACCGCCGGTTGATGCCCGACGAGGACCCGCACCGGCTCGCCGCGGACCTGGTGGCGGCCGTGGACGCGGCCGGCATCACGGGGGACGGCATTTCCGTGAACATCGAGGTCACCATGGCCATGCCGGGGTTCCGCACGGACCTCGACCACCCCCTGGTCACCGCCGTGCACGGTGCCGTCGCCGACCTTGGCGGCCCCGCGTCGGTGGGCGGGTGGACCGCAGCCTGCGACGGCGGCTTCATCGCCCGGGACCACGGCGTCCCCACGGTGGTGATGGGCCCCGGCGGCCTCAATGACCAGGCCCACCAGGTCGACGAGTCCGTGGGCGTGGACGAACTGGTCCTCGCCGCGCGTGCCTACGCCCTCACCGCGCTGCGGCTCCTCGGCGCCTGACTGAAGTTCCCGGCTTGCGGGGGACTTCCGGCGTCACCGGGACCCACGTCCCCCGCCGCACCACGTCTCTAAGTCCAGCACAGGCCGTTCCCGTGCTCCGGAGCTGTCATCCCGTGTCGATGATGCGCCTGGGGCCCTGCGCTGCGCCGGTGGCAGTCACGGCCCGTGGGCGGAGATGGCAGAGACCCCCGCACCTCGGATCGAGGTGCGGGGGTCTTCAGGTGGAAGGTCAGGCCCGGGCCCGGGCGCGAATGATGTCCTGCGGCTTCGTCTCCGGGATCTCGGTGCCGCGCAGGGACGCGCCGACGGTCTCCTTCATGGTGCGGACCGCGATGAGCCCGACCACGCATGCTGCCATCATGTAGAACGCCGGGACCAGCGGGTTGCCGGTGGCCTCGATGAGCGCTTCGTTGGCGAGCGGGGCGGTGCCGCCGAAGACCGCGGTGGCGAGGTTGTAGGTGATCGCGAAGCCGGCGTAGCGCACGTGGGTGGGGAACATCGCCGGGAAGGTCGCGGAGATGGTGGCCAGCTGCGGGATGTAGAGCAGGCCGAGCACCGCGAACCCGAGAAGGGCCCACCAGAACCCGTTGGCCATGATCGTGTACATGGGGATGGCCAGGACGAACAGCCCGATCAGCGAGACGTACCACATGGGCTTGCGCCCCACCCGATCGGACAGCGCCCCGGCGAAGGGGATGACGAGCATCATCGCGAACTGTGCGACGAACATGATGGTCAGCACGGTCCGGGAGTCCATGCCGGTCTGCCCCTCCAGGTAGGTGGGCATGTAGCTGAGCAGGGTGTAGTTCACCACGTTGAGCGCGATCACCAGACCCGTCATCGTGAGCATGGGACGCCAGTACTGGGTGAGCAGGTCCTTGAGCGCCGTCCCGGCGGAGGATTCGGCGTGGCCGGCCTCCTCCAGCTCCAGGAAGATGGGCGAGTCCGCCAGCCGGGACCGGAGGTAGAGACCGATCAGGCCCATGGGTCCGGCGAGCAGGAACGGGATGCGCCAGCCCCACTCGCTCATGGCCTCGTTGCCCAGGACCACCTCGCCCGACAGGACGATGAGCGAGCCGAGGGCGAAGCCGCCCAGGGTGCCGAACTCCAGGAAGCTGCCGAGGAAGCCGCGCTTCTTGTCCGGGGCGTATTCGGCCATGAAGGTCGCGGCGCCGCCGTACTCGCCACCAGTGGAGAAGCCCTGCACGGCGCGGAGCAGGATCAGCAGGATGGGGGCCGCGATCCCGATGGTCTCGACCGAGGGGATCAGACCGATGCAGAAGGTGGCCCCGGCCATGAGGATGATTGTGAGCGCGAGGATGCGCTTGCGGCCGAGGCGGTCTCCGAGCGGTCCCCAGAACAGGCCGCCCAGGGGGCGGACCAGGAACGAGAATGCGAAGGTGCTCAGCGCCAGGATGGTGCCGTACTCGCCCGGGAAGAAGTTCTGGGTGATGTAGACGACCGACACGGCGTACACGCCGTAGTCGAACCACTCGGTGGCGTTGCCGATGGCGGAGGCTGCGACGGCGCGGTTGACCGTTTTGGCGTCCGGTTCGGGCCGTCCTGTTGCCGGGTTGCGGGGCAGGCCGTCCTGCCGGGCGCCGGAATGGCCAGGATCGTGGTGTGAATTCATGGAATCCTCCAAGAGTGCGGATGGTGCACCGGCTGGCGCCCCGGTTGTGCTGGGCTTGCCTTGACCGGAACAGCCCGCGTGAATGATGGTCAACAATTCGTCAGGTGTCGTGGTGCTTTTGGTGCACCGGGGTCAGGGGTGCTTGCCCCCTCCCCTCGTGCGCGGCCGTGGTCGGATGCCGCGTGGTACCCGACGCAGTCGTGCTCCGGGACCGAGGCGGCCGTCAGCCACCGCTGACCACCGCCCGCGCGGGCGGCTGGGTGCCCCAGGCGGTCGCCTGCTCGTATGCCTGGGCGGCGCGGAGCACCATCCGGTCCGCGTGCCGGGGCCCGATGATCTGCAGTCCCGCGGGCAGGCCCGCCCCGGTGAGGCCGCAGGGCACGCTCACCGCCGGTTGCTGGGTCATGTTGAACGGGTAGGTGTACGGCGTCCAGCTGGTCCAGTTCAGGGAGTGCCAACCCTCCGGCGCGTCCTGGCCCCGGGGGAAAGCGGGGATCGGCAGGGTGGGGGTCAGCAACAAGTCATAGGTTTCGTGGAAGCGGCCCATGGTCACGCCCAGGTCCATCCGCACGGCCGTGGCGTCCAGGAAGTCGGAGGCGCTGATCTCGCCCTGCTCCTCGATGCTGCGGCGTAGCCCCGGGTCCACCTCGTCCATCGCGCCGGGACCGTAGCCCTCCAGGACCTTCGCGGCACCGGCGAACCACAGGGTATGAAAGGCCTCGACCGGGTCCTGGATACCCGGGTCCACCTCCTCGACCACGGCACCGAGCTCCACAAACCTTTCGGCGGCGCGGCGGACGAGCCGCTCGATCTCGGGATCGTTCTGCCCGAACCCCAGTGTGGGCGAAAAAGCGATCCGCAGGCCGCCGACCCCGCCCTCAAGCTCTTCCAGGAAGGACCAGGTGGGCGTCGGCAGGGCGGACCAGTCACGGGAGTCGAAGCCCGTGATGATGTCCAGCAGCAGGGCGGCATCAGCCACAGTGCGGGTCATGGGCCCGGCGTGGGCGAGCGTGCCGAAGGGACTGGCCGGAAACATCGGAATGAGGCCGTAGGTGGGCTTGATCGCCACCGTGCCGGTGAAGGCGGCAGGGATTCGGACAGAGCCACCGCCGTCCGTTCCCACGGACCAGGGCCCCATGCCCATGCCCACGGCCGTGGCGCTGCCGCCGCTGGAACCCCCTGAGGTCAGGTCAGGGCCCCATGGGTTGCCGGTCGAGCCGTGGCGCAGGGAGTCGGTGACCCCTTTCCACGCGAACTCCGGGGTGGTGGTCTTGCCCAGGAGCACGGCACCGGTCTCGCGCAGCCGGGCCACACAGGGGGCGTCCTCCTCCCACGGCCGGTTCGCGTCGATGAGCCGGGTGCCGCGCAGCGTGGGCCAGCCCCGGGTGTAGAAGATGTCCTTGATGGACGTGGGGACCCCATCGCCGGGGCCCAGCGGCTCCCCCACGTGCCATCGCTTCTCCGATTCGGCGGCAGTCCGCAGGGCCTGCTCGTGGTCCACGGACACGAAGGCGTTCACTGCACCGTCGAGCTCGTCGATGGTCCGCAGCGCGGCCCGCGTGGCGTCGACCGGGGAGAAGCTGCCCCGGCGGTAGCCGTCCAACAGCTCGAGCGCCGTGAGTTCTGTCAGGTCAGTCATGGTCTTCCTTTTAGGTCGAAGTCGGTCGAACGGGGACCACGATGGGTTCACTCCGGGTGGTCGCGGGAGTCTTTCCGCCCTGCGGAACGAAGAGCAAGGCATCCGAGACGACGTGGTCCGGGGACGTCAGGTTGAGAGGCCACGAGCGAAAAGGGAAGACCACGCCGGCCCGGATCACCGCCGCCCGCCAGGTCCCCGTGGCCGGGCCGGGTGCCCGCACGGCACGGGCATGCTCCTCCATGGCAGTCGCCGATGGGCCACAGCCCAGCGGTAGTGTCCTGAAATCGGCTGACTGCCCCCGGGGCCCGGCCGCACGGTCAGCAGTGAACGAGCGGTCCAGGATGGGCACATCGGGGAGCGCACTGGAAAACATGTGATCACCATCCCCTGTCGTACGATTGTCTACAAGAAGCATATGATGTCGATGTGAGCTAGGCAACAAGGGGAAGGCATGAGGCGCGCCGCGGGGTGTCGGTACGGCTCCGGAACCGCTGAGGATAAGCCTGGAGACCGCCTACCGCAGTCTCGATACCCTTCCTCCGCAGGGTCGCCCACAACCGGCACCCGGACGTGCGTGTCGGAGCAGGTCACAGGCGGTGGGCACGGGGAATGTCAAGGTGCCCAGCGAGTCATCAGAAGGCGCGGAGCACCACAGGGGAAGCGAAATCGGGACACTGTGTAGCCCTCGCTCTAGTCCGCTTCGGGATATGATTGTGAACAATATCCTTGTCCAGCACGGTTACCCATGGTCGGAGGCACCATGACCAGCCCCATACTTCAACCGGTGGTCCAGGAGACGACGCCTGCCCTCATCGCACGGCAACTGCGCCGGGCCATCGGCGAGGGCGACCTGGTGCCTGGTCAGCAGTTGAACGAGGCCGAGCTCAGCCGCCGCCTGGGTGTGAGCCGCGGGCCCCTGCGGGAGGCCATGCAGCGACTCACCCAGGAGGGCCTGCTGGTCAGCATCAGGAACCGGGGCGTGTTCGTCATCGAGGTGACGGACGACGATGTGCGGGATATGTACCTGGCGCGCACCGCGGTGGAGCGGGCGGCCGCGACGCGAGCCATCCAGGTCGACGCTGAGCACGCGGGTGAACGACTCCTCGAGGTGGTGCGGACGATGACGGCTGCGGTCGCGCAGAATGACACGGACGCGCTCACCGAGGCGGACGTGGAGTTCCACGCGCTACTCGTGGCCCTCGCCGGCAGTGCCCGGCTTTCCCGGATGCACACCACGCTCATGGTGGAGACCCGTATGTGCATCACCGCGCTGGAGAGCCGATACAACTCCCACATTTTCCGGCTGGACGAGCACCGGGACATTGCCGAGGCGATCGGGCGATCCGATGTGGAGCGCGCCGATCGGCTGCTCCTGGACCACATGGAGGACGCCATCGGCCGCCTGAGTCCCTCCGAGGGCTGACTGGAGAGCACCGCTCACGTCCGGGACTCTCCGGAGCCGGCCCTGGCCCAGTCGACCCCGACCGGCCCATCCGCCCGCCCCTGAGTCACCCACGGGTGGGCACCGGGCAGAGGGCAGAGGGCAGAGGGCAGAGGGCAGACGAGAACGCATCCAGTCGTACCCGAAACGCGCGGGTGCTCCTTGCCCGGCCAGGACAGTCGGGCGAGGAGCACCCGCGCGTGCGGGGCCCGGCGCACCGGGCCGTTGCGTCAGCCGCGGGGGACGGCCATGTACTTGGTCTCGAGGAACTCCTCGATGCCCACGCGGCCGCCCTCGCGACCGAGCCCGGAGGCTTTGATGCCGCCGAAGGGTGCCGCGGGGTTGGAGACGATGCCCGTGTTGAGGCCGAGCATGCCGACCTCGAGGGCGTCGCCCACCCGGAAGCCGCGGTCGATGTCTTGGGTGAAGAGGTAGCCCACCAGGCCCCAGGGGGTGTCGTTGGCCATGCGGACGACCTCCTCCTCCGTGTCGAACGGGATCACGGGAGCCACGGGGCCGAAGATTTCCTCGTTCATGAGTTGCGCGGTGGGGTCCACGTCGGACAGGACGGTCGGGGAGTAGAAGTAGCCCGGCCGGTCCGGACGGGATCCGCCGCAGACGACCGTGGCGCCCTTGGACACCGCGTCGTCCACCAGCTCCTGCACCTTGGCCAGGGCCTTTTCCTCGACGAGGGGGCCGACGTCGGTGCCGTTCTGCGCGCCGTCGCCGACGGACAGCGAGCCCAGGCGCGCGGCGAGACGCTGGGAGAACTCGTCCGCGATCGAGCGCTGCACGAACAGGCGGTTCGCGGCGGTGCAGGCCTCGCCCATGTTGCGCATCTTCGCGGCGACGGCGCCTTCCACGGCGCGGTCCAGGTCGGCGTCCTCGAACACGACGAACGGGGCGTTGCCACCGAGCTCCATGGAGGAGCGCATCACGTGCTGGGCGGCCTGCTCGAGCAGGCGCACGCCCACCTCGGTGGATCCGGTGAAGCTGATCTTGCGGGCGATGCCGCTGGACATCCACGGGCCGACCACGGCGGAGGCCTTGGAGGTGCAGATGACGTTCAGCACGCCCTCGGGCAGGCCGGCCTCCACGAGGATGTCCACCAGGGCGAGGGAGGACAGCGGGGTGAGGTTGGCGGGCTTGAACACCATGGTGCAGCCGGCGGCGATGGCGGGGCCGATCTTGCGGGTGCCCATGGCCAGTGGGAAGTTCCAGGGGGTGACCAGCACGCAGGGACCCACCGGCTCCTTGGAGACCAGGATCCGGTTCTTGCCGTCGCCGGTGGTGGTCTGGTCGCCGCCGATGCGCACGGCCTCCTCGGAGAACCAGCGGAAGAACTCGGCGGCGTAGGCCACTTCACCCTTCGCCTCGGCGAAGGGCTTGCCCATCTCCGTGGTCATGATCAGCGCCAGCTCGTCCTGGCGCGCCATGATGATGTCGTACGCGCGGCGCAGGATCTCGCTGCGCACCCGGGGCGGGGTCTTCGCCCAGTCCTTCTGAACGCGGCCGGCGGTCTCGATGGCCCGCTGGGCGTCTTCGGCGCCGCCGTCGGCGACCGTGGCGATGACCTCCTCGGTGGCCGGGTTGACGACGTCGAAGCGCTTGCCGGAGGCGGCCTCGCTCCACTGGCCGTCGATGAACAGGCCGGTGCTGACCGTGCCGACTGCGTCGAGGGCCTGCTGGGAGGTGCGGGAGGCGTTGACGTTGGTGGTCATGGCGAGTCCTCTTTCGGGGTCGTGGAGTGGGTTCGGTCGGGGCCGGCCGGCTGCGGCCGTCCTGGGTCCAGGATCTGGGCCAGATGCAGGCCCGGTCTGGTGGCGTCAAGTTGGTTGATCTGCATGGCGCAGGAGAAGCCGTCGGTGAGCACGGCGGTCTCGGCCCCCGTGCCGCGCAGGGCCGGTGCCAGGGCGTTCTCGGCGACCTGCATGCTGACGTCGTAGTGCTGCTTCTCGAAGCCGAAGTTGCCGGCCACGCCGCAGCAGCCGGTGGCGTCGACCACGTCGGTTACGCCCGCGGCGGTGAGCGCGGCACGCTGGCCGGCCGCGCCGAACACCGAGTATTCGTGGCAGTGGGTCTGCAGCACCACCTGTTCGGGGACGGGGCAGGCCGGGGACGGGGTCCACCCGTCCGCGGCGCGCTCGGCCGTGTGCGCCGCGAAGCTGCGCACACGGGCCGCGACCCGTCGCGCCTGTTCCGTGGGGACGAGCTCGGGCAGGTCCTTCCGCAGGGCCGCGGCGCAGCTGGGCTCCACGACCACGATCGGGCGGTCCGTGCCGTCGTCGAGCGTCTCCGCGGCCCGGGCCAGCAGCTTCTTGGCGGTGCCCAGCTGGCCGGTGGAGATCCAGGTGAGCCCGCAACAGGCATCCGCGGAGCACTCCACGGTCTCCCCGGAGTCGGCGAGCACGCGGGCGGCGGCACCGGCCACCTCGGGGCGGAAGCCCCGGGTGAAGGTGTCCACGAACAGCAGCGCGGTACCGGCGCCCGGCTGCTGCGCACCGGCGGCCGTGACCTCCCGGCGCCACTCTCTCGCGCCGGCGAAGCGCGGCATGGTGCGCTTCGTGGTGAGCCCACCCACGACGGCGGCGACCTTGGCCAGGGGCGTGGCCAGTACCGCGTTGACCAGCGGGGCGATCCGCCCGGTGAGCTTGAGCCAGCGCGGCAGCCAGCCCAGGGAGAAGTGCGAGATCGGGCGGAGTCGGCCCTGGTAGTAGTGGTCGAAGAACTCGGACTTGTAGGTGGCCATGTCCACCCCGGCCGGGCAGTCGGTGGCGCAGGCCTTGCAGGACAGGCACAGGTCCAAGGCCTCCCGTACCTCCTCCGAGCGCCAGCCCTCCTGCACGGTGGCCGCACCGCGGACCATGTCCTGGAGCACCCGCGCCCGGCCGCGGGTGGAGTCCTTCTCGTCCCGGGTGGCCCGGTAGCTGGGGCACATGACCCCGCCGGTGTCCGCGCGGCAGCGGCCCACGCCGATGCAGCCCTGGACGGCGTGCACCCACGGGTCGGTGCCCGCGCCATGGGCGGTGGCCGGGTCGTCGGTCTCCACCAGCGATCCGCCGCCGTGGCTGCCGACCGGGCGCAGATCGAAGCTCGTGCGCCACTCCCGCGCCGGGATGCCCTCCAGCGCCAGGTGGGCGTCCATCGGGTCCGGGGCCGTCATCGAGCCGGGGTTGAGGATCTCCGACGGGTCCCACAGCCGGCGGTACCGGGCGAAGGCCGCGAGCACCGTCGGGGAGTACATGATCGGCAGCAGCTCCGAGCGGGCCCGCCCGTCCCCGTGCTCGCCGGACAGCGACCCGCCGTGACGGACCACGAGCTCGGCGGCCTCGCGGGTGAAGCGGCGGAACACCTCCCGCCCGTCGTCGGTGCGCAGGTCGAAGGTGATCCGGATGTGCATGCACCCGGCGCCGAAGTGGCCGTACATCACCCCGTCCAGGTCGTGTTCGGCCAGCAGGACGCGCAGGTCCGCGAGGTAGTCCGCGAGGTCCTCCGGGGCCACGGCGGAGTCCTCCCAACCGGGCCAGGACTCCCCGCCGCTGGCCAACCGGGATGACAAACCCGCCCCGTCCTCGCGCACGCGCCACAGCGAGGCTCGCTCCACGAGGTCGGGCACGGCCCGACCCTCCACAAGTCGGCCGTTCTCGGCCAGCCTCGTCAGCAGGCGGTCGGCCTCGGCGGCCACCGCCTCGGGCTCGGATCCGTCAAGATCCACGAACAACCAGGCCCGTCCGGCGGGCAGGCCCAGCACGGAGCCCGCTCCGCGCCGGAACCGCATGGTCTCCACGATGGCCTCGTCAGTGCCCTCCACCGCTGCGGGCGAGAACTCGAGGATGGTGGTGATGTCCCGTGCGGCCTCCACGACATCCTCGTAGCCCAGGCACACCAGCAGCGCACTGGCAGGCTTGGGCACGAGCTTCATCCGGGCGCGGACCACCACGGCGCAGGTGCCCTCCGAGCCCACCAGCGCGCGGGCCATGTTGAACTTCTTCTCCGGCAGCAGGTTCTCCAGGTGATACCCCGAGACCTGCCGCTGGATCCGGCCGAGCTCGACGCGGAAGACGGCGAGGTTCTCCCGCGCCAGCCGCGTCAGCGACTCCGTCAGCTCGGCCGCACGGGCGGCCGACGCGTCGTCGGACGGATCGGTGGCGCGCAGACCCGTGGTGGTGGCCGTCAGCCGCGCACCGTCGGTGGTGACAACGTCGATTTCCACCACGTGGTCGGAAGTGCGACCGTAGCGCACAGAGTGGTTGCCGCACGCGTCGTTGCCAATGGCCCCGCCCACGGTCGCACGGTTCTTCGAGGAGGGGTCCGGAGCGAAGGTGGAGCGGTTGCCGGTGGCGCGCTCCACCTCCCGAGTGAGGTCCGACAGGACCACGCCCGGGTCCACGTCCACGGTGCCCGAGGCCTCGTCAATGCTGTGAATGCGGTTCAGGTAGCGGGAGAAATCCAGAACCACCCCGGGGCCCACGGCGTTGCCGGCCATGGACGTGCCCCCGCCGCGACCGACCAGCGCAGTACCGGTCTCCCGGCAGGCCGCCACCGCGGCCAGCACCTCCTCCACGGTGCGCGGGAACACCACGGCCAGCGGGGGCACCCGATAGTTGGAGGCGTCATAGGCGTACTCGGCCAGCCGGCGCGGCGAGGAGTCCGCCGCGACCCCCGCCGCGGCGAGGAGGCCCAGCACAGCGGGGTCGACGGCGGCCTCCCTGCGGGCGGCAGTAGCTGCCGTGCCAGAGGCTACGACGTCGGAGAGGGCGGGAACGGTGGCTTCGCTCATGCGTGCTTTCAGGCTCCCGTCGTGCCCGCAGGGACAGCACCGACCACAGCGGCCACAGCGGCCTCGAAGCGCTCCAGCCCAAGGGAAACTTCCTCTTCGGTGACCACGAGGGCGGGGATGAGGCGCACCACGTTGCCCTCCGGCCCACAGGTGAGGGTGAGCAGTTCCTGCTCCGTGGTGGCCTGCTGGACGGCCGCGGCCGTCGCGGCGTCCGGGGTGCCGTCCTGGGCGGTGAACTCGATGCCCCGCATCAGGCCGAGGCCGCGGACGTTGCCGATCACGGGGAAGCGCTCCTGGATCTGGATCAGCCCGGCCTGCAGCTGTTCGCCGCGCACCCGCGAGTTCTCCACTAGACCCTCCTCCTTGACCACCTCGAGGGTGGCCACGCCGGCGGCGGCGGAGACCGCGTTGCCGCCGTAGGTGCCACCCTGGGAGCCCGGCCAGGCTTTGGACATGGTCTCGGTGGAGGCGGCGATGGCCGAGATGGGGAAGCCGGAGGCGACGCCCTTGGCCGTGATGATGATGTCCGGAGTGGCGGTGGAGTGCTGGTGGCCCCAGAACTCGCCCGTGCGCCCGACGCCGGCCTGCACCTCGTCGAAGATCAGCTGGATGCCGTACCGGTCGGCGCGCTCCCGCAACCCCTCCATGAAGGCCGGCGGGGTCGGCAGGTAGCCGCCGTCGCCCAGGGCGGGCTCGATCAGGAACGCCGCCGTGTCGTTGGGCGCGGTGCGGGTCTTCAACAGGTAGTCCAGCTCCTGGAGGGCGAAAGCCACGGCCGTGGCCTCGTCCCAGCCGTAGCGGTAGGCGTAGGGGAACGCCGACATGTGCACCCCGGCCATCAGCGGCGCGTATCCGGCCGAGAACTTCGTGCCGGCCGTGGTGAGGGAGGCCGCGGCCACGGTGCGACCGTGAAAACCACCCTGGAAGACGACGATGTTCGGCCGGGCCGTGGCCATGCGCGCCAGACGGATGGCGGCCTCAACGGCTTCGGAGCCGGAGTTGGCGTAGAACACGGAGTCCAGCCCCTCCGGAAGCACCTCGCCGAGCTTCTCGGTGAGCTGCAGCAAAGGCTGGTGCATCACGGTCGTGTACTGGGCGTGGATGATCTTGCCAACCTGCTCCCGAGCAGCCGCCACCACCTTGGGGTGACAGTGACCGGTGCTGGTGACACCGATGCCGGTGGTGAAGTCCAGGTAGTCCCGGCCGTCAGTGCCATAGATCCAGCTGCCCAGGGCGTGGTCCACGACCACGGGGGTCGCCTGCTTGAGTACGGGGCTCAGAGATGTCATGGCTCACATTCTTCCCAACAGATCGACTTATTGTCAACAATCTTCCGGGGTCTTACAGTGGGCCCATGGAAGAGACAGCGCAGTCCCAGCCCTCTCAGCGTCGCCCGAAAGTTATCGTGCTCACGGCACCCGGCACGAGCGCCCCCTACAACGCCTTGGATTTCGAGGATCACGCCGATGTGGTGTGGACTGATGCGGAGGGTCTTTCTGGGGCACTGCCCGGGGCCCAGGTCTTGTTCGTCTGGGACTTTTTCTCCCCAGCCTTGCGTGACGCCTGGTCTTACGCCGACTCCCTGGAGTGGGTCCACGTGGCCGCAGCGGGCGTGGACTCCCTGCTCTTCGACGAGCTGCGGGAGTCCTCCGTCCAAGTCACCAACGCCCACGGCGCCTTCGACGGGCCCATCGCGGAATTCGTCCTGGCCTCGGTGCTCGCCCACGACAAGCAGCTGCACACCAGCAAGGAGCTTCAGCGCCGGTCTGTCTGGCAGCATCGCGAGGTAAGGCGCAGCGCGGGGCAAAACGCGCTCGTGGTCGGTACGGGCGGGATCGGGCGTGCCACGGCCCGGCTGTTGCGCGCCCTCGGCTTGGAGGTGCGAGGTGCCGGGCGCACCGCGCGGGGGGAGGACGCGGACTTCGGGACCGTTGTCCCCAGCGCGGAGCTGGCCGAGCACGCCGGATGGGCGGACCACCTCGTACTCATCGCTCCCCTGACGGAGGACACCCGCGGTCTGCTCGGCGCGGATGTGCTGGCCCGGATGAAGCCCACCGCCCATGTGGTGAACGTGGGCCGGGGCGCGTTGGTTGACGAGCCGGCCCTGGTCCAGGCCCTGCGAGAGGGCCAGATTGCGGCCGCGTCGCTGGATGTCTTCGATGAGGAGCCGTTGCCTGTCGAGCATCCGTTCTGGCAGATGGACAACGTGCATGTGTCCGCGCACATGAGCGGGGACGTCGTCGGTTGGCGAAACACGCTGGCGGACCAGTTCGTACAGAACCTCACTCGCTGGTGTACCGGCGAGGAGCTGGTCAACCAGGTGGACAAGCAGCTGGGTTACGTGCGCCGGGCCTGAGGCGCGGGAGTTAGTATCCCCGCGCGGACCTGAATGACAGTAGAGCGCGCAGAAAGACGGAACGGGAGCGGGGCCGGGAATCCTCCCGGCCCCGCTCCTTCACGTTGAACCGCCGATCACGCCTTAACCATCATGGTCGCTCGACCGCGACCCTGAGCGGGAGCTCGTAGACCCTGAACACAGCACGTGTGTCCCTGCCAGCCACGCCGAAAACCTCCTCCAGCCGCCGGAGACCTCCTTCGAGTGAGGACCGGTCGCGGACTTCCCCGGCCGAGGTGATGCGCACCGTCAGGTTCACGATCGAGCTGATCCGTTCGAGGGAGCTGGGGTGCTGGGGTGCTGGGACCGGGGTCGTCAGGCGGTTGAGCGGAGGTGATCTCGGTGGCGCGCCGGTTCTCGGCGATGCCAACCTCCGCTCCCAGCTTGCCGGAGACAAGCATCGTGCCATGCCATGGCGTGCCGGTACGGAGTGTTCCCCGAGGTGTAGGTCGGATTGCGCACTTACTTGACCAGGACGTAGCTGGTAGCCGACTCGGCAGGCCACACTCGGCCTACCAGCCGATCAGGGATAGAGGCCCCGGGTGGTGTGCGCCTCGGCCACGCGCTGAACGGCGGTCAGGGTGGCGGCCTCGCGCAGCGTGACCTCACGGCGGCGCGCGGTCTCGAGGACACTTGTCCACCCCTGGAGCATGCGGCGCTCAAGCCTCTCGTCCACCTCGTCGGCCGTCCACCAATACGCCTGGTTGCCTTGGACCCACTCGAAGTAGGAGACGATGACGCCTCCCGCGTTAGCGAGGATGTCCGGGACCACCAGGACGCCCTGGGTGTGCAGCTGCCGGTCGGCTGCGGCCGTCGTCGGACCGTTGGCTCCCTCCACGACGATTCCTGCACGCACACGGTGCGCGTTGCCCTCGTGCAGCACGCCCTCCACCGCGGCAGGGATCAGCAGATCGACGTCGAGCTCCAACAGCTCATCGGAGCCGATTGCATCAGCTCCCTCGAAACCGATGACCGACCCCGTCCGCCCCGCATGCGCCAGCAGGCGCGGGACGTCCAGCCCGCTGGCCGCGTGGACCGCTCCGTACTGGTCCCCCACGGCCACCACCCGCACCCCGGCCTCGGCGAGGAACTCGGCCGCGCCCGCCCCGACCTTGCCGAAGCCCTGGACCGCGGCGGTGCTCCCGTGTGGCCGCAGGCCGCGGTGGGCCAGGGCTGCGAGGGCGATGTGCACCACTCCTTTGGACGTGGCCGAAGAGCGGCCCAGCGACCCACCCAGGCTGACCGGCTTGCCCGTGACGACAGAGGGCACGGTGAAGCCCACACTGGTGGAGTAGGTGTCCATCATCCACGCCATCGTGCGCTCGTCCGTGCCGATGTCCGGGGCCGGGATGTCTCGTTCCGGACCGATGATCGGCAGGATCTCACTCGTGTACCGACGGGTGACCCGCTCCAGCTCCGCCGGGGAGTAGTTACGGGGGTCGATGGTGACTCCACCCTTGGCCCCGCCGTACGGGACGTCCAGCAGGGCGCACTTCCAGGTCATCCACATGGCAAGCGCACGTACCTCGTCCAGCGTCACGTGGGGGCTGAACCGCACCCCTCCTTTCGCTGGACCGCGGGAGAAGTTGTGCTGCACCCGGTGCCCCGTGAATACGTCCACGGTGCCGTCATCGCGCCGGAGCGGGATACTCACCGACATCTCGCGGCGAGGCCGGGCCAGCATCTGGTGCTGACCCGGCCCGTAGGAAAGGGTCTCGACGGCGGCCTTCAGCTGGCTGAGGGCGTCGTCAAGCGGGTTGGCCGAGAGCTCGGCGGGGACAGAAAGCGCGGTTGTCGTCGTCATTGACCTCGTGTCCTGGGATCCGGAACCAACCAGGCAAGTGCCCGATTGTTTACAATCCTACGTTACTGAATCCCCCGAGGACACCCCGCCCGGCCGACGCGGGGCTTCGAGTCAGACCGTCTCGGCGCGGGCGAAGCTGAGCGTCTCCCCGCGCGCACCGCCCATCCAGACGTCCTGGCACGCGGCGGCGAACTCCTCCATCCCCTCCTCGATCGTCGCGAAGACGTTGCCCGGCACCCATCCCACGTCGCCATTCACCAAAAGGTTGTTGCGCCCGTAGAAGACGGCCAGGTCGATGAGCAGGCGGTTCTCAGAGGTCCCCGCCGAGGCCTCGTACCCGTAGGCGGGATTGTCGAGTACACCCTCGAACGTGAAGTAACACAGGTCCCCAGTGATCGGAGTGATCGTCTGATTCTCCGGACCGGGCTCTTCCGCGGCGAAGGCGGGAACGAGCGCGTAGATCTCGTTGCGCGCGAACTTGCCGTGGAACACCTGCCCCGACTGGGGCAGGGCCTGCCACACAGCCTCGGCGGTGCGCGGCGCCTCATCGTCGAGCAGGCGCGCCCGGGCGGTGACGCCCCGCTTCTCCAAGGTGATGGTGATGTATCGGCTCATGGATCGTCCCCGTTCGGTCGAAGGCAGAGGCGCCACGGAACGGCACCCTATGATTGTCTACAATCCAACTGTAAGCTTTTTTGTGAGGCACGCAACACACCACGAAAGGATCTCTACCACCATGCACACCGTCGCCATCCTCTATCCTGGCCACAGCGCGGAGGACGAGTTCCCCGCCCTTGAAGAGCTCATCCCGAACACCTCCTTCCCCGTGATCCACACTTGGGAGGGCAGCACCGACCACGACGTCGAGGCGTTGCTGGCTCTAGGCTCCCGAGCCAACCTGGTGCCGTCGGCCGAAAAGGCCCGGAGCCTCTCTCCCGACGCGGCGATGTGGGCGTGTACCTCGGGCAGTTTCGTCTACGGCTCGGAGGGGTGCCGCGAACAGGCGGGGTGGATCCAGGAAGCCGCCGGCGTCCCGTCCTCCTCCACCTCCCTGGCCTTCGTCCAGGCGGTGCATCACTTGAGGCTGAGCAGAGTCGCGGTGGCCGCGACCTACCCGGAGGACGTCGCCTCGCACTTCGCACGGCTCCTCGAGCAGGACGGGATCACGGTCACCGCCCTGTCCACCTACGACGTTCCCAGCGGCGAAGACGCGGGCCTGCTGGACGAGGAATGGGTGCTGGAGACCGCCCGCGCCGCTGACCTGACCGGCGCGGAGTGCCTGCTAATCCCGGACACGGCGCTGCATACGGTCGACGCGCTGCCCCGGCTTGAGGAAATCCTCGGCGTGCCCGTGCTGACTGCCAATCAGGTCACCGCCTGGCAGGGGCTCCGCTTAGCCGGCCACCCGGCCCGCGCCGAGGGGCTCGGGGCCCTGTTCAGTCACTAAGCGGGACGCTGAGCAGGTCGCCGAGTCGCCGAGCGGTTCCGACGACGACGACGCCCCACCTCAGGGGGCGCCGTCGTCGTCTTTCATCCGTCATCGTTGGTCGGGCCACTTCGCCTCAGGCGGCGCGCCCCACCTCACCCAGGCGCTGGTCCTCGGTCACCAAGGGCAGCCCGAGCCGTCGCAGGCCCGCCCACGCGGTGACCTGATTCGCGGTCAGCACGGGCTTACCGAGCTCCTCCTCGAGGGCCGCGATGATGTGGAAGGTGGGCAGGTTGGTGCAGGAGACGAACACGGCCTCCGCATCCGGGTGGTCGGCCTGGCGCACGAGATCGGCAGTGACGTTGTAGGGCACGTGCCAGATCAGGCGGTCCAGGCCCAGGCCCGCAGTCCCCACGACGGTGCGCCCGTCGGCGGCCAGAAAGTCCTCGAGCCGCTCCGTCAACTTGGGGACGTAGGGCGTGGCGATGGCCAGCCGGGTGATCCCCAGGACGTCCAACGCTTCGAGCAGGGCCTCGGACGTGGTCACCGCGGGGGCACGAGTCTCCTCCCTGATGGCCGCGGAAATCTTCCGCGCCCCCTCGATCCCATTGACGAAGCTCCCGGACGTGCAGGCGAAGACCACAGCCTCCGGCTCGACTGCGGTGAGGCATCGGGCGGTGGAGCGAATCTCGGCGTCGTCACCGAGAGCACTTGCCATAATCTCGTCCACCACCATGGGGTGATGGGGGGTCCGGGCAACAGCCAGAGAGACGTTGTCGGGCATCCAGCGCCACAGCTCCCGGTCCAACGCCATGTCATAGGGATTGACCACGCCGATGACGCGATCGGGCTCAGGGCCTTCGGGAACGAACCTCTGGATGTTAGGCATGTCTCATCTTCCCATAGTGTCTGATCGTCGACAATAATTTGATGATAAGGAGAATCCCGTGATTCCTGATCTTCCACCCACCCAGGGCCGCGCCCGCACCGACCATGATGCCTACCTTCGGACGCTCCCACCCACGCCCACACCCGCCGGCGCCTACGTGCCGGTCACAGAGGCCGGGCTACTGGTGTTCACCGCCGGTCACACCCACGCGGTGCAGGGAACTCTTGTTCATCGAGGAATGATTGGCATATCGGAGGGACCTACCCCTGAAGACGCCCGCGGCTGTGCGCGGCTGGCCGTGCGCAACTGCCTTGCCAGTCTCGCCCACCACCTGGGCGGCCTCCACCGTGTCGAGCGCGTGGTGTCCATGACCGGATACGTGGCGGCAGTGCCGGAGTTCACCGCCCACCCTGCCGTGCTCGACGGAGCCTCCGACGAGCTGCTGGCCGCCTTCGGAGAGAGCGGTCGCCCGTCACGGGCCGCCATTGGCGTGACGAGCCTCCCCGACGGAGCCGTCGTGGAAGTCAGCCTGGTAATACTCCTTCAGCCCTGAGCCTCGATCCACCGATCGGCTGTGGGCCGTGGAGGTCGTCCTGGCGAAATGCAGGCCTGCCGCCCGATCGCAGAGCCGAAGAGGGACCTTTAAGGTCGCCCCACGACACCTGAGCCGCCAGCCCCGGCAGGCGAGGCGGCTGTGGAGACGGCTCCGGGGAGGCCCCTGCAGGTGGTGGTTTCTTCAGGAGGCATCCGTCAGGATGGACGAGTCAGCCCGCGGTGACCGTGATGAGTCATGGCGGAGAGGATTGACGGAGGAAGTTGCTATGCCGGATCTTGGTGGAGCAGCCGATAAGGCGAAGGACTACGCCCAGGACAACCCTGAGAAGGTCGACCAGGGCAAGGACAAGGCCAAGGACGCCTTGAACGGGAAGAACGACGGAGACCAGCAGTAGTTATATTTTTCGATCGACACGAGCCGGGCCAGCCCTGTGGGGCCGGCCCGGCTTCGTCACCTGCTACCCGTACAGGACACGCTAGAGAGACCTCCACCGTGCGCTGATGCGCTCCCTGAAGTGTCCCAAGACCCCCGTGGCCAGTAATGCCCGTTTGACCCGCCCGGTGACAATGCCCGCTCACGGGCGGCGGCGTCTTGTGCATCACGGCCAGTAACCCATGACCGCGTCAGATTATTGGCTGCGGGAGCTCTCGGATGCGCCGGTCCAGGGTAGCTCGCGACATCCCCATGTCCCGGGCTACCTGGGTCGCCGGCCCCCCTCCCTCGATGAGCCGGAGGGCGCTGCGGAACTGGCTGTCCGTGAATGCCGGGCGCCGCCCGCCGAGGTCCTTGCCGGCGGCTCTCCGATTGGCCACCGAGTCGGTGAGCCGCTCCCGCTTGATTTCCAATTCCATCTGCGCCAACGCGGCCATCACAGTGAACACCATCGAGCCCATCGGGGTGTGCGTGCCCAAGTCTCCCCCACCCAAATTCAGCACCCGCAACCCAGCACCTCTCCCCCGCAGCGCCTCGGCGAAGGCCAGCATGTTCTGCGTCGACCGCCCCAACCGGTCCAGCGTGGTGATCACCAACGTGTCACCCTCCTCGAGAGCGGCCACGGCCTTGTTGAACTGCGGACGCGAAGCACGGCCTCCAGACACTCCCCTGTCGACATGGATGTCATTGCGCCGCACGCCGGCATGCAGAAGGTCGGACTCTTGGCGGTCGGCGTCCTGCTGCCGCGTCGACACTCGCGCGTACCCGATCAGCTTCCCTACGTCTACGCCATCTGTCTCGCAACCAAGGTTGAGTATCCGATTCTAGGGGTAGGGATAAAGCACAAGGATGCGAGACATGCCGAACTGCGGAATCATGCGGGGGCAAATTCTTCCGCCGAGACGTCTCGCATCCCTTGAACTGCGAGACGTGCCAACGTTCCGAAAGCTCCTAAGACTCGGCCTCACCCGTCGGCGAACCCTTACCCAGTGCAGTGTCCTCTCGAATATTTCGAGCGGCCCATCGAGTGCCGTGCCCCCGGGGAGGTCATTCGGCCCTTTCGCTCCGCGCGCAAGCGGTCTCACGCGGTTCACCCGAGGATGCGGTAGCGACCTAGGGGCATGGCACCTGACTTCCTGACTGGCCGCTGCGCGCGGTCATCAGCGCCTCTTGGACGCCGGCTGCGCCGGCAGAGGGTATAGCGGTACCGCTGCGAACGTGTCACACTAGTTCCGTACCGATCGATACGTAACTACCAGGAGGGGCGATGGGAACCGGTGGACGGCCACGCACGTTCGAGCCGGAGGTGGCCCTCGACGCCGCTGTCGAGACGTTCTGGCGACACGGATACGAGAGCACGGGACTGACCGAGCTCACGGAAGCGATGGGTATCAGCCGCCCCGCGCTCTACCGTGCGTTCGGAGACAAGGCCCAGCTGTTCCGCGCAGCACTGGAGCGCTACATCGACCGCAACATGGGATACGTGGAGGCCGCCCTGGCCAGGCCCTCCGCTCGCGAGGTCGCCGAAGCGTTCCTGACCGGCAACGCGGAGGCAGTCACGACTCCCGGCCGGCCACCCGGATGCCTCTCCGTGCAGGCGATGGTCACCCACGAGGCAGAGGCATTCTCTCTCCTCACCGAGAACCGCAAGGTGATCCAGAAACGCCTCTCCGCCCGGTTCCGTCACGCGATCATTGACGGCGATCTCCCACCGAATGAGGACCCCGAGGACCTCGCACGGTTCATGATCACGCTCACCACCGGTTTCGCCATCCGCGCCGCGGACGGCGAGCCACGACAGGCACTGGTCGCCCTCGCCCGCCGCGCGCTCACCGTGTTCCCCGCACCCGATCCCGCATCGCATGACCGCCGTGCGCGGTCCCATTCCGAAAGGCATAACCCATGACCGGATCTGCACACCTCGCCGCGGCCCGCAACCAGGCCCTCGAGGTTCGCCGTCTCTACGAGATCCTCGAGCAACGCTTCAACGGCACGACCTGGTCCCCGCACGAGCTGATGATCGGGTTCTCCAACGACGTCGGGTACATCGGGCGGCTCCTGCTGGCCCATGACGGCACGTGGGCGATCGACGGCGACACGGACGCCGAGCTGAAGCACAAGCTCGCCGAGGCCCTGTGGTGGGTCTTCGTTCTCGCCGAGAAGCTCGACGTCGACATCGACAAAGCCTTCGCCGAGACGATGTCGACGATCCGCACCGGGCTGAACGAGACGATCACCCGCACCGACACCACCCACCCTTCACCCTGAAACCCGCGAGGACTCCATGACACACAGCACCCCCGTTCAAAGCGGCCCCGAGCACCCCGTGGATGGGCGTCACGCAGGCAAGATCGCCCTGGTGACGGGCGGGGCCCGTGGTCTCGGCGCCGGCATCGTTCGTCGTCTCGCGGCTGAGGGCGCGCGGGTGACGTTCACCTATGCCTCTGCGACGGACGAGGCGCAAGCGCTCGTGTCGGCCATCACCGATTCCGGCGGTCAGGCTGCTGGGATCAAAGCGAACAGCGCCGATCGAGCGCAGGTCCGTGATGTGATCGCCGATCTCGCCGCCCAGGAGGGGCGCCTCGACATCGTCGTGTCCAACACCGGCGGCGGGACCAAGAAGCGGGTCGGGGAGCTATCCGATGAGGAGATCGACCGCATGATCGACGTGAACATCCGCGGCACCCTCGACACCGTTCGGTTCAGCGCCCCACACCTGCAGGAGGGCGGTCGGGTCATCGTGATCGGCAGCGTCAGCGCCAGCCATTTCCCCGATGACGTCACGTCGCTCTACGGAATGACCAAGGGCGCGGTGGCCAGCCTCGTCCGAGGCATGTCGCGTGAGTTCGGCCCGCGCGGCGTCACGATCAACAACGTCCAGCCCGGGCCCGTGGACACGCCGTCCAACCCCGCCGACGGACCGGCCGGGGACATTCTGCGCGCGACGATCCCCGTCGGGCGCTTCGGCACAGTCGAGGAGGTCGCCTTACTGGTCTCCCATCTCGCCAGCGAGGATGGCGCCTACATCAACGGCGCCTCCCTGGACATCGATGGCGGATACAGCGCCTGAACCCCTACCGAACCATCCTCGAACACATCGCACGGCACAAGGAGACCCAGGAATGCTTGCCACACCTCACTTCCACGCCTCGGATGACCCCGAGTTCGTGCGCACCCCTGCCGTGACCTACGCGTCGATCCTCGGCGCTGGCTCCCCTGGCACCGACGAGTTCTACCGCAAGAAGGTCCTCATCGGTGACATCGCCAGCCAGCTCGGCACCGGGACCACCCCGGTCATCGAGATCCAGTACTGGTACCCCGAAGACTCGATCCCGGTCGAAATCGCGGACTTCTACAGTGTCAACCCGATCTCCTCGCTGCGATACCGCGTCCTGGCCGCCGTCCCCGACGACACCACCGCCGAGGACCTGAACGCAGCGCGCACCCGCGCAGCAAGCTCCTCCGTACGGCCCATCGACGACCTCGAGCTCTTCACCGTTCCGGAGCACGACGTCGTCCAGGTCATGCACCACGGCCCATTCGCGGAGGAATTCGACACCCTCGCCCGCCTCGGCACGTTCGCGCAGACACAGGTAAAACACCGAAATGGACCGCACCACGAGCTCCACCTCGACAGCTTCACGCGCGAGACACCACAGGACACCCTGCGAACGATCCTGCGCGATCCCGTCACGTGACGGCAGCGCGCCGCGCTTCGCCCCCGCCGGCGGGCGAGGTGCAGAGGACGACCTTTTAGATGCGTCACCCGCAGTCGCTCGAGCGGGGCAGGGCAGCGGTGACGGGCCGTCCCCGCACCCCTCCCGGCGATAGCTGATCTACTCCCCGACGAGACGCCTCGCATCCCTAGACTTCAAAGACAGTGGGACGTCACATTGATCAGCTTGCTTTCAGAGTTACCGAACTCCTCTCATAGGGTGGACCGCTGGTTTGGGATTCCCCGAGCCACCCGATGCGGTCCCGCCCCCGACCCTCACCGCGGTCCAAACCTTGCAACGATGCACCGGAAAGAAGCATGAACACCTCCACCACAGGGGCCCTGGCCATCGAACTCCAACCCCACTCCCCCACCCAGTGGATCGCCACCTATTACCCCATGGTCGACACCCCGGCCGGTCGCTGGGCAGACGTCACCTGGGTCCTGCACCAACGCCTGATTGCGGTCACTGCCGGTTCCCGGCAGCCGGCACGGTGGTTGGATGCCCGTAGCGCCGACCCGCGCCATTCCTGTTACACCCGTCATCAGGAATGGAGGGCGCCGCTGGCTGCCGGCTACGCAGCAGCCCTGGCCGTCTACGACGCCGAGGCCATCGAGAGTCCTCTATCACCTCAGGCTGCACAGCACATCCGCGACAGTGCAGTCGTGATCCCGGCCGGACAGCTTGCGGAATGGGTGCTCGACGATCTCCAGGACGAGACCGCGGGCCTGCGCGGCTGATCCGGCGCCGGCACCAAGCCCCCACGTCGCCCCGACAAAGGATGTCCAGTCCCCTCCCCCGGTGTGCCTTGAGGCGGAGGCCCCGGCATCACGCCGGGGCCTCCGCTGCGCCGGTGATGTTAGCCCACACCCCAGTGCACCCCTGACGCTACCGGCCAGGCCGCCCGAGCCCTTTCGTACGAGGTGCCGTTCCGACCGCCACGCTGCCGCGCCAAAGCACCGACCGGATACGCCGCCAGTAAGGCCGATCCACTAAACGCACCTGGTGTGCACCTGCTCGCGTGGGGAACTATCTTCGGAGGCCTCAGGGATGGTTGAGCACCCAGCCGCCCCTCTTCACCACGCAGGCTCCCTGCCGGGCCTCGACGCTGAAGGAGCCCCCCATGCTCGACGCCCTCACCGCCCAGCAAGCCCGCCTGCTGCACCACACCCTTGTAGGGGCCGGAATCTCGGTGCCCCAATTGTGGTGGCACTACTTCAGCCTGGGCGGCAACGCCCGCCAACTGGAAGTCGAGGCCTACCTCCATCAGGCTCTGCACCTACCCCGCCTCGATCGTCAGCTGCTCGACCAAGCCGCTGAGGAACTCCTCACCGACTAACCGCAACAACAGCCCGACGAATCTCCGGCGGCTACTGTCCCAAGAACTCCCTTAGGCTCAGCGGCATCGCGACACAACCCTCACCACGCACTCCACTCATGGCCTCCCCCGATCGTCTCGCCACCTGAGCGTCTAGTAACCCTTACCGTGCAAGACATCTGGGAAGTTCCGACTCTTCTACAGCGCACCTCGCTACGCGGATCCGCCCCGATAGCGTTTATCCCGCCTCGCCGCTCCACCGCTGGATGTGAGTCGATGACCGCTTTGGGAAGCTGCTCGGCCCGCTCCTTTGCCTACCACCAGCCCGGCACCCGCATCCCCGATCCAGGCTGGCCGGCCCGTCACCGCCGCGCCCCGAGGCCATCAAGGCACCGCAGAGCTCTTCTGCCCATTGCTGGTGGGCCATCGAGGGTCACAGACCCCACCGACCCCCAGCATGCTTCACAATAGTGAATGGAACGGTTGAGCGTTCCACCCCCCACCCGTTGAACACCCAGCCGCCACTCCTGCCCGGACGCTGCTGGGGTGAGGAGACCCCCCATGTCCCAATCCCGCCTCCTGCCGGCCACCGTCGTGGCCGTGGCCCTGTCACTGGCCGCGGTCCCGGCCGCCCAGGCCGGCCCCACCGTGACGGTGGCTACGGCCACCACCTCGACTACCACGGCTACCACGGCTACCACGGCTACCACGGCTACCACGGCTACCACCCCCACGGTGCGCACCTGCCCGTTGCGCTTCGGGGTGGGCACCCCGGGCGGCTCGGCAGCCTCCGCGGAGCTGGCCGAAGTGGCATCGCTGACCGGGGAGAAGCCGTCTATCATCCTCTCCTACAAGGACTTCAAACAACCCGTCCCGTATTGGGAGCTCGAGAAGGCCCGCTCCGCCGGTGCCACCACGTTGTTGACCTGGGAACCGTGGGCCTGGGGCGGTGGGGTGGACCAGCCCGCCTACTCCCTGGACCGGATCGCCGCCGGCGACCACGACGCCTACATCACCGACTGGGCCAAGCGCCTGGGCTCCTGGGGCAACCCCGTGATGATCCGGTTCGGGCACGAGATGAACGGCAACTGGTACCCCTGGGCCGAAGGAGTCAACGGCAACGGCCCCGGGGACTACATCGCGGCCTACCGCCACGTCCACGACATCTTCACCAAAGCCGGGGCCACCAATGTGGAATGGGTCTGGAACCCGAACACCCCCTACTGGGGTTCCACGCCCCTGGACGGGCTCTACCCGGGGCCCACCTACGTCGACACCGTCGCCCTAGACGGCTACAACTGGGGCACCTCCCAGTCCTGGTCCACCTGGCAGGACCCCTGGGCGCTGTTCGGCTGGGGCCTGGACGAGATGCGCCGGATCGCCCCGGGCAAGGAGATCCTCATCGGCGAGACCGCCTCGGCCGAAGCCGGCGGGTCCAAGGCGAAGTGGAACGCGGACCTGGTCTACTACCTGGCCCACCAGCCCGATGTGACCGGTTTGGTGTGGTTCCACTACAACAAGGAGACCGACTGGCGGATCAACTCCACCACCACCTCCGCCACATCCCTCGCGTCCGAGCTCGCCAAGCGCCCCTGCCCCTGATCACCCCACCCCCGCGCGCTGAGGCCGCCCACCCCCGCCTGGGGCGGCCTCAGCGCAAGCCCCCTGGAAAGCCATGAATCCCAGCCGAAGAACCGTGGGCGAACCAGGACCGGGATCCCCCATCACTCTCGTGACCTGAAGCGTCGGACACCCCAGAACCAAACCACCCACCCTGGGACCGAGGACAAGACCCGTCGGAGCCAAGGGCGCGGGGCGGTGACCACAACGTTCACCCCTCCCCCACCGGTTGCACTGCCCAAACGACAAACACCCGACCTCAGCCTGCCAATCCCACACCGGTCCCCTGTCTCGCAACCAAAGCGCCTCATAACCCATGCCTTCCGAGACGCCTGACCTCTGGAGCGCAACAGTCATGCCTGTAACTGCTGCAATGAATACGATGCATACTGCTGAATCACCCGCCGTGCATAGGAGGCATCATGCTCTTTGAAGCGTTCGACAAGAGAATGACTCCATTGGCGAAGGCGCCCAGTGTCACCATTCAAAAGCGCGGGGTGATCTCGCTGAACAAAGCCGCTCACGACCTGGTCGATAACGCGCAGACTGTGGAGTTGCTCTACGATCGCGACCGGCAGGTCATGGCTCTGCGTGCCGCCGATGACTCCTTCCGCACGCCTACGCAGTCCGCAACGGCTCCAAGCGGGGCCCAGGGCAGGCCATCATCTCGGCCACCGCCTTCACATAGCACTACGGCATCGACACCACTGCCACGAGGCGATAGAAGCCCTTCCTTGAGGACGGCATGCTCTGCGTGGACCTGTCCCAGGAAGGCACCGAGACCACCGCAGTCCTCGACCCGGCGGAAGCAGCCGAGGACGCAGATGTCGCTGAAGCTGGCATGGATGTCGCATCCGCGGTGCCGGCTGAGTACACCATTGAGCACTCCTGAGCCTGCGTCCTCACCACACCAAGAGCATCCTGGTTGAGGCGGAAGAAGCAGGTGCGCGCCCATCACCGGCATGCCCCTTCGTCTCCCATAGGTTCAGTGCCCCACCCAGCAGCGCGGGGCACTGTCGCGTCGTCCCCACATGTAGCCACGCACCCGAGAGCCCTCCCGCAATTACCGAACAGTAGAGTCGAAAACAGCAGGCGTCAGGGTGCCGTCGGCGGCTTCGCTGCGACACATGTCCCTGGGGGACAGTGAAACCCGCCCCGGATCGCCCGTGCCTGCCGGAGCATCTTTGTCCTCCCCCGGGCAAGGATGCTTCCCCCCGCTCCCTCTCCACGGAGCCGTTCCTCTGGTGGGCAACGGATCAAGGGACCCGGTGCCCTCTTTGTCCCCCGGCCGCCTGACCCCGCCATGGCCACGGGTCGTGCTTCCGGAGTCGCTGAAGAGCGTTGGCACCATGACACCGGTCTCATCGGGGTCTTTCCCCGTCACGAACCCGTCGGCGGTAGCGGTCTCACTACGGTGGAGGCCATGGACCCCGGGGCACTGCTTCCGCTGCCGTGGCCGATTCCCTACCACTGAGCCCGCCCTTCGCTAGGACCTCAAGCCATGCCGATGACCCACTACCGGCGCATGACCCACGCCCAGGCCGCCGCCGCCCTAGGCGAGTTCCTCACCGAACGCCCCACCGCCCTGCAACGGCTGAGTACCGAGCTCATCAGCCATGGGATCGACCCGTCTGCCATGCTCGATGCCACCCCGGGCTCCTTGACCCCGTTGTGGCAATGGATCACCGACCGGCGCGCGGAACTGGCCGCGGATCCGGCAGGTGACACCCCGGTGGAACCCCGGCAGATGTGGCCCTCCTGGGCCCGGCACACCGTGACCGGAATGAGAGTGCCCTCGGCCACGATGTTCACCCTGCTGGACGGCCTCGTCTCCTACCTCACTCTCGTCATCACCACGGGCGCCCCCAACGCGGCCTGGCGGCTCGGCTCACCAGAGGACCCGTCCCACCACCTGCACCACTACCCGGTGCTCACCGGGTCCGGACACCAGATCTTCGTTCCCACCCTGCCCATGGTCGGCGTGGCCAGGCTCAAGCGCGGAGAGAAGTCCCTGCGCGCCACCGAGCTCACCGAGTACGCAGCGGCCGTGATCGACGCCCTGCGGGAAGTTCCACACGAGGCTGCGCCACCGGATCCGCCCGTGGTGGTCGTGGCCGAACCCGAGTTCTTCGACGTCGGCCTGCGCGCCGACATCGCCGCCACCCACTCACAGCTGGTGGACCGCATGGTTGCCGAACTGGCCGTGCAGGACGGTGTCACCGCCGTCTACCGTGACGCCCATGATGCGCTGGTGGTCAATGCCCCGGACTGGGATGCCGAGGACTTGCAGCGGTGGTTGCAGGCCTGGTTCGAGATCCGGGTTCCTCTCGCTGGCTGAGTGAGGCACACCAACTCTGGGTCTCCAGCACAGAACCCGGTTCCGTCCAGCCCCCCCCCCCCCGGTCGGCGTGGTCGCCCCACCTGGGTGAGCGGGGTGCGTAGTCTCTGGCTCATCGCCACCTCGATGTCGCAGCGGGTCCCGGCGACACGGAGAAAGAAGGCCCCCCGTGCTCGCCGCAGCACGGGGGCTTCACCATGGGTGAGAAGTCCCACTTCGGACAGACCCCTGAGTGTGTGCTGCCCACCATCTGGTCCACCGGCCCGTGAGGGCCATGGCAACCGGCTCCTCGACGAGCTCGTCCCCGCGGCCACTCACCCCGTCCCTTGCCCGTCCTCATGGGGTCCTGACGTGCGGTGTGGGACAAGAAAACCAAGGTGGCCAAGGGACGGGCGGCGATGAGACCGCCAGGATAGTGACTCACCACTATTCTTGCGGCGGTCGCGAAGGGCCACACCATGATGACAAGCACCAACACCGGGGAGCCAGCACCCCCACCCAACACCCCACCGGCTGAGCTGGTGCCCGGTGACCAGGTGCACGCCTGGGCCCAGGAGGTGCTGCACTACTCGGGCACCGTGGAGATTGTGGCGGCCGAGCTGGGACTCGTTTGGATCCGTGAAGACGGAGCAAACGGAATAGGAGCCCGCCGAGTGGTCGACGTCCGCGAGTACCGGATACACCGCCAGGGCCCTCCCGCCGTCCTCGCTGCGCAACGACACCCGGTGAACCCGGTCCCCGACCATGGCCGTGACCGCAGCACCCCGAAGCCACCCCGGCGCGCGACACCGGAACGCCAGGACACCGGGCAGGACGAAACACGAACCGGTGCAGGACGGGTGCGCGACCACGCCCACCCATGTCAGCGCGATGTGGCGCGTCAGTGCGAACGTAGAATCAGCACATGGATGACCCGTGGGGCGAGGAACAGGCCCGGTTGCTGCACCAGGCCCTGACACGGGCCGGGATCACGCTCGAGCAACTGTGGCCGTTCTACCTTCACTTAGGTGGTGCCGCTCACCGGGTGGAAATCGAGGCTTATCTGCACAACTCACTGAAGCTTCCCCGCGCCCAACGGGATCTGCTCGCCCATGCCGCGAACGTCTTGATTGCCCGCCTGCCTCCACCCCAGGCGCCTTACAGCGCTAAGCTCCAACACCACGACATCTCCTCCCCATCCCCCGGGACAGGGCACACAAACACCCTCAGCACCCCTGAGGCGGCATCCCCACCGCATGAGGCGCCCCCCACAGAACCCAGCGCCTAAGGCTTTCCTCGAAGGTGCCTCACCAAGGACTGTCGCACAGCCACTGGGTGTGGGGTGGGGCGTGGGGAGTCCCCGGGCAGGGCAGGCGCCACCGGGTGAGAGTGATGGAGCACTTTCGTTACCCCTGAAACAGGCCCATGCCCAGATGCCCGGCGTAAAATGCGTAGTCATAGACAGGTTTCCGCCGATGGTCCCCTGACCTGTTGAGGACTCCGACGGCACCACCCCAGCACCCCCCTTGCTGGGCGATCTGGCACCTCCATGCTGGATCAGGAAGCGCCCCTGCCGTCTCCCCGGCCCCGGGGCGCTTCCGTTATGGCAACCCGGCCAGAGCACCCGCTGTTGGCAGGCAGACGCGGACGCTTTCCACGGGACCCGGCTCTGATAGCCGCAGGACACCTCACCTGCCTGTACACCGCTCCACCACGCCTGTCCTGATCCTCACGAACTGTCGGCCTCAGAAGGCGCTGCGGTCAGGAAGTCGTCCTCGCCTGCGGTCGTTGCCGCAGGCGCACCAGGGTCAGCACCGCCGGGATCACCAGACCACCCAGCAGCAACACCGCGAAGGCACCCAGTGCCTGGCCCATGATCAGCAACGGGGCCGAAGTGAACAGCGAGAGAAGCGCCAGGGTGACCGCTGCCGTGCGGCGCCGGGCCGTGGCCGGTTCCCGCCGCAGGATCGGTGTCTCCACGAGGAGTCCGACGGTGATCGGCACCGGGTAGCCCAGCACGGGCAGGACGAGGGCAAGGACTTGAAGGTCGGTGAGGTCGAACATCGTCAGCCCCGTTCCCGCCGGCCTGTGATCAGCATGGGCCACCACCCCCACCACCGCCGTCGAAGTTCCCGCCGTCGAAGCCTCCACTTCCGCTGTAGAAGCCGCCGTGGGAGGACGCGGCGCCGGAACCTCCCAGTGTTGCGGTGAAGCCCTCAGCGCGAAGCCCGCGACGGGCCCGGGTGCGGTCATCGAGGCGTTTCGGGCGGTAGAGACGCAGCAGGATCACTACGCACACCACGGCCAGGACCCCACCGGACACCAGCATGATGGTCACGGACGGGCCCGGGCCGGTGGAAGCCACTGCGGGCACCATGGGTGGCATGGGCATCTCCTTCGACGTGCCGTGAGGACAGCATGCGGGTGGCCGGCCGATTCTGACCAGCTCACACGCCCCGCTTGGCCATGATCACGACACCGGCGTTTCCCGTCGGCGGCTGCACCCACCACCGCGTACCGGACACGTCTTAGCTGAGGTGTTGGTGCGGGTAGGCCCCGGGGATCTCCGAGAGCCGTTGTCCGGCAGGAGCCGGGATCAGTGCCGGGGTGCTCTTGACTCCTTGCTGGCGCATGGCCGTGAGCCGGTGGACACCGTCGGTGATCGCCTCCGTGGAAGCCACGATGGGGTGCCGCCAAACCAGGCCCATCACCGCCTCCTGGAGGTGCCCCGGACAGTGCCGCGGCAGGTTCCGCTCGACCACCACCCCCAACTCTGGCCGCCGCCCCTGCCGGGCGGCCAGCTGGGCCAGGGCACTCCGCAGGGCAGCGTCGGCCACGGTGGTTGCCTCATTCCAGTCCACCGAGTGGTACCAGCAGCACCGCCGGACTGTGCGGTAGGGCCGGTGCAACACCGATCCGTACACGGGCGGTGTCATGCACGGCACCCGAAACGGCCGCGTTGCCGGGAGGCCACTGATGCGCAGATGGCCCAGCACCCACGCACCGGCCCCTACAGGCCCATCCCCCGCCTCGTGCACAGCAGCGCCCTCCTGCCCCGGGCGAGAAGCGTTTCCTCCCACGCCCCCGCACGGATGCGATCACCCATGGCCCACACCGGTGGGCGCCCCCTGCGGCCGGCACCAGCCCTGACGGCCTGTCGACCAGGACACCGCAGCTTCTGCGCACCAGCGTGACACGCACGCTCCCACAGCACACAGCACGCCAGGTGTCAGAACGGTTCAGGGGTCCTCGAACGCTATTTGTGACGGGGTGCCAGGGAGAAACCACCGTCTCCACGGTCTTTTCCGCCGCTGCCCGTCCCCGTCCCACTGGACGCATCACTGGCGGAAGCCGGCTGTTCCGGGCTCGGCTACAGAACCAGCGGCACCCAGGACCTCCACCAGATCTTGGGCGACTCGGGGAATGCCTGGTGCAGTTGATGGGACACCTCCACGACGCGCAGGGCACCATCGACGCCCGCCTCGCCCGGGTCCGGCGCTCAGTTCCGGCACGACAGCAATCAGCTCACCCCCTTCCGGGGTGTTGGGGTTGGTTGTCACATACCGGACCAGAAGGTTTGCATCCGCGATCATGGGGGTCCCCCCGTTTGAAAGGCACCGCCCATGAGCGAGCACACAGCTCTTGTCCCCCGCCCCTCCTGGGCCACCCACCAGGAAGTCACCGATCCCCAGACGCTCACCAACTACCGGGAACTCCCCGCGTGGTCCATCGCAGGGCCGGCCCCCGTGGTCCTGCTGGACTCCTGGGAGATCATCACCACCGTTGACGGCACCTACGCCCACCCCGACGGGCCCCTCCTGCACATCGGCCACGACGCCTTCACCCCCGACCAAGCACGAGCCCTGTGCGACAGGATCACCGAGGCCCTGGCCATCCTCACCTAACCACAGCGCACACCGGCGACCCTGCCTCGGTACCCCTCGAGGCCGGCACTTCTCAGGAAAACCTCACCTCCGTGATCCCTAGGCTGGTGCCGTCCTGCCCACCGAAAGCGCCCTCGCCGGGGCGAGCTGTTCCACACGGTGCGCACACGACCAGGAGCCCGGTGCCACCGAGAACAAGATCCGCCGCCAGGTCTCACCCATCACCTTGGGAAGGGCCGATCGCACCCTGAGCAACCCTTTCGCACCAGCGGGAGTATTCACGTCCCCCGCCTTCGAGCGAACGGCCCCCTCACGGCCGACACCTGTCGGAACACACCTCGAGTAGGGTGAACGCTTCGGGCCCGAGGCCCGCGTTCCCCGATCCGAACAGGAGACCATCCGTGCCGACACTGCATGCCACCCGATCCGCCGCGGCCCGTGCGGTGGCCGTGACCGCCGTGCTGCTGACCCTCACCGGCTGCTCCTTCGCCGACCGTCGGCCCGAACCGGAGCAGACCGCGGCGCAGGCACCGGTGAGCTCGGCAGCCTCCACCGGACCCGCCGGCGAAGCCTCCGCCGGCACCGTCGACGAAGCCTGCGCCCGGGTCCTGGACACGGTGCGCACAGCACCCGACCAGTTGCGCCAAGACCCGCTGGGACTGCTGGTCGAGATCGACGAGATCGCCAGAACAGCCCCGGCCGAGCTCTCCGGAGAGCTCACCGATCTCCGTGACGCCGTCGAGGGCTTCCGGCAAGGCGATGAGTCACTGATCAGCGTCGTGCGGAAGGCCCGGGACCTGCAGGAGCGCTGCTCGGCCTGACCCGCCGACACACCCCTGGACCGATCCGTCCTGGACCCGCACGCCGAACTCTCGGCTTCGGCAACGGCGAAATCTTCTCAAACGGACCTCGGGGAGCCAGAACGCGGACTCCCGCATGACAGGGACGACCGTTGCAGAGTCTTCCCACAGCCGTCTCCCACCCTGGAGGATGACGTCCTCGAAGCCACGGCCCTGAAAAAGGCGCCCGAGCACTTGGACGCCGCCACTTATCTCCTGCAGTCACACGAGGACGCGAAAAGGTCAGCGAGCGAGACGCTCGCATCCCCGGGTTGAGAGACAGCTCGTCGTCACGTGGTCGAGACCGGCCGGGTTCGGGCTAGCCCGGGGAGACGGTCCAGCACCGTTCGGAGTTGTCCCACTGAATCGCACCACCATGGATCCTGCGAAAGAGTTTGAGCACGGTCTGCTGGATGGCAGGGTTCCCATTGATGTTGTCGTAGACCCAGTCCGAGCCGAACTGTTGCTCGATGAGGTAGACAGCCTCCTCCTGGTACAACGTGCCCTCGGCGCGGATTTTCCCGATGAGCCATTCGGCGACTGTCTGAGCAGTGGTCATCTCCGCAGGCTACAGCCGGGTGTGGACAGGTCGTACGACGGGACCGCCCCGACTTCCATTGACCGGCAACCGCACCAAAAACCTCATCCTCGCCAACACAGCGAGCACCACCGCCACGGACACCTCCACTGACGACAGCGCCGACGAAGCCTGACCCACCGACAGTGTCTCCGTCGCTCTGTCCCGGGCCCCGGCAACGCTCGGGCGGGGGGCAGCCAGTGTCGACGGACGGTGCATGGTGCACGGGGGTCTACTTGGCGACCCTGCCCACGATCCGGCGGGACACCAGCCGGTCGATGCCGGGCAGGTGTGTCGAGCGTATGATCCAGCGGCGCAGGAGCAGTTGGGCGCGGTTGGCGGGAAGGAACGAGGCCGCCGCGCGTCGGCCCGAGGCCTGCGCCACCTCCACCACCGGGCGCCAGCGCCGCTCGAACTCCGCCAAAGCCGGGCCGACCCCCGCCGCAGAGTCCACCGGCCCGAGGAGATCACCCAGCAGGGCGGCCCCGGCGATCGCGAGGGACCCGCCCTGCCCAGCCAGGAGGGAGACCGCCCCGCCGGCGTCCCCGACCAGAACAGCGCTCCCCTTGTGCCAGCAAGGCAGGATGGCTTGGGCGACGACGTCGTCGTAGGGGTGCTGCGGGCACAACTCGAGCAACCTGTCCACGGCCTCACCCAGACCGGTGAACTCTCGGCGCAGCCGCTTCTGGGTACCTTCAGCCCGCTCCGGCCCCTCGGCCGTGTTGGCGTCGCGATAGACGAGGAAAGCCGCCACCTCGTCGGAGCGCAGACTGTACAGCCCGGCCATCCGGTCAACCGTGTCGGTGAGCACAAAGCGGTCCCGGAAGCGGGCGTTGAGGGCGGGATCGGTCGCGATGAAAGCTGCGGCGCGCATACCCAAGGGGCGCAGGTAGTTCTCCTCGGACCCGAACACGTGGTGCCGCACCTGGGAATGGACCCCGTCGGCGCCGATGACGAGGTCCGCCCTGAACACCGCCTCGGGTGAGCCATCGACAGTGACGCCGGCACCGTCGTCGTCGGTCCACGCACCACAGACCCGCGCACCGTAGCGCAGCTGCACACGGCCAGGAGCGACATCATCGAGGGCGTCCAGGGCCGCGCGCTCCATGTCCGGACGCAGCAGACTCAGCACCTTCGCACCGGCCAACCGGGCGAACTGGTCATAGTCGATACGCGCCCTCGGACGCATCTGACCGTCGACGTACTCAACCGCTTCGATGTCGTGAGCGACCGCCGCCAAGCGCGGGTAGAGCCCAACCCTCTCCGCGGCTTCGACCCCGGGGCCGAAGAAGTCCATCATGTACCCGTCCAGACGGGGAGCGGAAGATCTTTCCAAGACCTCGACGTCCCAGCCGGCCAACCCGAGCTGGCGGGCAACGACAAGTCCTGCGATACCCGCCCCGACAACTATCGCGCGCACGACACACCTCGATCATCACCTGACCCACGACAGCCGCAGGCGACGACCGCCCCCGCCGACAACTACTGCACCCATTCTTGGACTCTCCCCCTGGTTCGTCCAGACGGCAGGACACCACCAGGACCAGGCCCCGGGCTTTGGACAGCCACGGCACCCGCCACTTTCGCCCGGCACGATCACAAAAACTGACCGGTGAGTGGATAACCTCTACATCCCGACGCGGGTACGGCACCACCCGCACAACCGCCATCCCTCACCCAAAGCTTGTCCATCACCGCACACCAGCACCCAAACCATGGTCGAGCCACCTGTCGAAATGTTTCACAACCAGACCGTCTCACAACCGATGGCTCGAGCGACGCGACGATTCGACTAGCCGCACCCAATTCAAAGCAAGTACTTGCCATATCGACAAGTACTTGCTTTGATGGTGGCATCGCCGAATCGTCCCCAGGAGGACCCCTTGAGCCATCACCTCACCCCCCAGCAGGCCCGCGAGCAGCTGGCGACCATCCAGGAGCGCACTCTGGACACCTCCCGTGACCGCACGGTGCACGCCGGGGCAACGGCGGTGTTCGGGGTGGCCACGGCTCTCTACATGGCTGCGCAGAACATTTTGGCCGACTGGGTCAGCCACTCCGTGGGCACCGCGGTGCTGGCTGCCGCCTGGCTGGTGACGGTGTGGTGGATCGAGCGGGTGGCGCGCACCGTGCCGCGCCGGGCCAAGGCATGGTCGCGGGGCGGGATCGTGGCCTCTTTCGTGCTGACGCTGACCGTGGTGCTGCCGTGGCTGAACCTCTCCGCCCAGACCTCCCCGAACACCTGGCCCATGGTCGCCGCCGGGGCGACCGTCGCCGCCGTTCCCGCCCTGCTCGCCGCGGCCGTGATCGGCTGGGGGTCCAAGTGAGCGCCACCGAGGGTCAGCACGCCCGGCACCGCCTGGACGAGCTCATCCACGCCCCGGTGCGCCTGAGCATCGTCGCGGCCCTGGCCCAGGTCGACGAGGCCGAGTTCGCCCACGTCCGCGACACCGTGGAGGTCTCCGACTCGGTGCTCTCCAAACAGGCCACCCAGCTCGAGGCCGCCGGCTACGTGAAGATCCGCAAGGGCCACGTCGGCAAACGCCCCCGCACCTGGCTGTCCCTCACCCCCGCCGGGCGCACCGCCTACACCGGCCACCTCGACGCCCTGCGCGCCATCGCCGAGGGCCTGTGAAGGTTCCGCCGGCTTCGAAAGGCAATGACGCGGCACCCGACCCACAACAGGAGGCTGCTGCCAGCGGTACCGGACCCTTGCTGTGCGCCCTGACCGGTATCGATCACAGGTGGCGTCACAGTGGCCGAAGTGAGAGCCCGAACTACACTGGGGCGCGTCGATGCAGGCACGGAACTTCTCAGCCGTTGCCACGGACTGTTGCAGGGGGCGTCATCCGATGACTGATCGCAACAAGGAAGACGCAGGACCACGGTTGCCTTCTGGAGGCAACCCACAGATCCCCAAGGGCACGGGTGATGGCCCGGTGCAGGACTACATCGCAGCCATGCCAGGGTGGAAACGAAATATCGGGCAACGCCTCGATGACCTGATCGTGCACACCGTTCCTGACGCGCACAAGGCCGTGAAGTGGAACCAGCCGTTCTACGGGTCAAAGGACGAGGGCTGGTTCCTGTCGTTCCGGTGCTACACGAACTACGTGCAGGTGCAGTTCTTCAAGGGAGCCTCGTTGGAGCCGGTGTCCCCCAGGGCCTCCATGCACGAGGAGGTGCGCTACCTCGACATCCGCGAAACCGATGAGCTGGATGCAGGTCAACTGCGGACCTGGATCGAGCAGGCCAGCGAACTGCCCGGCGAGAAGATGTAACCCACCCGCTGGGCGGGCCTGAGACTGCGTCCGTTCTCTGTCGAGCACACCAACAACGGTTCATTCGAAAGAAAAGGTGAACGGGCAATGATCGCCACCATCGCCAAGGTCGCCGAGTTCGATCAGTTCATGGCGACCTTCTCGACCATTGGCGTCGAGAAAAGGAAGGAGCACGGGTGCAAGGGCTCCTACGTGTTCCGCGATCCCGATGACCCCAACCGGGTGTGGGTCTTCTTCGACTGGGACATCGAGGACTACCAGGGGTTCCTCTCCGATCCCGAGATCCCGGCCATCGCGCGGCAGCTCGCCCTCTCCGAGCCACCGGTGAAGATCGACCCCCTCGCGCAGTACGACGCCTGACGCATCCGACTCGGCAATCCAAGGGCTGCGACGGAAGTCCCATGAAGCTGCCGCCCAGTCATGAACCGGATCGCCGGGTGGTGGAGTGCCTGAAGGGCGGGGAAGCACAGATGCCCACGGCACCCAGCCCCGAAGGCGTCAAGGCACTGAACCGGCGGAGCGAGCAGGCGCCGATCAGCTGCGGTGGAACACTGCAGGAACGAAGCAGGCCATGGGGCTGCGGCGCCATCAGGAGACAACCGCTGCGCGAACAGTCTTTTGACCAATCCGTCGCACAACACATGTGTGACCGGTGGTTTCTCGTCGTGGTCGCAGCTGCTCAGTTTTCGTACGGCGTCGACATTCGGCCCCCTCGAGGTTCTTCTGCACGAGGCGTCGTCATGTCTTCCCTGCGCCTTCCCCAGGCCGGGCGCGGAAGCAGACAATCCCACCATGACTACTCTCACGCCCTGCCTGTGGTTCGACACCGAAGCCCAGGACGCGGCGAACTTCTATCTCACGGTGTTCCCCAACTCCCGTATCACCGACATCACCTACTACGGCGAAGCCGGGCCGCGGCCGGCGGAGATGGTGCTGACCGTGGAGTTCGAGCTCGACGGTCATCCGTTCACCGCGCTCAATGGCGGGCCCGAGTTCAGCTTCAGCGAAGCGGTGTCGTTCCAGATCGACTGCGCCGATCAGGCGGAGGTGGACCGGTACTGGGAGGCTCTCACCGCCGACGGCGGGCGGGAGAGCATGTGCGGGTGGCTCAAGGACAAGTACGGGCTGTCCTGGCAGGTGGTGCCCCGCAGGCTCGTCGAGCTGCTGACCGATCCAGATCCGGGCCGGGCGCAGCGGGTGATGGCCGCGATGATGCCGATGCGCAAGCTCGTCATCGCCGACCTTGAGGCCGCCGCCGACGTTCCCTGAAACACGGAAGGCTCGACTGGAACCGCCGAGCCCCTATGGGTGCGACCGTCCCCGCTCCCGTTCGTGGCCGTCGAACCGGCTCCGGATCCTGGCCACGGTTGGATGTGGAACCGTCTCACCTCCCCAGAGGAAAGACTCGATGGTCAGGACGGTGGTCCGACTGCGGTGCAGTGGGTGAGTTCGCACGCCCAGCGCCCGTTGCGGCAGGCCAGGACGGCTCAGGGTAGAGCGCGAGTCGGGGCGCCGGCCCTCGTCGGCCCCTGCGCCGTAGTAGGTGCCCATGGTCCACAAGTTGCCGCCGCCGTCGCGGATCGTGAACTGGTGGGAGCCGTGGTCGGTGTCCGTCAGCGGCTCGAGGACCTCCACCCAGTCGTTCACCCAGGCCCAGGCCCAGGACCTTGTCCACGGTGGCGGACTCGGCAGCGACGACAGAGACTCCCTGCGGACCCAGGGCGCCTCAGAGGCCGAGGGTGCCGCGGGAGCCGAACATGACGCCGTCGCCGTCGGGCCAGTGGGCCTCGCGGAGCCGGTCGACGACCTGCGCCGCGGCCGGTCCCAGCACCGCGGCCTGCTCCACCGGGCGCTCGTGCAGCTCTCCGGCCGGCACCCGCAGCATCATCCGGTAGCCACAGGCTGCGGTGACGAAGGCGGCCAGCGCCTGCTACAACACCGTCCGACCCCACCGGGCCCTGGGCCGGGCCACTCCCGCGACCGCCTACCGGGCCCTCCTCAAGACCGCCCCGACCGGGGCACCCACCGGGTGGAGGATCCGCACCGACCGCGTCGGCAGGACCGGCCGCGTCACTGTGCGCCTGCATTCGAGACTGCACCACATCGGCATCGGGCGGATCTGCGCCCGGACCTTCGTGAAGATGTTCCTCCGCGGCCTCCACGTGCCGATCATCGACCCCGCCACCGGAGTCATCCTCCGGGACGTCATCCTCGACCCCACCCGGGACTACCAGCCCCGGTCCCTCGACCGACCCCCGGACACACAGAAACACCCCGGACCGTAGGTCCGGGGTGTTTCCGATGTCGTGAGACACTGCATTGTGCGCGAGGGGGGACTTGAACCCCCACCCTCTAATACGAGGACTAGCACCTCAAGCTAGCGCGTCTGCCTATTCCGCCACCCGCGCGAGTGGATCCAGGGCGAACGTGGTGCCGTTTCCGGCCGTTCCTCCTGAACGCAACAGAAAATAAGGTACCACATGCGCGGCCGCCGTTCACATTGGCGCCGCTGTCCGGAGGAGCGGCGGGACCGCGCCGAAAGTTTTGATGAAAACCCCTGAGTAAGTGAACTTCCGGCTTCCACCGCGCCCCGCCATGCGGTTGAATGGTGGCTGAGCATCTCCAGGATTCTCGAGCTGACCTGGGGCGATGCTCGTTCGAGGGTTGCGTTCGCGCCACCGGGGAGCCCCCGACCCCGCCGGTGCCAGGGACCCTCGACACGGCCGGGGACCCCCCTCACCTGTGCCGGCGGCGGCCGCCGCCGCCCCGTTCTCCCACGGGACCACGGTGGCCGCCGCCTCTCACCGTCCGGCGCCGGCACCGCTCGCCGAGGGCGTGCGGTGCCGCGGCGCCTCAGAGGACGGAGCGGTAGACCTCCAGGGTCCGCTCGGCGATGGACTCCCACGCGAAGTGCTCCTCGGCGCGGCGTCGGCCGGCGGCACCCATCTCCCGGGCGCGCACCGGGTCGGAGACCACCTCGGTCAGCGCGGCGGCGAAGTCGGCCACGAACTTCTCGGGATCGACCGGCGTGCCGGTGCCGTCCTGGGCCTGCTCGATGGTGACCAGCCGGCCCGTCTCCCCGTCGACGACGACCTCCGGAATGCCGCCCGTGGCGGAGGCGACCACGGCGGTGCCGCAGGCCATGGCCTCGAGGTTGACGATCCCGAGCGGCTCGTACACGGACGGGCAGGCGAAGGCCGTGGCGCCGGAGAGGATCTGGACGATCTCGCGGCGCGGCAGCATCTTCTCGATGAGCACCACCCCGGACCGGGTGGCCCTCAGCTCGTCGATGAGCGCGTTGACCTCGGCCCCGAGCTCCGGGGTGTCGGCGGCGCCGGCGCACAGCACGAGCTGCACGTCCTCGGGCAGCAGGGCCGCGGCGCGCAGCAGGAACGGCACGCCCTTCTGCCGGGTGACACGGCCCACGAATGCCACCGAGGGCTTGGCCGGGTCGATGCCGTAGGACTCGAGCACGTCGGTGCCCTCGTCACGCACCCACTGGCTCACGTCGATGCCGTTGTGCACCGTCCGGACCCGGTCTGGGTCGACGTCCGGGTAGGACCGGAGGATGTCCTGGCGCATCCCGTCGGAGACGGCGATGATCGCGGCCGCGGCCTCGTAGGCGGTCCTCTCCACGAACGAGGAGACGGCGTAGCCGCCCCCGAGCTGCTCGGCCTTCCAGGGCCGCAGGGGCTCCAGCGAGTGCGCGGAGAGCACGTGCGGGATGCCGTACATCAGCGACGCGAGGTGCCCGCCCATGTTGGCGTACCAGGTGTGGGAGTGCACCAGGTCCGCGCCGGCGATGTCGCCGATCATCGCGAGGTCCACGCCGAGGGTCTGGATCGCGGCGTTGGCCCCGTCCAGGTCCGCGGGCACGGGGTACGCCTGGACCTCGACGCCGTTCACCCGGGGCTCGCGCGGAGCACCGAAGCACCGCACCCTCAGGTCGACCAGCGGGGACAGGACCCGCGAGAGCTCGGACACGTGGACTCCGGCGCCGCCGTAGATCTCGGGCGGGAATTCCTTGGACAAGATATCGACTCGCACGGTTCCGAGCGTACTGCAGGATCCGGTCCATGCCACGGGAAGGACGCGGCGAGTGGCCGACATCCCCAGTTCTGGTGACACATCGGGTTACCTGTGCCGGGGGTCACGCCCCTTCGCGTCGGTTAAGACACAATGAAGGCCACTGTCGAGTGGTTCCGCACCGCGAGGCGGAGTGGATGCGCCCGTTGCCGAAGATGTCAGAGAGGTTCCCATGCCCCACCGCAAGAAGGTACTCGCGATCGTCCTGGCCGGAGGCGAGGGCAAACGCCTGATGCCGCTGACGGAGGACCGTGCCAAGCCCGCCGTGCCCTTCGCGGGCGGCTACCGGCTCATCGACTTCGCCCTGTCCAACATCGTGAACTCCGGCTATCTCCAGGTCGTGGTGCTCACCCAGTACAAGTCGCACTCCCTGGACCAGCACGTCACCCAGACCTGGCGCCTGTCCGCCCAGCTGGGCAACTACGTGGTCACCGTGCCGGCCCAGCAGCGGCGCGGCAAGGAGTGGTTCCTGGGCTCCGCCAACGCCATCTTCCAGTCGATGAACCTCATCGACGACGAGAAGCCGGACATCGTCGTGGTGGTCGGCGCGGACCACGTGTACCGGATGGACTTCTCCGACATGGTGGACTTCCACGTGCGGTCCGGGGCCCGGGCCACCGTGGCGGGCGTGCGCCAGCCGATGGAGATGGTGACGTCCTTCGGCGTGATCGAGACGGACCCGCAGGACGTCACGAAGATCACCCGCTTCGTGGAGAAGCCCGAGAGCACGGCTCCCCTGCCGGACGACCCCGACGCCTTCTTCGCCTCGATGGGCAACTACGTCTTCGACACCGACGCGCTCGTCGAGGCGCTGCGGGCCGACGAGGCGAAGGAGGACACGAGCCACGACATGGGCGGGGACATCATGCCGTGGTTCGCGGACCGTGGCGAGGCGGCCGTCTACGACTTCACGAACAACGACGTCCCGGGCTCCACGGACCGGGACCGGCAGTATTGGCGCGACGTCGGCACCCTGGACTCGTACTACGACTCCCACATGGACCTGATCCGCCCGCTGCCGGTGTTCAACCTGTACAACTACGCCTGGCCGCTTTACACCAACGAGATGCAGGCCCCGCCGGCGAAGCTCGTGCGCGGCCCGCGGGGCGAGGGCGGCATCGCCACCGACTCGATCCTCTCGCGCGGGGTCCTGGTCACCGGCGGGCGCGTGACCGAGTCGGTGCTCTCCCCCAAGGTGCTGGTCAACAACGACGCCACCGTCAACCAGTCGATCCTGCTGCCCAACGTCCAGATCGGCGAGGGGGCCGTGGTGGAGCGGTGCATCCTCGACAAGAACGTGGTCGTGCCCCCGGGCGTGAAGGTCGGCGTGGACGCGGAGCAGGACCGGGCCCGCGGCCTGACCGTGACGCCCTCCGGGCTGACGGTCGCCCCGAAGAACTTCCGGTTCGAGAGCTAGGGATCCCACCCGTCACGGCGGGGCCGCCCACCTCAGGGAGGTGGGCGGCCCCGCCGTCGTCACGCGGTCTGGGTGACCTCGACCTGGACCTGCAGCCCCGAGGTGCCGCCGCCGCCGGTGACCATGCCCTTGAGCGGGGTGACGTCGGTGTAGTCGCGGCCGCGGGCCACGGTGACGTGGAAGTCGGTGAGCCGCGTGTGGTTGGTGGGGTCGTAGGCGTACCAGCGGTCGTTCCACCACTCCACCCACGCGTGGGACTCCCCCGGCACGGTCGCGCCGATGCCCGCCTCATAGTCCGGGTGCAGGTACCCGGAGACGTAGCGGGCGGGGATCCCGATGTGCCGCATCATGCCGATGGCCACGTGCGCGAGGTCCTGGCACACGCCCTTGGCCTCCCGCCAGGCGGCCTCGGCGTCCGTGTGGACCCCGGTGACCCCCGGCACGTACTGCATGTGCGAGGCGATGCCCCGGAAGATCGCCGCGGCCGCCGCGGCCGGGTCGGCCGCCTCCTTGCGGATCTCCTCGGCGACCTTCTCCAGCTCGGGCCCGAGCCTGGTGAGCGGGGTCTGGGCCACGTGGTCGGAGACCGCGTCGAGGACCTCGGGGGTCGCCAGCTCCTCCCAGCTCAGCCCGTCGGCGACCTCGTCGCCGGGCCGCCGGTGCACCTCCACCGTGGCCGAGGAGCGGACCTCCAGGTGCCGGTGCCGGCCCTGGATGTCGAAGGCCGCGACCCGGGTTCCCCAGTAGTCCCGGTAGTTGCTGACGGTGGCGGTCCCGGGGCTCAGCGTCAGCTCCGCCTCGAGCACGATCTGCTCGTCGTCCGAGAGGGGGGTCATCCGGGCCTCGTTGTAGGACTTCGAGACGTTGTCGTTGTAGTCGTAGCGGGTGACGTGGTCGATCTTGAGCCGGGTCACAGCATGCCTCCGAACCAGGACGCCTCGACGGCGTGCGAGAAGTACTTGGTGCTCACGGCCTCCGACGCCCTCGCGCACGCGGCCTGGACGTTGTTCAGGTGCTCGGGCAGCACCGCGATGAGGTCCTCCGCGTGGTGGAACTCCAGCGCCGTGCGCGCCTCGCCGATGATCCGCCGGGCGTCGTCCTTGAACCCGACCCGCTGCAGACCGGGCTCCAGGCCCACGAGGATCTCCTCCGCCGTGGTGAGCGCGTGCAGGATCGAGCGGGGGAAGAGCCGGTCCAGGAGCAGGAACTCGGTCGCGGACTCGTCGCTGAACGTGCCGTAGCGGGTGCGCAGGAAGGCCTCGTACCCGCCGGCGCAGTGCAGGATCGACACCCACGACATGCCGGAGGTGGACGTGGACCGGGTCCACAGCAGCCGGGACGTCATGTCCGCCCGCTCGATCGCCGCGCCCAGGGACAGGAACATCCAGGACTCGTCGTGGGACATGGTCATCTGGGTCTGCCCGCGCACGGTGGCCATCCGCTCGATGGTCCAGTGGCAGACGCGGAAGGTGCCGACGACGTCGCGGCGGTGCTGGCCCAGGCCGTAGTACGTGGAGTTGAGCGACTCCCACATGGCCGAGGACACCGTCTCCCGGGCGCGGCGGGCGTTCTCGCGGGCGGCGTGCAGGGAGCCCGAGATGGAGGTCAGGCAGTCCTTGTTCCACGCGAGTTCGTGGATCATCGACCGGACGCTGTAGTCGCCGTCCCCGGGCTCCACGCCCATCACCGCCATGATCCGGCGCACCTCGGCCTCCTGCTCGCCCACGGGCAGCTGGGTGATCCGCTCCAGGTGGACGTCGAGGATCCGGGCCACCCCGTCGGCCCGCTCGACGTAGCGGCCGATCCAGAACAGGGACTCGGCAATGCGGCTCAGCATGTGGGCCCCTCTCCGGTGCGGGTCGTCGCGGTGGTGGTCACGGCCTGTTGTTGTTGCTGCTGCTGCTGGCCGCTGTCGCCCTCGTCCTGCCAGGACGCGGAGACCGGCCACGTGTGCACGGAGGAGTCGACGTCCGGGGGCGGGGCCTGGCCGGGGTCGAGGTCCTGGGTCTGCGGCTGGCCGAGCACCCAGGTGTCCTTCGAGCCGCCGCCCTGGGAGGAGTTGACGATCAGCGAGCCCTTCTGCATGGCCACCCGGGTCAGCCCGCCGGGCAGCACGTAGACCTCGTCGCCGCTGTTGACCGCGAAGGGCCGCAGGTCCACGTGCCGGGGGCTGAACTCCCCGTCCGCGAACGTCGGCACGGTGGACAGCTGCAGCACCGGCTGGGCGATCCACCCGCGCGGGTCCGCCAGCACCTTCGCCCGCAGCTCCTCGAGCTCCGCCGCAGTGGCATGGGGGCCGATGACCAGGCCCTTGCCGCCGGACCCGTCCACGGGCTTGACGACCAGCTCGTCCAGGTGTTCGAGCACCCAGGCGCGGGCCTCGTCCTCCTCCAGCCGGTAAGTGTCCACGTTGGGCAGCACCGGCTCCTCGTCGAGGTAGTACCGGATGAGGTCGGGGACGTAGGAGTAGGTGAGCTTGTCGTCGGCCACGCCGTTGCCGATCGCGTTGGCGATGGTCACGTTCCCGGCGCGGGCCGCGTTGACGAGCCCGGAGCAGCCGAGCGCGGAGTCGGAGCGGAAGTGCAGGGGGTCGACGAACTCGTCGTCGATCCGCTTGTAGATCACGTCCACGCGCTGCTCGCCGTCGGTGGTCCGCATGTAGACCTTGTCGCCGCGGACCACGAGGTCGCGGCCCTCCACGAGCTCCACCCCCATGAGCCCGGCCAGCAGGGTGTGCTCGAAGTAGGCGGAATTGAACACGCCCGGGGTGAGGACCACCACCACGGGGTCCTCGGCAGCCTCCGGGGCAGTGGCGCGCAGCGCCTTGTAGAGGTGCCGGGGATAGGCCTCCACGGCGCGGATCGGCTGCGACATGAAGGCCTCCGGGAGGCCCTTGGTCATGGCCCGCCGGTTCTCGATGACGTAGGAGACCCCGGAGGGCACGCGCACGTTGTCCTCCAGGACCCGGAACACGCCCTGCTGGTCCCGGACCACGTCGATGCCCGCCACGTGGATCCGGACGCCGCCCGCGGGCCTGAAGCCCCACACGCTCCGGTGGAAGTGGGCGGAGGAGGTGATCAGCGCCTTCGGCACGATCCCGTCGGCCACGACCCGCTGCTCCCCGTAGACGTCGTCGAGGAAGCACTCCAGGGCCCGGACCCGCTGCTTCACGCCGCGCTCAATGACGTCCCACTCCTCGGCGGTGATCACCCGGGGCACGATGTCGAGCGGGAAGGGCCGCTCCTCACCCGCGAAGTCGAAGGTCACGCCCCGGTCGAGGAAGGAGCGGGCCATGGAGTCGGCACGGGTGTTGACGTCGCTGAGCGAGAGGTCGTCGAGGACACCGCCGATGCGGTCGTAGCCGGGGCGGACCTGCCGGTCCGGCGTGTACATCTCGTCGTAGGCCGCCGCCACAGCCATGTCGGCGGCGTAGTTCTCGAACAGGTCGGACATGTCGGGCGATCACAGGCCTTTCGGGGTCGGGGCGGGCAGTACGTGCAGTATGGACGGGCCGTATTTCGCAGCGGTAACCCGGTGGCCGAGGCTCCTCCCGATTGTGTCACGCGCCGTGCACCGGAGGGCGGGAGGACGTGCCCCTACGATGGGAGGGCGTGTCCGCCCGGAGGCGGGCCCGCAACCGCGTCCGCCGCCACGGCGGACCCGACGGAAGGACACGATGGACGCCCCGGACCCCCAGCGCCGCGTCACGGTGGTCGTGGCCACCCGCAACCGCCGGGAGGAGCTCGTGGCGCTCCTGGACCGGCACGAGGGGCCCGTCGTCGTCGTGGACAACGCCTCCACGGACGGCTCCGCCGAGGCGGTGCGCGCCGCCCACCCCCACGTGCAGGTGCTGGAGCTGCCCCGCAACGTCGGGGCCGTGGCCCGGACCGTCGGCGTCCGGCTCGCCCGCACCCCCTACGTGGCCTTCGCCGACGACGACTCGTGGTGGGCCCCCGGGGCGCTCGCCCGCGCCGCGGCCGTCTTCGACGCCCATCCCCGGCTCGGGCTGATCGCCGGGTCCATCGCCGTGGGCCCCGAGGAGCGCCCGGACCCGCTCAACGCCGTGCTCGCCTCGTCCCCGCTGGGCATCCCCACAGGGGCCCCCGGCCCGGCGCTGCTCGGCTTCGTCGCGTGCGGGGCGATCGTGCGCCGCTCGGCGTTCCTCGCGGCCGGCGGCTTCGACGACGTCGTCCGCTTCCCCGGCGAGGAGGAGCGTCTCGCCCTCGATCTGTTCGACGCCGGCTGGCGGCTGTCCTACGTGCCGGAGATCCGCGCCCACCACCACCCCTCGCCGCACCGGGGCTCGGACGAGCGCCGGCAGGTCGCGCTCGTCCGCAGCCACCTGCTCACCGTGCTCCTGCGCCGGCCCTGGCGGGTCGTGGCGCACGAGCTGCGGGAGGCGCTGCGCGGCGGCCGCGCGGGGCGCCGCGGTCTGCTCCGCGCCCTCCCCCGCACCCCGGCCGCGCTGCGCGCCCGGCACCGGGTGTCCCCGACCACGGAGGCCGCGCTCGCGCTGCTGCACGGCCCCGCCCCCGCCGACCCCGCCGCACCGGAGGAGAGCCCATGACCGAGACCACCCCCGCACCCCCGCCCGCGACCGGCCCCGACGCGCGCGTGGCGGTCGTGATGATCACCCACAACCGCCGGGAGGAGGCCCTGCTGGCCCTGGCCCGGCTGCGGGAGCTCCCGGAACGGCCGCACGTGGTGGTCGTCGACAACGGCTCGGGGGACGGCACCGCGGACGCGATCCGCGAGCGGCACCTTTGGGCGGAGCTCGTCGCGAGCCCCGTCAACCTCGGGGCCGTGGGCCGCAACGTCGCGCTGGAGCGCGTGGACGCACCGTTCGTGGCCTTCTGTGACGACGACACCTGGTGGGAGCCCGGGTCCCTGCGCCGGGCGGCCGACGCGCTGGAGGCCCACCCGCGGCTGGGCGTGGTCACGGGCAGGATCCTCGTGGAGCCCGGGTCCCGGGAGGACGCGATCAACGCGGAGCTGCTGCACTCGCCGGTCGAAGGACCCACGTGGATGCCCGGCCCCGCCCTCGGCAGCTTCCTGGCGGGGGCCTCCGTGGTCCGCCGGACCGCGTTCCGCGAGGTGGGCGGGTTCAGCGAGCGGCTGTGGCTCGGCGGCGAGGAGGAGCTGCTGGCGGCGGACCTCGCGACCGCGGGGTGGGAGCTCGTGCACCTGCCCGACGTGGTGGTCCACCACCAGGCCTCCACGGTCCGGGACCCGCACCTGCGGCGCCGGCACGGACTGCGCAACACCCTGTGGTTCATCTGGCTGCGCCGCCCGCTGCGCGCGGCCCTGCGCCGGACCCGGGACGTGGTCGGCGCCGCCCCGCGGGACCGGATCACGGCGCTGGCCCTGCTCGACGCCCTGCGCGGTACGCCGTGGGTGCTGCGCGAGCGGCGGCCCCTGCCCGAGCGCGTCGAGCGGCGGTTCCGGGCGCTGGAGGAGTCGCAGCGCGGCAGCGCCGCGCGCCGCTACGTCAGCTGAGCGCCCGGCGGACCGGACGACGGAGCGGCCGGTGGAGCGCCCCGCCGGGCCGCCGCCCCCCGGTCCGCGCGCTCAGCCCGCCCGCACGGCGGTCTCCGGGAGGCCGGCGCCCTCCCGGAACCACTCGACGGTGCGCTCCAGCCCCACCGGCCACGGGACCTCCGGGGCCCAGCCGAGGACCTCGGTCGCGAGCGTGGTGTCGGGGCGGCGCACCATGGGGTCGTCGACGGGACGCTCGACGAACTCGACCCCCGAGGACGTGCCGGTCGCGGCGATGACGTCGTGGGCGATCTGCAGCACCGACAGCTCGTGCGGATTGCCGATGTTCATGGGCCCGCTGTGCCCGCTGTCGGCCAGGGCCAGGATGCCGCGGACGAGGTCCGAGACGTAGCAGACGGAGCGCGTCTGGGTGCCGTCCCCGGCCACGGTGAGGGGCTCACCGGCCAGGGCCTGGCGGATGAACGTGGGGATCGCGCGGCCGTCGAAGGGCCGCATCCGGGGCCCGAAGGTGTTGAAGATCCGCACGATCGCCGTGTCCACCCCGTGCTCGGCGCGGTAGGCGACCGTCAGGGCCTCGGCGAAGCGCTTGGCCTCGTCGTAGACCCCCCGCGGGCCCACCGGGTTGACGTGGCCCCAGTAGCTCTCGGCCTGCGGGTGGACCTGCGGGTCGCCGTACACCTCGGAGGTGGAGGCCAGCACGAACCGGGCGCCCTTGTCCTTGGCCAGGCCCAGGGCGTGGTGGGTGCCGATCGAGCCGACCTTGAGCGTGTGGATGGGCAGCTTCAGGTAGTCGATCGGGGACGCCGGGGACGCGAAGTGCAGGACGAGGTCCACGTCCCCGGGCACGTGCACGTAGTCGGTGACGTCGCACTGGACGAGCCGGAAGCCGGGGTCACCCACGAGGTGGCCGATGTTGGCCGCGGAGCCGGTGAGGAAGTTGTCGAGGCACACCACCTCGACCTCCCGGCGGCGCAGCTCGGTGCACAGGTGGCTGCCCAGGAAGCCGGTCCCCCCGGTCACCACGGCCCGGCGGATCGGACGGGTCGCGCTCGCGGCGGTGGTCGCGTTCGTTGTGGGATTCACGGTGCTCCTGACGGATTTGGACGGATGGGAACGGCTCGGCGAATGGGCCGCGTGGTGGGCGCCGGCGGCGGGCCTCAGGGCCGGGCCGGGACCCCGGCGCCCTGGGCGAGCTGGGCGCGGGCGGCGGCGAGGACCTCGTCGGCCGTCACCGCGGCGAGGCGGTCGTCCAGGGCGTCCGCGTGCGGATCGCCCCACGTCGCGGCCGCGGTGTCCCCGTGCCACAGCACGGTGTGCAGCCCGGGGTCCACCGCGGGGCCCCACCGGGCCGGCGGCGTCGGGCCGAAGAGGACCACGGAGCGCACGGCCAGGGCGGTGGCCACGTGGGCGACGCCCGTGTCGCCGCTGAGCACCGCGGCGGCGCCCCCCACCGTGTCGGCCAGCTCCGGCAGGGAGAGCCGGCCGCACCGGTTCTCCGTCGCGGGCAGCCCCCCGGTGACGGTCGCGGCCAGCTCCGCCTCCGCGGCGGAGCCGGTGACGACGATCCGGTGGCCGTCCGCGGCCAGGGCCTCCGCCACGGTCCGCCAGCGGGCCGCGGGCCAGCGGCGGGCGCCGGAGGCGGCACCCGGGTGGATCACCACGGGGGCACCGTCGGGCGCCGGAGCGTGCTCGCGCAGCAGCAGGTCCTCGGGGCCGCAGGGTCCCCCCGCCGCGCGCACCAGCCGGCACCACCGGTGCACCTCGTGCTCGTCGGCCCGCCACGCGGGGCCGGCGTGTCCGGCGGCGGCGAAGGCGACGAGCCGCTCCGGGCCGGTGGCGAGCAGCAGCTCGTGGCTGAGGGGACCGCGCCCGTGCAGGTTGACCGCCATGTGCCCGCCGGACAGCGGCGGGAGCGGGTCGAGCCCGGACGTGGGCAGGACCGCGTCCACCACGCCCAGCTCGGCCAGCCACGTGCCGATGCCCTCGGGCGCGGCCAGCAGCAGCCGGTGCCGGGGCAGCATCCGCCGGAGCCCGCGCAGGGGCGCCACGCCGGTCAGGCCGTCGCCCAGGCCGAGGGCGCGCAGCACCAGCACGTCGCCCGGCCCGACCTCGCCCGGGTCCACGGTGCGGGGGCCGCGGGGCTCAGCGCTCACGGCCGGCCCGTTGGAGGATCGCCGTGGTGGAGCGCCCGGAGAGGTAGGGCAGGACGGTGACCTCCCCGCCCCAGCCGCGCACGTCCACGGCCTCGGGAAGCTGCTCGGGGGTGTAGTCGCCGCCCTTCACCCACACATCGGGGCGCAGGACGGACAGGGCTGCGCGGGGGTCGTCCTCGTCGAAGACGACGACCGCGTCGACGCTGCGTAGGGCGGCCAGCACGCGGGCACGGTCCTCCTGGCCGACCACCGGCCGGCCCGGGCCCTTGAGCCGGCGCACGGAGTCGTCGGAGTTCAGCAGCACCACCAGCGCGTCGCCGAGCCGGCGCGCGGCGTCGAGGGAGGCGATGTGGCCGGCGTGCAGGACGTCGAAGCAACCGCCCGTGGCCACGACCGTGCCGCCCGCGGCGCGCACGTCCACCAGCAGGTCCTGGACCTCCCTGGGCAGCCGCTCGGCACCGGGGAGCAGGCGCGCGCGGCCCTGGGCGCCCTGGGCGCGGCGGGTGCGGAAGGTGGCGGCGCCGCCGGCGGCGACCCACTGCCCGGCCGCCTCGACGGCGGACTCCACGGCCGTGGTCACGTCCGTGCCCGCGCCGAGGGCCAGGGCCGCGGTCGAGGCGAAGCGGTCCCCCGCCCCGCACGGGTCGGTGTTGCGCACGGGAGCGGCCGGCACGAGCTCGGTGCCCGTGGCGGTCGCGAGGTGGGCGCCCTCGGCCCCGGCCGTCACCGCCACGGCACCGGCCGACCACCGCTCGCGCAGGGTGCCCGCGAGCTGGCGGGCGCCGGTCGACGCGGGGGCGCCCAGGGCGGCGGCGGCCTCGGCTGCGTTGGGGGTGACCAGGGCGCAGCCGGGGACCGGCTCCCCGCCGCGCGGGTGGGGGTCCCAGACGACCGTGCCCGTCCGGGCGTGCTCCGCGAGGGCGGCGCGCACGGCGGGGTCGCGGGTGACGCCTCCCCCGTAGTCGGACACGAGCACGGCGTCCGCGCCCGCGAGGACCGCGGAGACGTGCGAGGCTGCGACGCCCACCGGGGTGCCGGGCCCGCCCTCGTCCACGCGCACCAGCGTCTGGCCGGCGCTGCGGATGCGGGTCTTGGTGCGGGTCCCGCCCTCGTGGCCGAGGCGCTCGAGGGCCACCTCCCCGAGGGCGGCGGCGAGCTCGTGGCCGGCGGCGTCGGCGGCCACGGGTGCCAGCAGGGTCACCGTGACCTCCACCGGGACGGGGCCCACGGCGGGCGGCAGGGCGCACAGCAGCGCCGCCAGGCCGGCGCCGCCGGGGCTCGCGAAGACGTCACCGACGTCGACCACGGGCACCGGGGCGTCCGGGCTCAGGCGCGTGGACGTGCCGTCGACGTCCCGGTCCAGGAGGGCGTCGCCGACCACGACGATGCGGACGGGGCTCATGCGACCCCCGCCCGGACGGCCGCCCCGTCGGCCCGGGCGCCGGAGGCCCCGCGCACGGCCGGGCCGGCGTCAGGACGCGGGACGAGGCGCGCGTCGACCGCGGCGCACACGGCGTGGAGCAGCATGAGGTGGACCTCCTGGATCACCGAGGTGCTGGACGCGTCGACGGTCAGGGACTCGTCCGCCCGCTCGGTCAGCGGATTGGGGCCGGGGCCGGTAAGCGCCCAGACGTGCAGGCCGTGCTCCCGCGCCCGGTCGGCCGCCGCCAGGACGTTGGGGCTGCGGCCGCTGGTGGACAGCACCACGAGCACGTCGCCCGCCCGCCCGTGTGCCTGGACCTGGCGGGCGAACACCTCCTCCGCGCCGTAGTCGTTGACGATGGCGGTCAGGCTCGAGGTCTCCGCGGACAAGCACACGGCGGACAGCGGCCGCCGGTCGTCGACGAAGCGGCCGACGAGCTCGGCGGTGAAGTGCTGGGCCTCGGCGGCGCTGCCGCCGTTGCCCACGGCGAGCACGCGTCCGCCGTGCGTGAGCATCCCGGCCAGGCGGGCGCCCCACCGGTCCACCACGTCGGCGTGCTGGGCGGCCTCGCCCGCGGCGACCGACAGCTCGTCCAGGTGGGCCCCGAGCCAGTTCTCGGTCTGCCGGAGCAGCGGCGGGTGCTCCCGGCGGTGCCGGGCGACGACGCGGGCGTAGGACCGCTCGGTCTCCTGGGCCACGTGCCGCCAGTCGAAGAGCCGCTCCACGCGCTCCCGCCCGGCGCGGCCCATGCGGGCCGCCAGCTCGGGGTCCGCCAGCAAGGTGCGCAGGGCGGCCGCGGTCCCGGCGACGTCCCGCGGTGGCACGTGCAGGCCGGTCACGCCGTCCTCGATGCTGTCGAGCAGCCCGCCCACGGCGCTGCCCACCACGGGGCGGGCGCACGCCATCGCCTCGAGCGGGACCATGCCGAACGGCTCGTACCAGGGGGTGCAGGCCACGACGTCCGCGGTGGCGAGCAGCGCGGCGGCGTCGTCGTGGTCCACGCGGCCGAGCAGCTCCACGCGCTCGGCCACGCCGAGCTCCCGGGCCAGCGCCCGCAGACGCAGGGCCTCGGGGTCCCGGTCCAGCTCGGCGCGGGCGGGGCCGCCGGCCACGACGAGCTCCGCGTCCGGCAGCTCGGCGAGGGCGCGCACGACGACGTCCACGCCCTTGCGCTCCACGAGCCGGCCGAGCGCCACGATCCGTGGCCTCCGGTCGCCGGCGGGCGGCGGCGCGGGGAGGAAGGCGTCGAGGTCCACGCCGCACGGGACCACGTCGATCCGCGAGGGGTCCCCGCCGAGGGCCAGGAGCTCGGCCCGTTCGTCCCGGCAGGTGGCCAGGACGAGGTCCGCCGCGGCGACGATCTCGTTCTCGGCCGCGAGCCGGCCGGTGGGGCTGGTGTCGGCCGCGCCCTGGTGCCGGCGCTTGACGGCCCCGAGCGCGTGGAAGGTCTGCACCACTGGGATCTGCATGGTCTCCGCGGCGCGGCGGGCGGCGGTCCCGGACATCCAGAAGTGGGCGTGCACGAGGTCGGGGACCCCGCGGCGGGCCCAGTCGCGGGCGAGCCAGCGGCCGAACTCGTCCATGTACGGGGCGAGGTCGTCCTTGGGCAGGAAGCTCGGGGGACCCGCCGGGACGTGGACCACGTGCGCCCCGGGGGCCAGCTCGACCACGTCGGGCAGCCGGGCGTCGTCGCGGCGGGTGTACACGACGACGTCGTGGCCCAGCCTGGCGAGACCCGCCGCGAGGGCGGCCACGTAGACGTTCTGCCCCCCGGCGTCGACCCCGCCGAGCGCGGCCAGCGGGCTGGCGTGCTCGGAGACCATTGCGATTCTCATGCTGTCACCTTCTCCAAGATGCGGTCCCACTCCGCGAGGAAGCGGTCCGCGCCGTAGTGTTCCAGGGCGTGCTCGCGGGCGGCGGCGCCCGCGGCGGCCGCCGCGCCGGGCTCGTCCAGCCAGTGCCGGGCGCGGGCGGCGAGGGCCTCCGGGTCGTTGGAGAGCAGCCCCGCCCCGGGCGGCACCGCCCGGGGCGCCTCGGTGGTCGAGAGCCCGAGCACCGGCATCCCGATGGTCATCGCCTCCAGCAGCGCCAGGCCCAGGCTCGTCCACCGGTAGGGGTGGTAGTAGGCCCGATGCTCGCCGAGCGCCGCGTGCAGCTTCTCCTGAGGATAGTTCTCGTGCAGCCGCCCGGCCATGTGGGGCGCGTACTCGGCGAGCTGGTCCATCCCCATGCCGTACACGTCCACGGGCAGCTCGCGGGCCAGCGCGGTCAGCAGGTCGGTGCCCGCGATCCGCCCGCGCCGGACGGGCTCGTTGACCACGGCGGCCAGGCTGGCCGTGCGCCCCGTGTAGAGCGGTCCGGGGTCCAGGACGCCGTGCTCCACGACCTCGGTGGGCGCGTCCCCGTTGTCCCACATCATCCGGTTGAAGTGCGTCACGTGGACCACGGGGATGTCCGAGCGCCCGGCCAGGGGGTGACGGGTGGCCACGGCGGGCCCGCGCGGGGTGTCGTGCTCCACGTAGACCGCCGGGACGTCGGTCCCCGCCCGGCGCCCGGTCCACCGCTCGAGCAGCTCCAGCTCGTGGGGCCGCTGCAGCAGGACGACGTCGAACGCGGTGTCGGCCAGTTCCTCGGGCGTGCGTTCGACGGCGGCGGCCGGCCAATCCCAGGTCTCGGCACGGCCACGGCCGTCGGGGCCGCGGTCGGCGACGACGGGCAGCAGGTAGGTGTGGGGACCGTGCACGAACGATGTCGTCCACGATCCGTGGACGTGCCAGGTCAGGATGCGCACCCGCGTCCTCCTTCCGGTTCGGGAACAGTGGCAAGGGCCCCGGGAGCGCCGTCCACGAGCTCCTCGACGGCCGCGAGTACTGCCGCCGGGGACACGGAGGACAGGCACGGGTGGCCGGGCACGGGGCAGTCGCGGGCGCGGGAGCCGCGGCAGTCCGCGCCCTGGTCCCCGAGCAGCGCGACGGGCACGCCCCAGGGCGCCCATCGCTCGGGCGGCACGACCGGGGAGAAGAGGGAGACCACCGGGGTGCCCACGGCCGCGGCCAGGTGCGCGGGCCCGGTGTTGCCGACGACGACGCACGCGGCGGCGTCCAGCACGGCGGCCAGGCCGGGCAGGTCGGTCCGGCCGGCGAGGTCCAGCACCGTGCCGCCCGGCGTGGCGGCCCGGGCCGCGGTCCCGGCGGCCGCGGTGAGCTCCCGCTCCCCCGGCCCGCCGGTCAGCACGACCGGGCGCCCGGCCGCGGCGAGTCCCGTCGCGAGGGCCCCGGCGTGCTCGGCGGTGAGCCCGCGGGACGGGACCGAGGCGCCGGGGTGCAGCACCACGAACCCGTCCAGCAGCGCCGACACCTCGGCCGGGAGCTCCGGGAGCGGGCGGCGCACGGCCAGGCGCAGGTCGGCGGCGGTGGGCTCGGGGGCGCCCGCCGCGACGGCGAGCTCCATCGCCGCCTCGACCTCGTGGCCCCCGCCGGGCGGGTCCGGGCGGCGGTGCCGGACGTCCAGCAGCGACCCGGGGTAGTCCTCGCTCGTGCCGACCACGCGGTCGATCCCGGCGAGCCGGGCCAGCAGCGCCATGGGCAGGGGGCTCTGGTGGAAGGACGTGAACACCACGGCGAGGTCGTAGCCGCGGGCGGCGAGGGCGTCCACCAGGTCCTCGGTCGTCTCCCGGTCCACGGGCGGGGGCCGGAAGCCCGACCACGGCGCCGCGTACTCGAGGACCTCGTCCACGTCCGGCAGCAGGCGGGCGGCCGCGGCACCGGACGGGGAGGCCAGCAGGTCCACCGAGTTCCCCAGCCGGGCCAGGGCCCGCACCGCGGGCCCGGTCAGCAGGACGTCCCCGTCCGAGTCGAGGCGGACGGCGAGGGTGCGGCCCACGCTCAGCCCCGGGCCCCGGCCGCGACCGGGCCGGCGTCGGGCCGGGCGGCCGTCCCCCCGTCCTCCGCGGGGGCCAGGACCGCGGCGACGGCCTCGCGCAGGGTCCGCGCGACCACCGGGGCGGCCGCCACCTCCTCCTCGCGGGTCACCGGGGTGGGGACCAGGACGCTGCGCGCGCCGGCGGCCTGGGCGGCCTCGACGTCCGCGCCGATGTCGCCGATGAGCACGCACTCGGAGGGGTCCACGCCCAGCTCCGCCGCCGCGGCCAGCACCATGCCGGGCCGGGGCTTGCGGCACGCGCAGTCCTGCTCGGGGGCGTGCGGGCACAGCTGCCAGGTGTCGAAGGGGCCGAGCAGCTCGGCCACGCGGGCGTTGACGGCGTCGACCTGCTCCCGGGCCAGCAGGCCGCGGCCGATGCCGGACTGGTTGGACACCACCCCCACCCGCAGCCCGGCCGCGCGCACGGCGTCGACCGCCTCCCGGGCCCCGGGGACCAGCTCGACCGCGTCCGGGTCGCCGTTGTAGGGCACGTCGTGGACCAGGGTGCCGTCCCGGTCGAAGAGCACGGCACGCACCGTGACGGGCCAGGGCCCGGTCCCCCGGTGCCGCCACCAGCCAAGCGCCTTGTGCCGCACGGCGGCCACGGGGATCGTGACGCTGGTGCGGACCATGCGGCTGAGCTCGGGCAGGAACTCGGGGTCGCCGGGGCGGGGCCCCGGGACCGTGCGCAGCAGCACGAATCGGCCGGTCAGCCAGCCCCACGCCGCGGCGCCGGCGCCGGCCGCGGCCAGGGCGGAGCGCCGGGCGGGCCGGTCGCCCAGGGCGGCGGCGGTGAGCGCCGCGCCGGCGCCCGCGCCCGTGGCGCCCAGGGCGGCGACCGTCGCGGCGTGCCAGCGGAAGCCCCCGGGGGGAGCCTCGGCCGCGCGGCGCCAGTCGGGTCCGTGCAGGTGGCGCATCAGGGCGTCGTCGGCGTTGCCGGCCTGCACGCGCAGGCTCACGAGGTCGTCGGCGGGACGCACGGGGTGGGTGATCCGGCGATGCCCTCGCATCAGCTGCCACCCGGCCCGGCGCACGCGCAGCGCGAGGTCGGCGTCCTCCCGGTAGGCCCGGGGGAAGCGCTCGTCGAAGCCGGAGACGGCCTCGAGGGCGGCCGTGCGGTAGGCCATGTCCGCGGTCGCCCAGTCGGCGTCCTGCAGGGACGCGGTGTTGCGCTCCCAGTCGGTGGGTCGGCGGGAGTCCGGTAGGGGGACGTCGATCCGGCCCTGGGTCGCGCCGACCTCGGGCCCGCACGCGGCGAGGTCCTCGGCCAGGCGCCGGGCCCAGCCGGCCGGCAGCTCCACGTCGTCGTCGAGGAAGGCGATCCACTGCGCCCCCGAGCGGCGGGCGACCCGCCAACCCCGGTTGCGCGCGGCGGCCGGGCCCCGCCCGTAGCCGCGGACGGTGCGCACGGTCCAGGCCACGGTGCCGGGCACGCTGGGCCGCAGCGCTTCCACGTCGCCGGGCCGGTCGTCCACCACCACGACCTCGAGCGGTCCCGGGTGGTCCGCGTCGACGTCCTGGGCGGCGAGCGTGTCCAGCAGCCACTGCAGGCTCGGCCGGCCCATCGAGGGGACGACCACGGCGTAGGTCGTGGGCGCGGCCGTCACTCGGCCCCCTCGAAGAAGGCGGCGCGGCGGACCAGGTGTGGGCCGAGCACGAGCGCGGCCACCGGGGCGGAGCCGAAGAGCTCGAGCGCGTCGCGCGGGTCGTCGACCATGGGCCGGCCGGCGGTGTTGAGCGAGGTGTTGACGACGACGGGCACGCCCGTGCGCTCGTCGAAGGCCCGCAGCAGCGCGGCGATCCCGGCGTTGTCCTCGTCGGTGACCGTCTGGATCCGGGCGGTGCCGTCCACGTGGGTGACCGTGGGGATCCGCTCGCGCCACTCGGGAGCCACGTCGTGCACGAAGAGCATGAAGGGGCTGGGCAGCGGCCCGCCGCCGAAGATCTCCGCGGCGCGCTCCTCGAGGACCATGGGCGCCACCGGCCGGAACTGCTCGCGGCCCTTGACGTCGTTGAGCCGTTCGAGGTTGTCGGGGTGGATCGGGTTCGCCAGGAGGGACCGGCGGCCCAGCGCCCGGGGCCCGAACTCGCTGCGGCCCTCGAACCAGGCGATCACGCCGTTGCCGGCGAGGATGTCGGCGACCTCGCCGGCGAGGTCCTCCGGGGTGGTGAAGGGCACCTGCGCGGTGCTCAGCCACTGCGCGAGCTCCTCGCCGGACCAGCTGCGCCCGAGGGCCGCGGTGGGCTGGGGCGCGCCGAGGTCACCGGCCTCCTGGGCCAGGTGCAGGGCGGCGCCGAGCGCGGTCCCGGAGTCCCCGGAGGCGGGCTGGACCCAGACCTCCTCGAACGGCGTCTCGCGCCAGATCCGGGAGTTGGCCACGCAGTTCAGGGCCGTGCCGCCGGCCATGGTGAGCACCGTGTCCCCGGTCTGCCCGTGCAGCCAGATGGCGAGGTCGACCAGGACCTCCTCGACCACGGCCTGGACCGAGGCGGCGAGGTCGGCGTGGTCGCCGCCCCAGGTGCCGTCGTCGATCCGGCGGGGCGCGAAGCGGGTCCAGTCGGGGGCCTGGGCGCGGAAGCCGCCGTCGCCCGTGGCACGGACGATCTCGCGCAGCTCGGGCAGGAAGCGGGGCTCGCCGTAGGAGGCGAGCGCCATGACCTTGAACTCGTCGCTCGAGCGCAGGAAGCCCAGGTGGTCGGTGAGGGACTCGTAGAGCAGGCCGAGGGACTCGGGCAGGGCCTGGCGGTGCAGGATCTCCAGCTCCCCGTCCCGGTAGCGGCCGGCCAGGTGCGAGTGCGCCTCGCCGCGGCCGTCGACCACCAGGACGCTGCTCGTACGCGTGGGGGCGGCGAGCCCGGCGGAGGCGGCGTGGGCCACGTGGTGCTCCACGAACCGGACCTTGTCGCGGTCCAGGCCCGGCAGCGCCTCGGCCAGGAACCCGGCGGCGCGCCGGGCGTAGTCCACGCGTACGGGGTCGTACGGGTCGTCCGGCATCTCGGCGGCGATGGCGGGGTCGAAGGAGTAGCCGACGGCGTCCAGGTCGGCGGGCGTGAGGCCGGCCTCGGCGAGGCACCAGCGCATGGCCTGCTCGGGCAGCTCCCACGCCGAGAACGGCACGGGGCGCTTGCCGTGCTTGCGGCGGGAGAAGCGCTCCTCCTCCGCCGCGGCCACCACTGTGCCGTCCACGACGAGGGCCGCCGCGGGGTCGTGGAAGATCGCGTTGACACCCAGGTAGTTCATGAACCGGAGTATGGCACAAAACGATCAGGCGGCTGATATACATCTCGTGTCGGCCCCGGGTGTCACCCCGGCCGCTCGGCGGGCGAACCAGCAGCACTGTCACGTCCCATAACGAGTCGGCGCAACAACTGGTGACGCAGGTCACGGGCGTCTAGGCTCGATGGCACGGGTCGAGCAGCCGGCCGTGACGTCCTGTCGTGGAAGGACCCCTCCATGGACCACTCCCTGTCCGTCGTCGTGCAGATCGAGCTGGACACCCGGTGCGTGCACCTGGTGGTCACCGGCGATCTGACCGAGCGCAACCACCGCATCCTCACCCCCCTGGTGGCCCGCGCCCGCACCCTGGTGCCCGGTGCGGCCGTCGTCGTGGACCTCACGGGCGCCCAGCACGTGGACCCGGGCGGTCTGGACCTGCTGTGGTGGTCCCTCGACCACGACCCCCTCCCGGAGTCCGGCGGCGCCGTCCGGGTGCTCACCCGGCCCGCGCCGTTCGGCCTCGCCGAGGCGGACCGCCCCACGGCCGGTGCGCACGCGCCGGCACCCGCGCGCTGGAACGGCGCCGAGCCGGGCGGGGTGGCGGCGTGAGCGGCGTCGACGTCGCCACGTCGCCGGCCGGCACCGGCGCCGGGGGCACCCGGGACTGCGACACGTGCCTGACCCCGGACTGCGACTTCCCCGCGGAGCTCTCCGCGCTCCCCCTCGTGGAGCTGCAGGTTTTGCACAGCCGGGTGGTCTGCCAGCTCGAGCACGAGTACCTCGTGAACACCGACGGCCCCCACCCCGTCACCCAGGACCGCCACGAGGAGCTCGTGGCGGAGCTCGAGGCCCGGCGGGACGCGGCCCCCGGGGCGTGACCGGTTCTCAGGCCACGGACCGGGCCGCCCCGACGCGGGGTCGCCCGGCGGCGTACCACTGGGCGAAGAGCACGACGATCAGGGCCACGTCCACCACGTCCCCGCCGTAGTACATGAGCTGCGCCCCCGTGCGGGCGTCCGAGGCCCCGACCCCGTCCGGGGGGTGCCCGTACAGGTGCTTGGCGAGCGCCGAGTGGACCGCCACGAAGCCGACCAGGACCGCCGCCCGCACGCGGAAGGAGCCCCGGTGCGGGTCCGGGTCCACCCCGACCACGGCGGCGGTGAAGACGCAGCCCGCGAGGAGGACGTGGAGGTGCACCGCCGCGTGCACGGCCACGGAGGCGTGCATCGTGCCGTACAGCCCGGTGGTGTAGAGCACCCACAGGCCGCCCGCGTTGAGCGTCCCGGCCACCACCGGACGGGTCACCGCCCGGACGGGCGGCGTGCGCAGGAGACGGGACAGGGTGCGGGCGCGCGCCACGGGCAGCGCGCGCAGCGCCAGGGTCATGGGGGCGGCGAGCACCAGCAGCAGCGGGGCGGCCATCCCCAGCAGCAGGTGTCCGGCCATGTGGGCGGTGAAGCCGGCGCGGGCGGCCCCGGCCAGGGGCCCGATCAGCGCCGCGCCGGCGCACAGCAGTCCCGCGCACCACAGCACCGTGCGGTGCGCCGGCCACGGGCCGCGGTGCCGTGCCGCCCACAGCCCCGCGGCCCAGCCGGCGGCGCCCAGGACGAGCAGGGCGAGCACGGTCGCGTCGAAGAGCGCCCAGCCGGTGGTCCCGTGGTCGTGCGTCATCGGCGCGGGCGGGTCCGGCGCAGGAGCACGAGTCCCGCGGCGAGCGCGAGCACGGCCGTGCCGATCCAGGTGGCGTCGTAGACCAGCAGGTCCACGTCGTAGCGGATCTGGTGGATCCTGAGCACCTTGTGCAGGACCACGCCGTCGACGAGCTGGAACGCGCCGAGGCCCGCGAGCAGTCCCCCGGTCCAGCGGCCCCAGGACATGGCGCCGCGGCGGCGGATGTCGGCCAGCAGGAAGAGGGAGCCCACGGTGACGAACCAGCCGAAGGCGTGGAAGAGCCCGTCCGAGGCGAGGGCGACACCGGTGGTGGAGAGGTCGTAGAAGTGGTGCCAGTGCAGGAGCAGGTGGAAGACGGCGAGGTCCACCACGGAGGCGGCGATGCCCGCCCCCAGCAGCGCGCCGGCGATCACCGTCCGGCGGTCCTGGTCGGCCATGGTGTCCTCCTGGTGCGGGCGGGCGGGGTTGCGACCCAGCCTACGGCCGCCCGGGGCCCGGCGGGTGGACCGGCCCGGGTGGTTCAATGGCACGGTGCGCAACGACAACCTGACCCGCCGCGAGACCGCCGACCGTTCCGCGCTCGTCGCCGTGGAGAGCTACGACGTCCTGCTGGACCTGTCCACCGCGCCGGACCCGAAAGCGGACTCGTTCCGGTCCGTGACCACGGTTCGCTTCGCCGCGGAGGAGGGCGCCCAGACGTTCCTGGACTTCATCGGCCGCGCCGTGGAGTCGGTGACGGTCAACGGCCGGGAGCTGGACCCGGACGACGTCGTGGAGGGCGCGCGGATCCGGCTGCCGTCCCTCGAGGTGGCCAACGAGGTCACGGTGGCCGGGCGGGGGCTGTACTCCCGCTCCGGGGAGGGGATGCACCGGTTCGTGGACCCGGCCGACGGCCGGGTCTACCTGTACACCCAGTACGAGCCGGCGGACGCCCGCCGGGTCTTCGCGAACTTCGAGCAGCCGGACCTCAAGGCGTCCTTCCGGTTCACGGTCCTGGCCCCGGACGGCTGGCAGGTCTCCTCCAACGGGGTGCGCATGGCGGCGTCCCCCGCCCCGGAGGCCGAGCGGCCCGGGGCGGTGCGCCACGAGTTCGCCCCCACGGAGCGGATCTCCACGTACATCACCACGGTGCTGGCGGGCCCGTACCACCGGGTGGCGGGCGAGTGGCGGCACTCCTTCGAGGACGGCAGCCGCATGTCCGTGCCGCTGGCCCTGTACTGCCGCGCCTCGCTGGCCGAGCACCTCGACGCGGCCACCGGCGCCCGCGAGCTGTTCGACCTCACCCGGCAGGGCCTGACGTTCTTCACCGAGCTGTTCGGCTACCCGTACCCGTTCGGGAAGTACGAGCAGGCGTTCGTGCCCGAGTACAACCTGGGGGCCATGGAGAACCCCGGGCTGGTGACCTTCACCGAGGAGTACCTGTTCCCGGACGGGGCCACCCGCGCCCAGTACCAGGGGCGGGCGAACACCCTCATGCACGAGATGTCCCACATGTGGTTCGGGGACCTCGTCACGATGACGTGGTGGGACGACCTGTGGCTCAAGGAGTCCTTCGCGGAGTTCATGGGGGCGCACGCGTCGGTGCAGGCCACGGATTTCGAGGAGGCGTGGATCGCGTTCGCGGACCGCCGGAAGGCCTGGGCCTACCGGCAGGACCAGCTGCCGACCACGCACCCGGTGGTCGCCGACATCCAGGACCTCGAGGCCGCCCGGCAGAACTTCGACGGCATCACCTACGCCAAGGGCGCCGCGGTGCTCAAGCAGCTCGTGGCGTTCGTGGGCTACGGCCCGTTCGTCGAGGCGTGCCGCGCCTACTTCCGCCGCCACGCCTACGGGTCCACCACCCTGGAGGACTTCCTGGCCGTGCTCGAGGAGGCCTCCGGGCGGGACGTGCGCGGCTGGGCGGAGTCCTGGCTGGGCACCTCCGGCGTCACCTCGCTGGCCCTGGACCTCGCCCGGGACGACGACGGCACCGTCACCTTCGCGGCGCTGCTCCAGGACCCCGGCGCCGGGGTGCTGCGCCCGCACCGGCTGCTGCTCGGCGGCTACGAGCGCGGTCCCGGGGACGTCCTGGTGCGCACCGGCACGGTCAGCGTGGACCTGCCCGCCGAGTCCTCCGTGGAGGTCCCCGAGCTCGTGGGCTCGACCGCGCCGCTGCTGGTGGTCAACGACGAGGACCTCACCTACGCCAAGACCCGCCTGGACCCGCTCTCGCTCACCACGGCCCTGAGCTCCCTGTCCTCCGTGGAGGACGACATGGCCCGCGCCCAGCTGTGGTCGGGGCTGTGGAACGCCACCCGGGACGCCGAGCTCGACCCCGGGGACTGGGTGGGCGCCGTCCTGGACCACGGCTTCGCCGAGCCGCAGACCGGGATGTTCTCCACCGCCGTGGACCACGCCGTGGAGGCCGTCGAGCGGTTCACCCCGACCGCCCGGCGGGCCCGGCTGCGGGGCCGGCTGCTCGACGCCGCCGTCCGGGAGCTGCGCCGGGCCGACCCGGGCAGCGACCGGCAGCTGGCCCTCGCCCGGCTCACCGCCCGCACGGCCCGGCGCGACGGGAGCCACGCCGGCTGGTTGCGCGACCTCCTGGGCGGACGGGACGCGCTGCCCGGGCTGCGGCTGGGCTCGGACCTGCGCTGGGCGCTGTGGACGGCGCTCGCGGCCACCGGCCACGGCGAGGACCCCGTCCTGGACGCCGCCCTGGAGCGGGAGCGCGCCGCCGACCGGACCCGCACCGGGCAGGTCGGCTGGGCCCGGGCCCGCGCCGCCCGCCCGCTCCCCCGGGCCAAGGCCGAGGCGTGGGACGCGATCACCGGTGACGAGCTGTCCAACGACCTGCTGAGCGCCACGGTCGCCGGCTTCCAGCTGGGCCCGGCGGAGCTGGTGGAGCCGTACCGGGAGCGGTACTTCGCCATGCTGGAGGAGGTGTGGGCGCGCCGGTCCATCGGGATGGCCACCCGCATCGTGCAGGGGCTCTTCCCCGCCGGCGCCGATCTCGAGCCGGGGCACGACCCCGAGCACCACCCGGTGCTCGCCCGCACGGAGCTGTGGCTGAGCAACCACGCCGGGGCGCCCGCCGCCCTCCGCCGGATCCTGGTCGAGGAGCGGGACCACCTGCTGCGGGCGCTGCGGGCGCAGGCGGCGGCCCGCCCCTGACCCCCGCACGCCGAGGCCGGCCCCGGGTCCCCCGGGCAACGGCAGTCCCCCCGGTGCGCACCAGGGGGACTGCGACGGTCCGGGGGACCCGGCGGTTCCGGGCGGCGCGGACTCAGGTGGCGGGGCGCCCCGAGCGGCGCAGCACGCGGTCGACGGCGCGCTGGGCGTCCTCGTTGGACTTGAAGACCCGCCGGTCGAGGCTCTGGCCGAGCGACATCGACGAGTTGCCCAGCTGCAGCAGGTTCACCTTGGAGTCGTTGCGGTGCTCGCGGCGCGGCTGGGGCGCCTGCGGACCGGTCCGGGCGTCATAGGCCATGGTGGATCCTTTCCGTGACACCTCCAGTGTAGGAGGCCGCCGTCCCACTGAACAGAGCGCCGCCGGTCATCGGCCGTGCCGCCGCGCCCGGGACGTGAACCAGCCCCGGTCCACGGACCGCCGCACCCACCAGGTGCGCGCCACGAGCACGAGGGACAGCACGTGCAGCAGCACGAGCACCGACCAGTACGCCGCGGCCGCCACCGGGGTGAAGGGGACGGAGGCCGCGCCGGCGAGCATCAGCATGACCAGGGCCTCCAGGTTCAGCGCGTAGCGCAGGGGGCGCATCACGCGCACGGAGATGTCGTGCTCGGGCTGCCGGTTGATCCAGGACAGCAGCACCGCCACCACGGACATCACAATCGAGGCCGCCGCGGAGGGCACCTGCCAGCCCGGCCCCAGGACGTGCTCCCGCACGGTGGCGACGAACCCCACGAGCAGCAGGACCGCGGTGATGAGGCTGACCGCCACGGAGGCGAACGCCGTGATCCCCTGCCGGGCCGGCAGGATCACCATCTCGCAGAAGGCGTCGTCGAACCGGGACGTGGGCCGCAGCGCCAGGTGGCCGCGCACCGCCCCGGGCCACCGCCGCACGGCGCGGTCCTCGGCGAGCACCCGGTCCACCGCCCGGTGCGAGCCGCCCGGCGCGCCGGGGCGCCCGCCCTCGTGCGAGAGGACCGTGAACTCGTGCAGCCGGACCTCCGCGGGCACCGTCAGCTCCAGGTGGAAGCTGCGGCAGGACGCGAGGTCGTGCAGGCCGACCCGGCCCACCCAGGGCATCCAGCAGTGCCGCAGCCGGTCCCGGGCGCGCGGTCTCCGCCCGGCGGCGTACTGCTCGTCCATCGAGTACTTGAGCACGAGCCGGCGCCCCGCGAACTCGGCGGGCAGCGCGAAGGTCAGGAGGAAGCCGCGGGCCAGCTGGTCGGCCACGGTGGTGAACAGGGCGAGGTCGGCCTCCCAGTGCTCGGCGTCCTCCGCCGGCAGCCGCCCCCGGTCGACGAGCTCCTGGACGACGGCGCGCAGGTGCTCGCAGTAGGCCCGGAACCCGTCGAGGGCGTCCTCCACGAGCAGCTCGGGGGCGTGCACCACGGCCGGGACGTGGTCGTCCGCCAGGACGGCCGCCTCGGCCAGCGGCAGCTGCTCCGGGATCAGTCCGCGCAGCAGCAGCTCGGCGAGCGCGCCGTTGTCCTCCGTGCTGAGGACCGGGACGGGGTCGCCCTGGCAGACGGCGTCGAAGTTGCGCAGGGGCTGCTTGGCCTGGATGGTCACGGGCACCAGCAGCCGGCCGGCGGCGTCCGCCGGCCACGGGGCGCGCGCGGCGAGGTCGACGTCGAGGGAGACCTTTCGGCGGGTGACCCCGTCGGGGCTCATCAGCACGGACTCCACGCGCCGGTGGATCCAGTCGCCGGGGCTGAGGAAGAGCGTGCGCAGCACGTCGACGTCCACCGCCGGGCGGCCCGGCTCGGGCGGGAGGTCCTGGCCCTGGGACATCCGCGCGCCTCCTTCGGGGGTCCCGGTCCGGCTCTCGTCCCGGGGCGGTCACCGGGGCCCGCCCGGTGTCCTGATCGGTCATCATTGCACCAGTCAGCGCGGACACCGTACGGGCCCGGCGGTGGACCGGGCGTCACGGGAATCGTGAGAAGCTATTGACGACTTGATGCCCCAGCTCCATCGAGGGAGACCATGACCGACTACGCGCTCAACGACCGCGGCTCTCTGGAGATCGTCACGGAGAACTTCTACGACACCGAGATCATGCGGGTGTTCGGCGGTCTGTCCTTCGGCAAGCTGCGCACCTGGACGGGCAACGCGGCGCTGGTCCCGGAGCCGGACAACCCCTTCGACCCCCACACCGTCTCGGTGCGGATCGGGCCCAACAAGATCGGCCACCTCGCCCAGCAGGACGCGCAGCGGTACTGGCCCTACCTCGCGCGGGTCATCGCGTCCGGCTACACGCCGGTGGCGCCGCTGAAGCTGGAGGCCACGGTCCTGCGCCAGGACGGGCAGGCGGAGGTCGACGCCGCGGCGCGGCTGTCGATCGCGGCCCCGGACCTGCTGTTCCCGCTCAACACTCCCCCGGCGCAGGCCGCGGTGCTGCCGCAGGGCCCGTCGATCAAGGTCCTGGACGAGCAGGAGTTCGCCGAGTACCTGCACAGCGTCATCCCCCCGTCCGGGGAGGGCCGCGTGATGCTGACCCTGGAGACGAACAAGGTCCGCAACCACCACGGGCAGACCCTGGACATCGTCGACGTGCTCTACGAGCGCCGCCAGGTGGGCCGGCTCTCCACCCAGATGTCCCAGCAGTTCATCCCGATCATCGACCACGCCTTCCAGCAGGAGAAGCTCACCGCGGTGTGGGGCACCATCCGCGGCTCGGCCTTCGAGGTCTCGATGACCCTCCAGGCCGCGCGTCCGGAGGACATTCCCGCGGAGTGGTTCGAGCAGCTGCCCAACGACGTCCCCGAGCTCCTGCCGCCCGGCGGCAGCTTTCCCGTCCCGGACGCCTACGTCGCGGCCGAGGCCGACCGCTCGCGCAACGCGAAGAAGTGGCGCAAGGGCCTGGCCGTCTCCACGGCGGGGTCCGGTGGCGCGGAGCGCGCCGGGCACGACGACGACGTGTCCGCCCAGCGCTCCTCCGCCGGCCCGGGGAACGGCGTGCTCGGCCGGGTGCACGTGGCCGTGTGGGCGCTGCTGGCCATGACCGTGCTGCTGGGTGGGGTGGGCGTGGTCTTCCTCGGCATCGAGCCGCTGGTGAGCGCGCTGTGCTTCATCGTGGCCGTCGCAACCGGTTTCATGTCCTTCTACCTCGCCCGGATGAGCACCGGAGCGGCCCGCCGATGATCAGCCGTCGGGAACGCTTCCTCCAGATCCTCGAGGTCCTCTCGAAGCACGGCTTCGGCTTCGCCCTCGGCGGGATCAAGGAGGAGTGGCGCGCACCGCTGGCCCGGGTCCGGCTCATCGACCCCGACAAGCTCTACAGCCAGCCGGTCCACCTGCGGCAGGCCCTCGAGGAGCTCGGGCCCACGTTCGTGAAGCTCGGCCAGGTGGTCTCGACCCGGCCGGACCTGCTGCCGCCGCGGTACGTGCAGGAGCTGACCCGGCTGCAGGACAGCACGCCCCCGGTGCCGCCGGAGCGGATCCGGGCGATGATCGAGTCGGAGCCCGACTCCGCCGCCGAGGAAATCCTCGCCGAGATCGACCCCGTGCCGCTCGCCACGGGCTCGATCGGCCAGGCGCACGCGGCCGTCTACAAGGGGGTGGACGTCGTCGTGAAGGTGCGCCGCCCCGGCGTCGTCGAGGAGGTCAACCGCGACCTCGAGATCCTCGCGGAGCTGGCCAAGCTGCTGTCCACCTACTGGCCGGCGGTGCAGCACTTCGACCTCGTGGGTCTGGCGGACGAGTTCGCCCAGTCCCTGCGGGACGAGCTGGACTACCTGACGGAGGCCCGCAACGCCCAGCGGATGGCCGAGAACTTCAGGGGCGACCCCCGGGTTCACGTCCCGGAGATCTTCTGGGAGGCCTCGACCTCCCGGATCCTCACGATGGAGCGGATCCGCGGGATCAAGATCAACGACTACCCCGCCCTCGAGGCCGCCGGGCTCGACCGGCACCTGCTGGCCGTGGACTCGACCGAGGCCATCTGCCGGATGATCTTCGAGCACGGCTTCTTCCACGCGGACCCGCACCCCGGGAACCTCTTCGTGGAGACCGGCGGGCGGATCGGCATCATCGACTTCGGGATGATGGGCACCCTCACCGACGAGTTCCGGGACCACCTGGTGACCCTGATGCTCGGTGTGGTGCAGGAGAACCCGCGGCGGGTCGCCGCGGGGCTGCTCGGGCTGACCTCGCAGGAGCTGGACGTCAACAAGAAGGAGCTCGAGCGGGACGTGGCGATCCTGCTGCGCCGCTACGCGAACAAGCCCCTGCACGAGGTGCGGGTGGGCCACCTGATGGGCGACCTCATCGGGATGCTGCGCCGCTACCGGATGCACCTGCCGCGCGAGTCCGCCCTGTTCCTGCGGATGCTCGTCACGGCGGAGTCCGTGGGCACCGGCCTGGACCCGGAGTTCGACCTCGTCTCGGTCCTCGCCCCGTACGCCCAGCGGTTCGTGCTGCACCGGCTCTCCCCCGAGATCCTGGCCAAGCGGGTGCGCGACATCCTGCAGGACGCGGTGCAGATGGGCGTCGAGGCCCCCGAGTACCTCCGACGGCTCATCGTGGTGCTGGAGCGCGGCGGCTTCGACGTCCACCTGCGCGCCGACGAGTTCGAGCCGCTGCTCAAGCGCGGCGAGAAGATCGGCCACCAGGTGGTGGCCGGCGCGGTGATCGCCGCGTCCATCAACGGCATGGCCCACATCCTGGCGTCCGACCCGGAGCGGTGGCGGAAGTTCCACACCCCCCTGATCGCCGGCGGAGCGACCACCGTGGGCACGCTCACCGGCTATCTCGTGCTCTCCACCAACGTGCCCAAGGTCCGGCGCCTGGCCAACACCATCCGGGTCCGCCGCCGCTTCTGAGCCCCGGCGGGGCGGTCCGCCCGGCCTCCATCCTGGACCCCCGCAGGGACCCGGCACGGACGCACTCGCGGCGGGGCACGACATCTCGTTGACTTCCCCCACCCCGCGGCAGAGCATGGCGGTGGAGCCCGGGCGCGGACGTTGTGCCTGGTCAGCCGGGGGGGAGCAGGAGCATGGGCGAGCGGAGGACGATCACGCTGCGCCTGCTGGGGAGCTGGGACCTCGCCGTGCAGGGCGCCCCGGTGCACACCGGGGCGCGGCAGCAGCGGCTCCTGTCGGCGCTGGCGATCCACGGCCCCCGGTCCCGGCACTACCTCGCCGGCCTGCTGTGGCCGGAGTGCCCGGAGGACCACGCGCTCGGCAGCCTGCGCGCGGCCGTCTTCACCCTGTCCCGGCGCGTGCCGGGGGCCTTGGAAGGCCGCGGCGGCGACCTCACGCTCTCCGGGGCGGTGGACGTGGACCTGCACCGCCTGCTCGAGCTGGTCGTGCGCCCCGTGGCCTCCTGGTCCGCCGAGCAGGACGACGCCTGGGTGCTGGACCGCCCCCGGGTGGCGCTGCTGCCGGGCTGGTACGACGACTGGGTGGTCGAAGAGCAGGCCCGGCTGCAGGAGCTCTACGTCAACGCCGTGGAGGAGCGGGCCGAGCTCTGCCTCGTCCGCGGCGAGGTCCACCACGCCCTCGCGCTGGCCCGGACGGTCCGTGACGCCGCTCCCCTGCGCGAGAGCGCCGTGCGCCTGCTGCTCCGCGCCCACCTCGCTCTCGGCAACGAGGCCGAGGCCCGGCGGGCGTTCCAGGAGTACCGCTCGGCCCTCGCGGCGGAGCTGGGCGAGCAGCCCTCGGACCGGGTCCGGGGGCTGCTCGAGCCCCGGCGCCGACGGTGAGGACCCGGGCCCCGGGACCGGCCTGCGGCCACCGGGGCCCGCTGGCGCCGCGGTCCGGGCTCAGCCGGCCGCGGGCGGCATCTCCAGGTGCACGACCTTCACCTGGGTCATTTCGTCGAGGAGCTCGGGGCCGTAGCCGAAGCCCGCGCCCGACGCCCGCCGCGGCTGCGCCGCACCGCCCGGGGCGCCGCCGAAGACGTTGTTGACCTTGAGCGTGCCCACCGGCAGTTCGGCCACGGCGCGCTGGGCGTGGGCGATCCGGCCGGTGAGCACCGTCGCGGCCAGCCCGTAGCGGTCGGCGGCGGCCAGCCGGAGCCCCTCGTCGAAGCTGTCGACGACCTGGACCGGCGCCACGGGCCCGAACGTCTCCTCGCTCATCACGGTCATCGCGGGGGTGCACCCGCGCAGGACGGTGGCCGGGTAGAACGCGCCGGGGCCCTCCGGGACCTGTGCGCCCTCGAGCACGACCGCCCCCTGGGCGACGCTCTCGGCGACCTGGCGGTGGACCTCCTCGCGCAGCCGCTCGTCGACCAGCGGCGCGAGCGTGCCGTCGGTGTTGCGCCGGCGCGCCTCCTCGGCGAGCGCCTCGAGGAACGGCTCGGCGACGCCGCGGTGGACGAAGATCCGCTCGACCGCCACGCAGATCTGGCCCGAGTTCGCGAACGCGCCGAGGGCGGCCTGCCCGGCGGCCCAGACGGGGTCGACGTCGTCGTCGACCACCAGGGCGTCGTTGCCGCCGTTCTCCCGGACCACGTGGGCGCCGGTGCCGACCGCCGCGCGGGCGATGGCCTCCCCCGTGGCGGTGGAGCCGACGTGGGCGAGGACGTCGACGCCGGGCAGCGCCGTGAGCAGCTCCCCCACGGCGGCGCCGCCGGTGACGGTGCCGAGCACGCCGGCCGGCAGGGCCCCGGCGAGGATCTCCCCGAGGCGGGCCCCCACGTGGGGGCAGCGCTCGCTCGGCTTGTGCACCACGGTGTTGCCGGTGACGACCGCCGCGCCCAGCAGGCCCGCGGCCACGGCCACGGGGTCGTTCCAGGGGGTCAGGGCGACGACGACGCCGCGCGGCTCCGCGACCGTGTAGTCGGCCGCGAGCACGCTGCCGCGCAGGCTGTGGCCCCGGTGCACCGGGCCGAGCTCCGCGTACTGGTGGAGCGTCCCGACCCCGGCCATGACCCCGCCCAAGGACTCCTCGACGGGCTTGCCGGTCTCGCGGGTGTTGAGCTCGGCGAGCTCCTGGGCGTGGGCGGCCAGGCGGTCGGCGGACGCGCGCAGGGCCTTCCCGCGCTCCTCGGGCGCGGTCCGCGCCCAGTCCCGGGCGGCGCCGCGGGCGGTCGCGACCGCGGCCCGCACCTCCTCCTCCGTGGCGGCGGCCAGGGTGCCGACCGTGGACCCGTCCCGCGGATCCTGCACGGTGAGCTCGGTCGTCGGGGCGGTGGCGGGTGCTGCGGTGGTCATGGAACTCCTTCTCCGTGCGGGCGGGCGTCCTCCGGCCGTGCGGGTGCGGACACCCCGGGGGCCGTCCTGATGAGCATACTGATGAACGGCTCGGGAGCGGCTACGGTAGCAGGGACCAGGCCGCCGCACCCGCGGCGCCTGACCCCTGTTCCGACGAGGAGCAGCACGCCCGCCCGCGGCACCGGCCGTGGGCGCGGCTGTGTCCAGCAGAGAGGAAGTTGCATGAGTCTCCAGCCCACCAACCCCGGCCGGGTGCTGATCACCGGCGGTGCCTCCGGGCTCGGCGCCGCCGTGGCGGAGGCGGTCCGCGACAACGGCGGCACCCCCATCGTCCTGGACCGGGACATCAGCACGCTCACCGGCGTCACCGCCTACGAGGTCGACGTGGCGGACACCGCCGCGGTGACCGGGACGGTGCGCCGGGCCGTGGCGGCCGCCGGCGGTCTGGACGCGGTCGTCACCGCGGCCGGCATCGACCGCTGCGGCCGGCTCGAGGACGTGGCGAGCACCGAGTGGGAGAAGGTCGTGCAGGTCAACCTGTTCGGCACCGTGTCCACGGTGCGTGCGGCGCTGCCCGCCCTGCGGGAGTCCCGGGGGCGGGTCGTCACCGTGGCCTCAACCCTGGCGCTGAAGGGCGTCTCGGACGCGACGGCGTACTGCGCCTCCAAGTTCGGGGTGCTGGGCTTCACCCAGGCCCTCGCCGCGGAGCTCAAGGGCGAGGTCGGCGTCACCCAGCTCATTCCCGGCGGCATGAAGACGCACTTCTTCGACGACCGGGACGAGCAGTACAAGCCCCAGGACGACTCCCAGCTCAACGATCCGGAGAACGTCGCGAACGCCGTCCTGTTCGCCCTCGGCCAGCCCCGCGGGTGCGAGATCCGCGAGCTGTTCGTCGCCCACGCCGAGGAGGGCTCCTGGCCCTGATCGGCACTGCGTGCGGAGGGACGGCCGGGCCGCACGGTGGAAACGCCTCGGGCCCGGCCGTCGCCGCTGGTGAGAGTACCGTTGTCCCCACAACGGGCGACGAGTCGGGCGCGGGCAGATCATGACTGCGCATCTAGACTGATGACCTCTCCCCGACCGCACAGGAAGGCCTGACGTCAGCGTGGACTCCCCCCTCGACACCACGGTGGCACGCGTCCCGATCACGGTGCGCTGCCTCGACGAGCACGGCCGGTCCGTGCGCCTCTCGGCGCGCACGCTCGGCCGCGGCTCCACCGACCTGCAGGACCTGCTGCGCCGGGCCTACGCCGCCGTCCGGGAGGACTGCCCCGCCGAGACCGTCACCGTCTCCTTCCTGGAGGACTGCCGGGGCAGGCTGCAACTGGAGTACCTGGTGGTGGACCGCACCCGTCCGAGCCGCTGGCGGCGGAACCGCGAGCGGGGCCGCGCGGAGGACGTCCGGACGGCGCTGACGGAGGCGACCATCGTCGTGACTCTCGCGGTCGAGGCCGTGGGGGCGGTCGCCGCCGCGTCCACGGCCCGGTGGTCGGAGGGTGACACCCCCGACTTCGCCGACCTGGTCCTCGACGGCGCGCGCACCGTCCGGCTGCCCGGCGCCGTGCGCGGCATGCTCGGCGACGACGCGGTGCTGGAGCTGCTGCGGGGCACCATGGCGATGTTCCTGGACGACGACGTCGAGCAGCTGGTCATCGGCAAGGACCTCGAGCTGCCGGGCCGCTACCAGGAGACGGTGGTGACCCGCTCCCCCGCCCTCGTGCGCTTCCTCCAGGGCGAGCCCCTGGCGGGGCTGGTTCCCGGGGGCTCCGAACGGCCCTGAACTCCTGGTCCTGCCCGGTGCGGCCCCGCCCCGGGGGCGGATCCGGGCGCGGTCCTGCTCGGCGCACCGCCACGGATGTCGGAGGCGGCGGCCATGATGGGCCCGACCGGTCACCGGGACGGAAGGGGCTTGACGTGGGACTGATGGCGCCGTTGCAGGACAGGCTGCGCACGACCTTCGCCGGACAGGCGGACCGCGTGCCGGAGTGGGAGCTGGCGCTGGCCGACGGCCAGGACGCCGGGCACTTCCGGCCCGGTTCGGCGGTGTGGGCCGTGCACGGGTCGATGGCGACCATCCCCGCGGGCGTGCGCGCCCTGCTCACCCAGGCCCTGCACCCGGGGGCGCTGGCCGGCGTCGTCGAGCACTCGGACTACCGGAACGACCCCCTGGGGCGCCTCGCCGGGACCATCCGGTGGCTCTTCACCGTCACCTACGGCGACACCACCGCCGCGCACCGGGCCTCGGCGCACGTCCGCCGGATCCACGACGGCGTGCGAGGCACCTACACCGGGGCCGACGGCGTGCGGCGCCCGTACTGCGCGAACGACCCCGAGCTCGCCGAGTGGGTCCACCTGGCGTTCACGGACGCGTTCCTGCGCTCCCACCAGCGGTGGGACGGGCCGATCCCGGGCGGGCCGGACGCCTACGTGCGGGAGTGGGCCGTGGCGGGCCGGCTGATGGGCGTGGAGCGGCCGCCGCGCTCCGAGGCCGAGCTGGACGAGCGCCTCCGGTCCTTCGGCCCCCGCCTCGCCGGAGGCCCGCGCGTGGACGACGTCGTGGCGTTCCTGCGCCGCCCTCCCCTGGACCCGGTGCTGCTGCCGGGCTACCGGGCCCTGTTCGCCGCCGTCGTGGACTCGCTGCCCGGGGACCGGTTGGACCTGCTCGGTCTCGAGCGTCCGCGGCTGGGCCCCGTGCCGCTTCCCACGCGCAGCGCCGCCGGGCTCACCCTGGCGGTGGTCGGCCACGCCCTCGGGGAGACGGGGCCGAGCGAGGCGGCCGCACGCCGCCGCCTCGCTCGCCTCGGCCTGCTCTGAGAACGCACCGCGCTCAGGCCGAGGCCTCCTCGGTCCCGGCGCGCCCGGTGACGTGGTCGTAGGCCGCCGCGGCCGCCGCGGCCACGCCGTGCCAGGTTCGTCCCGGCACGACCCGGCGCCGGCCCTCGCCGCCGAGGCAGCGGCGCACGGCGGGGCACTCGAGCATCATCCGCAGGACCGTGGCGAGGGTCTCGGGCTCCTCCGGCGGGGTGAGCATCCCGGTGATGCCGTCGGCCACGGTCTCGGCGAGCACCGGCAGCCGCGAGGCGACCACGGGGGTCCCGGTGGCCAGGGCCTCGACGGACTCGGTCGGGGCCGCGGCCCGGGTGACCGGGCGGTCCTTGCGCGCGACCACGAACACGTCGAACGCCTGGTGGTACTGCACGACCTGCTCGTCCGGGACCCGCCCCGCGAAGCGGACCCGGTCGCCCAGGCCGAGCTCCGCGGCCAGGCGCTCGAGCTCCCGCCGCGCCGGGCCCTCGCCCACGACCACCACGAGCAGCTCCGGCACGTCGGCGCGCACGAGGGCCGCGGCGCGCAGGAGGTCGTCGAGGCCCTCGTGCTCCACGAGGTCCGCGACCGCGCCCACCACCCGGGCCGTCTCCGGCAGCCCGAGGACCCGGCGCGCCTCCCGCAGGGGGCGGGGATCCGCCAGGTAGGGGCCGTCCACGGCGGGGGGCGCCACGCGGACGGGCACCGGGCCGGCCGGCAGGGCCCGCGTCAGCGCCCGCACCCGCTCGCCCATCGCACGGCTCGTGGTCACCACGTCGGCCGCGGCGGCCAGGACCTCGGCCTCCCGGGCGCAGTCGAGCCGGTGGCGCTCGCTCGTGGCGGCCTCGGCGGGACGGGAGGCCGCCCACCGGTCGGCCGGCAGCTCGCGCACCTCGTAGACCCACGGGATGCCCAGGGCCTCGGCCACCGCGCGGGTCACGAGGCCGTTGCCGGGGCGGCTCGTCGTGTGCAGCACGGCGGGCCGGGCGCGCAGGGCCAGTTCGAGCAGGGCCTGCGCCTCCTGCTGCAGTCGTGCCGTGGGCAGCAGCGCCCGGCGGGCGGGCAGGATCCGGTGGTAGGAGACGCCGTCGAGCACCTCGGGCGCCGGCCCGTGCGACCGGCCGTCGGCGGGCACGGGACCGGGGCGGGTCACGGCGGTCACGGTCCAGCCCTGGGCCACGGTCGCGGACAGCAGGGAGTGGTGGCGCGGGGCGCTGCGGCCCCGGGTGCGCGGCGATGCCTCGGCCAGCACGTGCAGCACGGAGGCGGCCTCCGGCCGGTAGCCGACCACCGGGGTGAGCGCGGGCCGCCAGCCGGAGAGCAGCCGCAGGTCGTCCTCGTAGTGGAGCAGCCGGCGGCGCTCCCCCGGCGTGGCACGCCCGGCGGCCACGGCGCGCCGGAGCTCGACCACGGCCTCCGAGATCCGGCCGACGTGGCGGTGCCGGCGGGCCCGCGTGCCGGCGAGGTCGCTGGTGCCGGACGGCACCAGCGCGAGGAACCGGTCCGCCTCGGCCACGCGGCCCGCGGACAGGGCGGCCTCGGCGAGGCGGCGGGCCGCGCCCGGCGCGGGACGCCGGCGGCGGGCCCGGCCGAGCCGGTGCTCGAGCTGCCGCTCCGCGCGCGGGTCCGGGCCCAGGGTGCGGGCCACGGCGGCCCCGGCCTCGGGCCAGGGACTGCGCAGCAGGGCGCGGGCGGCGGGTCGCGCCGCGCCGGCAGGGAGGACCCGGGCCGCGGGCAGCCAGAAGGCCTCGGGCTCGTCGTCCGGACTGAAGGGGCGGGGAGTGTGCGGCATGGCCTTCTCGCGGGGGTCAAGAGGGGCCGTCCCGGTCGATCACGGGGCGTGCTGCGGGCGGGGGAAGACGTTCCTCGCCGGGTCGGGGGCCGGTGGGGAACTACTGATCGTCAGGGTTCAGCGTAGCAAGATATGCGCCCAGATCGTCCGCCGCGACGGCCGTGCCGATGCCCGCCATCGCTTCGAGGTCCGGCAGGACCACGGACTGCCCGTCCGGGGACACGCCGAGGCCCTGGTCGGGGGCCGTGGTCATCTGCAGGTCCCCGGCGGAGAGACCGGCCAGGTCGGGGGCGAGCCCGGCGATCCACGCCGCGTCGAGCCCCTCGCTCACCGTCAGGTAGGGCGAGAAGTCGCTGACCACGGTGTGCAGCCGGACCGGGTTGAGCAGCGTCTGCGGGCCGAGCAGCCGCTCGAGAGCGGCCTGGACGTAGTTGCGCTGGTTCTCCACCCGCTGGAAGTCCCCGTCCTCGAAGGCCTTGCGCTCCCGGACGAACTCGAGCGCCCGTTCCCCGTCCATGTGCTCGGGGCCCTGCTCGAAGGTCATGCCCTCGTTGGACACGAAGTCCTGGGGCACGTCGACGGTCACGCCGCCGAGGGCGTCGGTGAGGGCCTGGAAGCCGGCGAAGTCCACCTCGGCGACCTGGTCGACCCGGGTGCCGAAGAGGTCCTCGACCGTCCCGACCATCAGCGGGACGCCGCCGAGGTCGAGGGCGGCGTTGATCTTCGCCTCCCCCACCCCGGGGATCGGCACCCACGTGTCCCGCAGCACGGAGATGATGTAGGCCTCGCCGCCGTCCTCGGGCAGGTGCACCAGCATGATGGTGTCCGCCCGCACCCCCTCGACGCCCACGTCCGCCCGCCCGCCGGGCTGGCTGTCGGCGCCGAGCAGCAGCACGGTGGTGCCCCGGTCCTGGGCGGAACCCGCGGCGGGGCGCCCGCTCTCGGCGGGGAACGCGTCGTCCACGACCTGCTTGCGGGCGTCGAAGGTCCGTCCCAGGTTCCAGACGAACGCGGCGGCCACCAGGGCGAGGACCAGCACGAGACCCAGGAGCACCAGCAGCACGCGCCGCACCGGGCGGCGGCGCGGCGCGGCCGCCGCGCGCTCGGCACCACGGTCGGCGTCGCGGGCGGACTCGCGGTCGTGGACGGTCATCAGAGGCTCCCCGTTCGGTGGGTCGGGCGGACGCCGGTCGCGGCACCTGTCCCGGCCGGTGCGCCCATGCTAGGCCGCCGCTGCTCGGAGGTCGCCCGGAGGTCGCTGGGAGAGCCGGGGGCGGAGGAGGGCCACGGGCGGGTCAGGGCACCCGGGCGACCCACTCCGGGGTGGCGAACTTGGTGCGCACGAGCTCGCGGGCGGCGGCGATCTCGGCGTCCCGGACGGTGCCCTCCGCGGCCCCGTAGCGGCCCGCGAAGACCTCCACGAGCTTGTCCACGACGTCGGCGCGAGCCATGCCGGTCTGCCGGCGCAGCGGGTCCACGCGCTTCTTGGCCGAGCGGTGCCCCTTGTCGGAGAGCTTCTCCTTGCCGATCCGCAGGACCTCGGTCATCTTCTGCGCGTCGATGTCGTAGCTCATGGTCACGTGGTGGACCATCCCGCCGCCCGCGAAGCGCTTCTGCGCCGCTCCGCCGATCTTGCCGTGCTCGGTGGCGATGTCGTTGAGCGGGACGTAGAACGCCTCCAGGCCCATCTCCTGGAACGCCTGCATGACCCACTGGTCGAGGAACGGGTAGGACTCCGAGAAGCTGAGCCCGTCCACGAGCGTCTGCGGCAGGTACAGCGAGTAGGTGATGCAGTTGCCCGCCTCCATGAACATGGCCCCGCCCCCGGAGACGCGGCGCACCACGGAGACGCCGTGCCGCCGGGCGCCCTCCGCGTCCACCTCGTTGCGCAGGGACTGGAAGGACCCGATCACCACGGACGGCTCCTCCCAGTCCCACAGGCGCAGGGCGGGCGGGCGCCGGCCCGCGCCCACCTCGCGGGCGAGGACCTCGTCGAGCGCGAGGTTCTCCAGGGTGGGGCGGACGGTCGGCGGGATGACCTCCCACGCGTGGTCGTCCCACGTCGTGGCGTGGGCCAGCGCCCGGCGGACCGCGGTGGCGATCGCCTGCGCGGAGAAGCCGAACAGCACGACGTCGGGCGCGAGGGCCGCCTCGACCGCCGCGACGATCTCCTGCGGTGAGGCGTGCTCGCTGAGCCCGGTGAGCGCCGCGTTGATGTCCTCGAGGGCCTCGTCGGGCTCGAGGAAGAAGTCCCCGTTCACGGAGACGTCGGCCAGCCGCCCGTCGACCACGTCCAGGTCCGCGACCACGAGCTTGCCGCCCAGCACCTTGTACTCCCCGTGCCGCCGCTCCTGCGCCATCCGCGTCCTTCCCTCGTCCGTGCCGGTGGTCCCGGGTCAGCCTACGCCGGGGACCGCGGGCACGGCGCAGGCCCGGACCGGTGCGGTCCGGGCCTGCGGGCGATCGTGCGGGGCCCCGCGAGCGGGACGGAGATCAGCTGCTGGACTTGCCGAAGTTCTTGAAGCGGGCGTTGAAGCGCTCCACGCGGCCGGCGGAGTCCATGATGCGCTGCTTGCCGGTGTAGAACGGGTGGGACTCCGAGGAGATCTCGACCTCGATGATCGGGTACTCGTTGCCGTCCTCCCACGTCTCGGTCTTCTTCGAGGTGGCGGTGGAACGGGTCAGGATCGTCTTGCCGGAGGCCAGGTCGCGGAAGAGGACCGGGTGGTAGTCCGGGTGGATGTCAGTCTTCATGGGGTTCAAACCTTTGTCGTCGGTGCCTGGATTTTGCCAGCCACGGTTTCGCTCGGTGGGCGGTGCGCCGTCGTCGTCCGTCCGCGCGGTCCGGGAAGGGCGGGGGCATCGGGCACCAGCGGTCCAGCGTACCGGATCGCCGGTGGAAATACACCCGCCGTCCCGCGGCGCGGGGGCCCGGTGCGTGCCGTTCCCCCCGCGCCGCGGGCGCCTCACCACCGGTGGGCGACGTCCACGACGAGCCGCGACCCCCGGCCCGGCCCGTCGAGGACGAACACCCGGAACGGCAGCCGGGCGCGCACGCCGAGGCCGACCGAGGTCCGGGCCTCGTAGCTGCCGCCCCACGCGACCTGGCGGAACGTGCGGTAGCCTGCGACGTCCACGAGCTCCCGCCGGTCGTCGAACTCGTAGGTGGGCCTGCCCCTGCCGTCGTAGGCGGGGGCGTTGGCCGTGATCACCAGGTCGGTCCCCCGCAGGGGGATGGGGTCGCCGGAGCCGATGCCCGTGAACCGGGCGTAGCGCACGTCGTAGCCCCGCAACCTGCCGTCGAGGTCGATCACCATCCGGTCGAAGCAGCGGTGCTGCCCCGCCCGGACGTCCGTGACGTGGGGGTAGCGGGGCGTGGTCGCCTCACCGCTGCGGGCCTTGGCCCCCGATCCCCACGTGATGCCGCAGTACGGGGCCGCGGCGTTCGCGCTGCCGGGGACGATGAGCCCCAGCCCCATGGCCAGCACCACTGCCGCCAGCCACGAGATCACCTTCTTCATGACACACCCGATCGTTCCTCTGCGCCCGGCCGCCGGCTGGTGCCGCGGTTGGAAGGACCGGGCCTCGCAGACCCCTCCAGGATAGTCTTCGCACTTGCCAACAGCACTGGTCGCACCGTGATCGACGCCCGAACCGTGACCTGTGGCCGGGGCGGCGGGTTCGTGACCGCGCGCCCGGGGGCTACCGGCCGGGCCGGGTCTCCCAGAAGGCCACGGCCGAGGCGGCGGCGACGTTGAGGGAGTCCACGCCGTGGGACATCGGGATCCGCACGGTGAGGTCCGCGTGGTGGACGGTGGCGGCGCTCAGACCGTCCCCCTCGGTGCCGAGGACGAGGGCGAGCCGCTCGTCGCGGCGCGCCGACAGCTCCTGGAGGGTGATCGAGTCGTCGCTCAGGGCGAGCGCCGCCGTGGTGAAGCCCGCGTCCTTGATCCGCTGCAGGTCGGCCGTCCAGTGCTGCAGCCGGGTCCACGGGACCTGGAAGACGGTGCCCATGGACACCCGGATGGAGCGCCGGTACAGGGGGTCGGCGCAGCGCGGGGTGACGAGCACGGCGTCGACGTCCAGCGCCGCGGCCGAGCGGAAGATCGCCCCCACGTTGGTGTGGTCGACGATGTCCTCGAGGACCGCCACCCGGTGCGACGACGCCAGGAGCCGCTCCAGCTCCACCGGCTCCGGGCGCTGCATGGCCGCGATCGCCCCGCGGTGCAGGTGGAAGCCGGTGATCTGCTCGAGCACCTCGTCCGGGCCGACGTACAGAGGCACGTCCGGGTGCTCGGCGAGGACGTCCGCGAGGTCCTGCAGCCACTTCTCCGCCATGAAGAAGGACCGGGGGGTGTGCCCGGCCGCGAGCGCCCGGCGGAGCACCTTGGAGGACTCGGCGATGTACATGCCGCGCTCGGGCTCGAGCTTGCGCCGCAGTCTGACGTCGGTCAGGCGGGCGTAGTCGGCCACCCGGGGGTCGTCGGCGCTGTCGAGGCGGATCATCTGGGGGAGGTCGGTCACGGGTGTCTCTTCGGGGTCGGGGTTCGTGGCGGGCGGGGGCGGGGCCCCGGACAGGGTCCGCCCCGAATGGTAGCTGGAGCCTGTCCGGGGCCCGGCCGGTCTCAGAGCAGCTGGGACACGAGGCTCACGAGGGCCACGACGCCGAGCACCACGATCACGGTGCGCAGCAGGACCGGGGAGAGCCGGCGGCCGATCTTGGCCCCCGCCCAGGCGCCCACCGTGGAGCTGAGGGCGATGAGCAGCACCACCCACCAGTTGATCCGGTCGAACGCGAAGAGGATGTAAGACACGGCGGCGACGATGTTCACCGCCGCCACCAGCACCACCTTGACGGCGTTGGCGGCCTGCAGCGAGGCGAGCAGGAACACGCCCAGGATGCCGAGCAGCAGCACGCCCTGGGCGGCCACGAAGTACCCGCCGTAGATCCCGGCCAGGAACACCAGGACGTACAGGGACGCGGGCTGCGGGGCCCGGTCCGGGTCGAGGGTGCGGGGGGTCTCCCGCCGGGCCCGGGCCGCCGCGGCGGCGGCCTCGGCCTGCTCGTCCTTGCGCCGGCGCACCAGTGCCTGGAGCCGCGGCTGGAAGACCACGAACAGGAGGGCGACGACGATCAGCCCCGGCGCGGCGTAGCCGAAGACCTCCTCGGGCAGGTGCAGCAGCAGCCACGCGCCGATCACCCCGCCCAGCGCGGAGCAAGGGATGAGCTTGAGGAGGGTCCGCTCCACGCCCGCGAGCTCGTGGCGGTAGTTCCAGGCGCCGGTGAGGTTGCCGGCGATCAGTCCCATCGCGTTGGACATGGACGCGGTCACGGGCGGGACGCCCATGGTCACGAGCACGGGGAAGGTGACGAGGGTGCCGGAGCCGACGATGGTGTTGATCAGTCCGGCGGCGACGCCGGCGAGCAGGATGAGGGCGGCCTGCCACCACTCGAACGGGAAGTCCGCGGCGAGGGCGGCGAGCGTGTCGGGCACCACGTCGGGTCAGGACCGGCCGAACGCGGCGAAACGGTTGCCGACCTTCACCAGCTTCAGCGGGAGGCCGAAGGTCTCGGAGAGGTTCTTCTGCGTCATGACGGTGCGGACGGGGCCCGCGGCCACCACCCGGCCCTCGCGCAGCAGCAGCGCGTGGGTGAAGGCGTCGGGCACCTCTTCGAGGTGGTGGGTGACCATGACGATCGCCGGGGACGCCCCGTCGCGGGCCAGCTCGTCCAGCCGGGCCACCAGGTCCTCCCGCCCGCCCACGTCCAGGCCGGCGGCGGGCTCGTCGAGCAGCAGCAGCTCGGGGTCGGTCATCAGGGCGCGGGCGATCAGGACGCGCTTGCGCTCCCCCTCCGAGAGCGAGCCGAAGCGGCGCTCCGCCAGGTGCTCGATCCCCCACGCGGCCATCAGCTCCTGCGCCTGGGCCTCGTCGGCGTCGTCGTAGCTCTCGATCCACCGCCCCGTCACCCCGTACGCGGCGGTGACCACGCAGTTGCGCACGGACTCGGCGTCGGGGATCTGGGTGGCGAGCACGGCGGAGGTCAGCCCGATGCGCGGGCGCAGCTCGAACACGTCCACCGCGCCGAGGATCTCGTCCAGGATGTCGACCATGCCCCGGGAGGGGTGCAGGCGGGCCGCCGCGATGGACAGCAGGGTGGTCTTGCCGGCGCCGTTGGGGCCGAGGATGACCCAGCGCTCGCCCTCGTTGACGACCCAGTCCACGGAATCCAGCAGGGTCTTCTGTCCGCGGACCACGCTGACGTCCACCATCTCCACCACAGCACTCATACCCGCCACTCTAGGACACGCGGAGCGGCGCACCGGCGTGCCGGTGCGCCGCGCACCCCGTCAGGGACGGGCGGAGCGGCGCGGCCACCGCCCACGGATGATCGACGCGCGGTGCTCCCGGCCCTTCCCGGCGGCGCCGGAGCGGGCGGCCCAGAAGTCCTCCCCGGCCCAGCGGAAGCGGGGCGTCTCCTTGTCCAGGAACGCCCGCTGCCCGATGCGGGCGTCGGGTCCGTCGAGGACTTCCCGGAATAGGGCCTCCGACACCTCGTCCGCGCCGAACCCGGTTGCCTCGCCCTCGTCCGGGGAGGCGAGCCCGATCAGGTGCTTGTGGGCCTGCACGGACAGCTGGGACCGCCCCGCCAGGTCCGTGACCAGCTGCTCCAGGGCCGTCTCGAAGCCGGCGTCCTCCACCACGCGGGTGAGCATGCCCCACCGCTCGGCGTCGGCGGCGGTGACGGTGTCGCCGGTGAGCAGCAGGTAGGAGGCCGTGCCCGGGCCCACCAGGCGGACCAGGCGCTGGATCCCGGAGGCCGGGAACACGATGCCGATGCGGGCCGGGGTCAGTCCGATGCGCAGGGATGCCGTGGCGATGCGCAGGTCGCAGGCACCGGCCAGCATCCAGGCCCCGCCCATGCAGTACCCCTCCAGGGCCGCCACGGTGGGCTTGTGCACCGCCGCCAGGGCCGCCTCGGCCTCGGTGAGCAGCCCGCCGCGGGGCAGCCCGGTGCCGGGCTCCCCCAGGCACTCGAACACCTCGGCGATGTCGGCCCCGGCGGAGAACACCCCGCCCGCTCCGCGCAGGCCGATCACCCGCACGCCGGGGTCGGCGTCGAGTTTCTCCAGCACGCCCGGCAGGGCCGCCCACATCGCCGGGGACAGCGCGTTGCGCCGGTCGGGACGGTCGAGGACCACCCAGGCCACGGGGCCTTCCCGCCGGACCTCCAGGGCGCCGGTGGACATCTCGGGGAGGGGCTGAGCGGTCATCGGCGGGCCTCCGCCTTCGGGTCGGTGGTGTTCCCGGTGGGACTGGCCCCGGTCGCGGTGCCCGCGAGCCAGTCGCGGACGGAGGCACCGTGCTGGTCGAGCACGGGCGGCGCGGCGTGGTTCCGCCGTGTCGTCTCGTCCGTGTCGCCGGGGGCGAAGAACCGCACCGCGGGTCCGGGCAGCTCGACGTGACCGAGGACCTCGTGGTCGACGCCCACGACCAGCCCCTGCGAGCGCACCTGGTCCCAGGCGTAGACCTCGTCCAGGGTCCGGACCTTCCCGGCCGGGATGCCGATCCCGGCCAGCAGCTCCAGCAGCTCCTCGGGACCGTGCGCGGCGAAGGCCTCCTCGACGGCGGCGATCACGGCCGGGCGGTTGCGGACGCGGTCGGCGTTGGTCGCGAACTCCGGCCGGTCGGGGTCGATCCCGAAGGCCCCGGCGAAGGTGCGCCACAGCTTCTCGCTGCCCACGCTGATCTGCACCTTCCCGCCGCGGCAGGCGAACAGGCCGTAGGGCGCGATGGAGGGGTGGTGGTTGCCCTGGGCCCGCGGCACCTCGTGGGCCACGGTGGCGCGGGTGCCCTGGAAGGCGTGCACCCCGACCACCGAGGACAGCAGGGAGGTGCGCACGACCTTCCCGGCCCCGGTGCGCTCGCGCTCGTAGAGGGCGGCCAGCACGCCGTAGGCGCCGTTCATCCCGGCCAGCAGGTCGGCGATGGGCACGCCCACCCGCTGGGGGTCGTCCGGGCCGGACCCGGTGAGCGACATGAGTCCGGCCTCGCCCTGGACGATCTGGTCGTAGCCGGAGCGCCGGGACTCCGGTCCGTCGTGGCCGAAGCCGGTGATGGAGAGCACCACCAGGCGGGGGTTCAGGCGGTGCAGCTCCTCGACGGAGAAGCCGAGCCGGTCCAGCACCCCGGGCCGGAAGTTCTCCACCAGGACGTCGGCGCGCTCCACGAGCGCCCGGAGCACCTGCCCGCCGTCGTCGGACTTGAGGTCCAGGGCCACGGACTCCTTGTTGCGGTTGCAGGACAGGAAGTACGTGGCCTGCGGGTCGTCCTCGGGTCCCACGAAGGGCGGGCCCCACCCGCGGGTGTCGTCGCCCGTGCCGGGGCTCTCGATCTTGACGACCCGCGCGCCCAGGTCGGCGAGCATCATGGCCGCGTGCGGGCCGGCGAGGGCCCGGGACAGGTCCACGACGAGGGTGTCCGCCAGGGGGCCGCCGGACGGCGAGGGCTCCTGGGGGTCGGTGCGGGGCGCGGTGGCGGTGGCGGGCTGGGTGTCGGTCATGGCGGGTTCCTCCGGGATCGGGTCGGTGGGCATCGGCGGGGCGGGGCGGCGGGCTACAGCCAGCCGGGGGCGACCATCACGGCCCAGACCAGCAGCGGGCCGATGACGACGACGCCGGTGGCGTAGACGAGGATCTTCTTGTAGAAGACGTCGCGGTCCACGTCGGCGGGGGCGTTGGCCAGCACGAGCGCGCCGTTGGTGGAGAACGGGGAGACGTCGACGATGGTCGAGGAAACGGCCAGGGCGCAGATCAGCCCGGTGGCCCCGACCTCGCCCGCGAGCAGGAAGGGCACGGCCAGGGGGATGAGCGCCGCGAGGATGGCGGTCGAGGAGGCGAAGGCGGAGACGACGGCGCCGATGTAGCAGATCAGCAGCGCCGCCAGCAGCGGCATCCCCAGGCCGGCCACGCCGTTGGAGACGTACTCGATGGTGCCCGCCTCCTGCAGCACGCCGACGAAGGTCAGCATGCCGCCGAGCAGCAGCACGGTGGACCAGTCGATCTTGTTGACCGCGCCCTTCTGCGCCTTCGGGGAGACCAGGGCCAGGACGACGGCGACGGTGATGGCCACGAAGCCCACGTCCACGCCGAAGCCCAGGGCGACGACGGCCAGCACGACCAGGCCCAGGATGGTGGCGGCCTGCGGGAGCAGTCCGTCTCTGCCCTCGCGCCGGACCGGGGGCTCGGAGGATCCGGCCGGGTCACGGGGACCGTACATGCCCGAGCCGAAGCCCTTGAAGTCCACGTCCCGGTCCCCGGCGTGCCCGGCGGCGACACGGCTGCGGGACAGGCGGGCCTCGGAGGCCCGCTCCACGAAGTCCTCGGCGCGGGCCGAGACGAGGCCGCGCCCGCCGAGGGTCACGAACAGGCCCACGGCGATCAGCAGGTTGAAGACCAGGCTGGAGAGGAACACCGCGATGGGGCTGACGTCCAGCCCGGCCCCGGCGACGATGCCGTTGACGGTCACTCCGTAGACGGAGATCGGCGAGAAGCCGCCGCCCTGGGCGCCGTGGATGACCATCATGCCCATCATCAGGGGATTGATCTTGTACTTGGCGGCGAAGCTCAGCGCGATCGGGGCGATGATCGCCACGGCGGCCGGGGACAGGGCGCCCACCGCGGTGATCACGGCGGTGATGAAGAACATGATCCACGGGATCAGCGCGACCCGGCTGCCCACCAGTTTCACCGCCGCCTGCACGAGCAGGTCCACGGTGCCGTTCTTCTGGGCGATGGCGAACAGATAGGTCACCCCCACGATGGTGAGGAACAGCCCGCCGGGGAACGCCTCGAGGATCTGGTCGGTGTCCATCCCGAGGACGAACACCCCCAACACGAACGCGCCCACGAAGGCCAGCGCCCCCATGTTGACGGGCAGGACGGTGGCCACGACGAACATCGCGGCCAGGATGATGATGGAGAGCACTTCTGGGCCCATGGGTCTTCCTTCGGATCAGGACGGTCCCGCCGGTGAGGGTGAAGCTCCTGCGGGAACAGTGGTGTGGATCACACCGCCAGTTTTGGACTAGCCAATAGGACACTAGGGGTCCTTGTCAATCGGTGGGCTAGCATGGGAGGCAGCAGTCGCCGCGAGGTGCCGCGCCGCCGGGACGCCCCGGCGCCGTGCGACCGGGGAGGACGGACATGGCAGGGCCCAACAGGATCGACCGGGTGGAACGCCCTCGGCTCTACGAGCAGGTGGTGGAGCGGCTGCTGGACCACGTCATCCAGGACCGGCTCGAGAGCGGCGACCGGCTCCCGCCGGAGCGGGACCTCGCCGACAGCCTGGGCGTCTCCCGGGCCACCGTCGCCCAGGCCCTGGTGGCGCTGGAGGTGCTCGGGGTGATCGACGTGCAGCACGGCAACGGGGCGGTGCTGCGCTACCGGCCCTCCAGCGCCGTAGTGCTGCGGGGACTGCGCGAGCACGCCGATCGGCTGCCGGACATCGTCGACGCCCGCAGCGCCGTGGAGACCAAGATCGCCGCCCTGGCCGCGGCCCGGCGCACCCCCGAGGACCTGTGCGCCATCGAGCACGCCCTGGCGCTCATGGCGCAGGACATCGCCGGCGGCGGCCGCGGGCTGGAGGGCGACGAGCTGTTCCACGCCGCGGTCACCGCCGCCGCCCACTCCTCGGTCCTGGCCCGGATGATGACCGAGATCTCCGGACTCGTGCGGGAGACCCGCATCGAGTCCCTGAGCCAGCAGGGCCGCCCCGAACGGTCCCTGGAATCCCACCGGACGATCGTGGACGCCATCCGCGACCGGGAGCCCGAGCGGGCGGCCCGCGCGATGGCCGAGCACATCGAACTCGTCTCCGACGTCGCGGTGCTCCGCCCCGAGTGAGAGCCCCGGTCGGCCGTTGCCCGCGCCTGCCGATAAGCTGGCGCACATGACCACCGACCTCGCCGTCATCGCGTTTGCCCAGAATCCGGACCCGGAGGCCCGTGAGCGCATCCTCACCCTCGTGCAGGACGCCGGCGCCGAGGTCGAGCGCTTCTCCACGGTGCGGGTCACCGGCCCAGGTTCGGCCGGGCCGGACTCGGAGGTCCCCGGCTACAACGCCTTCACCGCGCTCGTGCACGGCTCCGACGCGACCGCCCTGCTCGCCGCCCTGCGCCCCGACCCGCTGACCCAGATGCTGCCGGGCGTGGACGTCAACGTGGTGCCGACCACCCTCTTCGACCCCGGGCGCAAGAAGCTGCTCATCATGGACGTCGACTCCACGCTCATCCAGCAGGAGGTCGTGGACATGCTCGCCGCCCACGCGGGGCGCGAGGCCGAGGTCGCCGCCGTGACCCGGGCGGCCATGCTCGGCGAGCTGGACTTCGCCGAGTCCCTGCTCGCGCGCGTCGAGACCCTCGCCGGGCTGCCCGCGTCCGTGCTCGACGAGGTCCTGGCCGCGGTCCGGCTCTCCCCCGGCGCGGACGTCCTCGTCAAGGCCTTCCTGCGAGAGGGGCACGCCGTGGCGGCGGTCTCCGGTGGCTTCCTTGGCGTCCTCACCCCGCTCGCCGAGCAGCTGCGGCTCACCCGGCACGCGGCGAACACCCTCGAGGTCGTCGACGGCACGCTCACCGGCAGGGTGCTCGGCGAGGTCGTGGACCGCACCGTCAAGGAGCGGTGCCTGCGGACCTGGGCAGAGGAGCTCGACGTCGCCCCCGAGGACGTCATCGCCGTGGGCGACGGCGCCAACGACCTCGACATGCTCACGGCCGCCGGGCTCGGCGTGGCCTACAACGCCAAGCCCGCCCTGCGCGCGGCCGCCGACGCCCAGGTCAACCTGCCGAACCTCGACGCGGTCCGGTTTTTCGCGGACCTCTGATCCCCCGCCCAGGCCCCCGCTCCCGGCGGCCGACCCGGGTCGTAGAGTGGGATGCAGCACGCGCGGCCCTCGAGCACGAGACCACGCCCGGCCCCGAGGAGAGACAGTGACGGCACCCGGTGCGCCCCGGCAGCGCCCCGGCTTCCTGGCCCGGATGATGCTGCTGCACCTCGCCGTGGTGACCCTCGTCGTCGCCCTGTGCGGGGGTGTCTACGGCTGGCTGACCTACGAGCGGCTGGGCCGGGACGCCGAGCGCCAGGCGCTGTCCATCGCCCGGTCGGTGGCCGCCGACGACGACGTCCGCGCGGGCGTGGCGGACCTGGTCGACGCCGGTCCCGGCGACCTCGACCCGCAGGTGCTGTCCGGGGGCGCCCTGCAGACCGCCGCGGAGGAGGTCCGAGACCGCACGGACTCCCTCTTCGTGGTGATCACCGACGACACCGGGCTGCGGCTCTCCCACCCCAATCCCGAGCAGCTGGGCCGGCCCGTCAGCACGGACCCCACCGAGGCCCTGGCCGGGCGGGAGGTCACGAGCCAGGAGCGCGGCACCCTGGGGCGCTCCGCCCGGGCCAAGGTCCCGGTGTACGCCCCGGGAACGGACGCCGCCGTGGTGGGCGCCGTCAGCGTGGGGATCTCCCGCACGGACATGCTCGCCACCCTGCAGGAGGACATCACCCCCGTGGCCGCCACCGCCGTGGGCGCCCTCGGCCTCGGCGCGGCCGCCTCCGCGGCGATCGCGCGCCGGCTCAAGCGCCTCACCCTCGGCCTGGAGCCCGAGGAGATCGCCACGCTCGCCCAGGACCAGGAGGCGGTGCTGCGCGGGGTCGACGAAGGCGTCATCGGCATCTCGCCCGAGCACCGCATCACCGTGGTCAACGCCGAGGCGGGACGGCTGCTGGGCGTGGCGGAACCCTCCCGACTCGTGGGGACCCCCCTGGCCGAGGCGGGCCTGCCGGCGTCCTTCTCGGCGCTGCTCGCCGCGGCGACCCCCGCGTCCCCGGCCGTGGAGCAGGTCGTCGGCCGGCACGTGCTGATCCTCTCCGCCCGCGCCGTCCGCCCCGACCGCCCGGGCCTGCCCCCGCTGGGCTGGGTGGTCCTGATCCGGGACCGCACCGAGCTGCAGTCCCTGACCCGCCAGCTCGACGCCGTCGGCGCCCTCAGCACCGCACTGCGCGCCCAGCGCCACGAGTTCGCCAACCGCCTGCACACCATCGCGGGGCTGCTCGCGATCGGCGACGCCGAGGAGGCCCGCCGGTACGTGGCCGAGGTGACCGAGACCGGCCCCCTGAGCTACCCCGCCGAGGGAGCACAGCTGCTGCGTGACCCCTACCTGCAGGCGTTTCTGGGGGCGAAGAGCGTCGAGGCCGCCGAGCGCGGCGTGAGCCTGCGCATCGGCGCCGACACCCTCGTCCGCGGCCGCATCACGGACCCGCAGGACGTCACCACCGTGATCGGCAGCCTCGTGGACAACGCCGTCCGCGCCGCCGTCCAGGGCGCGGCGGGAGACCGCTGGGTCGAGGTCGAGCTGCTCGACGACTGGACCGGCGGGGAAGGCACCCTGCACCTCGTCGTGGCCGACTCCGGCGACGGGCTCCCCGTGGCTGACCCCGAGCCGATCTTCGCCCAGGGCTGGTCCACCGCCGTGCCCTCCGGCGGATCCGGGGACGGGGGCGGAGCGCCGTTCGCCGTGCTGCCCGACGTCCACGGCCAGGGCTTCGGCCTGTCCCTGAGCCGGGAGCTGGCCCGCCGGCGCGGCGGGGAGGTGTGGGTGGCCGATCCCGGACGCCCCGGCGGGCCGGGAGCCGTCTTCTGCGCGCGCCTGCCCGGTACCGTGGTCCGCGACCCCGGGACCGACGTCGCCGGCGAACGGTCCGCCGGCAGATCAGGAGGTGCAGGATGAGCGACGACCTGGTGGTCCTCGTGGTCGACGACGACTTCCACGTGGGACGGCTGCACGCCGGCTTCGTCAACGCTGTGCCGGGCTTCACGGCGCTGACCCCCGTGGGCACCGCCGAGCAGGCGATGCGCACCGTCCACGCCCACCAGCCCGACCTCGTGCTGCTGGACGTCTACCTGCCCGACGCGCTCGGCCTGGACCTGCTGCGGGCCCTCGACGTGGACGTCATCATGCTCACCGCGGCGGCCGACCCGGCCTCCGTGCGGACCGCCGTCCGCCGCGGCGCGCTCGCCTACCTGATCAAGCCGTTCCCGAACGAGCGGCTGGCGCGCACCCTGCGGGCCTACGCACGGTACCGCCGGCTGCTCACCGACCGGGACGCGCTGACGCAGGAGACCGTGGACCGTGCCCTGCACGCCCTGCACCCGGGCGAGACCGCCTCCCCCGGCGAGCGCACCCGGTCCGCGACGGAGAGCTCGGTCCTGGCGGCCCTGGAGGCCGGGGTGCCCCTCTCGGCCGCGGAGATCGCCCGGAAGGTCGGCATCTCCCGGGCCACCGCCCAGCGCTACCTCTCCGCGCTGGCCGAGGACGGGTCGGTCGAGATCCAGCTCCGCTACGGGAGCACGGGCCGCCCGGAGCACCGTTACGGGCCCGCGGCCCCCTGATCCCAGGTTCATGCTCAGGGCCGGTCCCTAGACTGCCCGCCATGGCGAGCAGGGTGCGACCGGAACCACAGGACCAGTGTCTCTCCTGGCCGGACGAGATCTGCGGCGACCCGGTGGCGGAGCGGGCGAGGCTGTTCGCGCTGAACCTGCGGGCGGCCGCGGGGTCCCGGACGCTGCGGGAGCTCGGGGCGCTCACCGGTGTCGACCACACGGCGCTGTCCCGGATCCTGGACGGGCACGTCTGGCCGGACGGGTACACGATCGCCCGCCTCGAGGTGCGGCTGGGGGTCAGCCTGTGGCCCCCCTACGAGGAGTGATCCGCACCGCCCGGGCACGGTCGCCGCGGCCCGGCCGGGACGGTCCGGCGCCGGTCAGGGCGCGGTCAGGTCCAGCCAGTAGGTGTCGCTCCGCTCGTCGTGGTGCAGCAGCCGCTCCAGCGGTCCGTCGTAGGCGTCCAGGGCGCGGCCCACGAGCTCGCGCACGTCCCGCGCGGCGACCGTGACGGTGCCGCCGAGCTCGTCGTCGGCCGTCTCGCGCACCACCACGACCCGGCCCGGGTCGCCCCAGACGTAGTCGCCCGCGGCGTCGCGCAGGGCGTCGACGAAGAACTCCTGGTCACCGTCGTGGCCGAGCACGTCCAGGCGCACCGCGTCGGGGTGGCGGCGCACCAGCTCGGCGGCCACCAGGCGCAGCAGCTTCCGGGCGTAGCTGCGCCGGGCCCGGTCGAGCGCCTCCTCGGCGGCCTGGAGCACGTGGTCGGGGGTCAGGACGGTGGTGGTCACAGGCATGCAGTGTATGTGTGCGCAAGCAACGAGGGCGGGCGCCACCCCGGTCGCGCCGCCGGACCGGCCGGCGCCCGCGCACGGCCCCACGGTCTCGGGCAGAATGACCGCATGATCGACGCCCACCTGCACGTGGTCGACCCGCGGTTCCCGCTGGTGCCCAACCAGGGGTACCTGCCGCCGACCTTCACGGTCGGGGACTACCGGCGCAGGGTCCGGGAGCTGGGCGTGGCGGGCGGGGCCGTGGTCAGCGGTTCCTTCCAGGGCCACGCCCAGGAGTGGCTGCGCTCGGCGCTGGCGGAGCTCGGCCCCGGATTCGTCGGTGTGACCCAGCTGCCGCCCACCGTCCCGGACGAGCAGGTGCACGAGCTCCACGGGGCCGGGGTGCGGGCGGTGCGCTTCACCCTCCGCCGCGGCGCCGACGCGGACCCTGCCGGCATCGAGCGGCTCGCCCGGCGGGTGCACGACCTCGCCGGGTGGCACGCCGAGTTCTATGCGGACGCCGCCGCGCTGGAGCACCTCGCCCCCGTGCTGCGGCGCCTGCCGCGGGCCGGCGTCGACCACCTCGGCATGAGCGCGGCGGGGCTGCCGCGGCTGCTCGAGCTCGTCGGGCGGGGCGTGAAGGTCAAGGCCACGGGGTTCGGGCGCGTCGACCTCGACGTGCCGGACGCCCTGCGCCGGATCCACGCCGTGGACCCGACGGCCCTGCTCTTCGGCACCGATCTGCCGAGCACCCGGGCGGAGCGCCCGTTCCGGGACGCGGACGTCGCGCTGGTCGCCGAGACCCTGGGCGCCGGCGCCGCGGCGGCCGTGCTGCACGACAACGCCGCGGCCTGGTACGGGCTGCCGCGAACGGCGGCCCCGCACCGGCCGCCCGGCCCGGCGGCGGAGAGCGGCTACTCCGGCCACACCTGCCGGTCCGGGCCCTGCAGGACGTAGCGCAGCTCCACGGCGCCGCCCTCGAAGTGGGTGGTGCGCTGGAGCCGCAGATCGCGCGCCGCCGCGGTCGGCAGGACGGGATGTCCTCCGCCCAGCACGATCGGCATGTAGGTCAGCAACAGCTCGTCGAGCAGACCGGCGTCCGCGAACTGGGCCGCGAGCTTCCCGCCGCCCACCACCCACAGGTTCCGCTCGCCCGCGGCGGCGACCAGGGCCTCAACGTGCAGCGTGACCGGCCCGCTGACGAACGTCAGGTCCGCCCCCGGCGGCCGCGGCAGCTCGCGGTGGGTGAAGACCCAGACCGGCAGGTCCCCGTAGGCCCAGTCCCCCTGGTCGAGGACGAACTCGTACGTGCTCGCGCCCATCGCGAGCGCGCCGACGTCGGCCAGGAACGCGTCGTAGTGCTCCTGGTAGGCCTCGAAGCCGTACTGCAGCAACCAGTCGAGGTGGTTCTCCCGGTCGGCGATGTACCCGTCGGCGCTGGCCGCCACGTAGTACTGCGTTCTGCTCATACGCACCAGGTTACGCACCCCTCCGGCGGCTTCCCAGGGTTGCTTCCCCCGCGCCGCGGACGGCGTCATGATGGGAGCATCGACCGATCGACGCGGAAGGCCCGGCCATGCCCATGCTGCTCAATCCCTACTTCTCGTTCCGGGACATGGCCGAGGAGGCGATGACCTTCTACCGCTCCGTGTTCGGCGGGGAGCTGTCGGTCAGCCGGTTCAGCGAGTACGGGGCCGGCGACGACCCCGCGGAGCAGGACAAGGTGATGCACTCGATGCTCACCACCGGGACCGGCATGGTCCTGATGGCCGCCGACACCCCGAACAGCATGGACCTGGCCGTCGGCGACAACGTCTCGGTCTCCGTGAGCGGGGACGACGAGTCCGTGATGCGCGGCTGGTGGGAGGCACTGGGCGCGGGCGGGACCGTCACGATGCCGCTCGAGGAAGCCCCCTGGGGCGGCCTGTTCGGGATGTGCACCGACCGGTTCGGCATCCACTGGATGTTCAGCGTCGGCGACGCCGGCTCCTGACGCGCCCCGCGCCGCCCGATCCGAGAAGGAGCGTCCCATGCGCATCACCCACACCAGCGTCTTCGTCGACGACCAGCAGCAGGCGCTGCTGTTCTACACCGGCAAGCTCGGTTTCATGGTCAAGCACGACGTCCCCGCCGGCGGCGCCCGCTGGCTCACCGTGGTCTCGCCCCAGGCGCCCGAGGGCGTCGAGCTGGTGCTCGAGCCCTCCGAGCACCCCGCCGTGGGACCGTTCAAGGCCGCGCTCGTCGCCGACGGCATCCCGTTCACCAGCTTCGGGGTCAAGGACGTGCGGGCGGAGTACGAGCGGCTGCGCGAGCGCGGGGTGCACTTCGTCCAGGAGCCCACGGTCTCGGGTCCGTACACCACCGCGGTGCTCGACGACACCTGCGGCAACCTCATCCAGATCGCGAGCCCCAACCCCGGGTGAGGCCCGCCCGGCCGGGATCAGTCCCGGGCCCGGAGCTGCTCGGCGAGCGGCCGGTAGTGCCCGGACATCGCGGGGTGGTAGTCCCGGGCGAAGTCGACGGCGTCCGGGTCCCCGCCGGTCTCGGCGGCCACGAGCCGGTCCAGGTAGTACTCCCAGCCGGGCCCCACCGACTCCACCTCGTCGGGGTCCGGGTACCGGTGGGTGAGCCGCAGGACGGTGGTGCCGTCGTCGTCCTGGAGGTCGAGGTCCACGCGCCAGGCGTCGGCCGCCGTGCCCAGGGTGAGCGCCAGGTGGCGGGGCGGGTCGCAGCGGCGGATCAGCAGGGCCTCGGGCTCGTCCAGGTCCTCGACCGTCAGCAGCACCTCGACGCGCCCGGTGGCCGGGTCCCCGCTCCACGCCCCGTACCACCGGGCCAGCCGGGCGGAGTCCGTGACCGCGGCCCAGACCTCCTCGGCCGCGGCGCGGAACGTGCGGGTGAGGACGAGGTGACCGCCGGGGTCGAGGCGGCCGGTGGGCTGTGGGGTCATGGTGGCTCCTCGCTCGGCTCCGCACCGCGCGGAGGTGCTCCTGGCCGGGGCGCGGTCGGCCTCGTGCCGTGGAGTCCATGATTAGCACCCCCGGAGGGCGGACGGCGTCACATTGCGGACGGTTTCGCGCCGCCGCCGGTTCCGGCAGGGACGACCGCGGGGCGGTCACCCGGGAGGGTGAGCGCCCCGCCGTCGTCGGGAGCCGTGGGCCTAGCGGTGACCGGCCTTCGCCAGGAAGTCGTCGGCGCCGCCGACGAGCTCGACGTGCCCGGTGGGGACGTCCGCTGTGACCATGCGGGCGATCTCCTCGGCGAACTCCTGCACGGAGTAGAGCTTGCCGGCGGCCTCGCGGCGCTCCTCAAGCGCCCCCGGACGGGCCCGGTTGAGCAGGGTCGCGGTCACGGTGCCCTCGATCATGTCGCCGGAGACCACCACGAACGTGATGCCCTTCTCGGTCAGCTCCGGGATGCGGGCGGTGAGGGCGTCCTCACCGGCGCGCTTGGACTTGGCGACCTCCACGTACTCCGGCATGGTCTCGACGTCGTTGATGAAGTGCGCCTGGTGGCTGGTCACGAAGACCACGCGCCCGCCCTCGGGCAGGTGCTCCAGCGCGGCGCTGAGGGTGTCGTTCTGCGCGTCCCGGTTGAGCTTGAGCGCGTAGTCCTCACCGAGGTCCGTCTCCATGCCCCCGGAGGCGTTGAGCACGAGCACGTCCACCCCGCCGAAGGTCTCCACGGCGCGGGCGAACAGGTTGCGGACGTCCTCGGGCTCGGTCATGTCCGCCTGGACGGCGATGGCCTTCCCGCCGGCCGCCTCGATCTCCTTGACGACCTTGTTGGCGCGGGGCGCCTTCTGCCGGTAGTTGACGACCACGTTGGCGCCCTCCCCGGCCAGCAGCTTGGCGGTGTCGGCGCCGACACCGCGCGAGGACCCGGTGACGACGGCGGTCTTGCCTGCAAGTGAACTCATGGTGCTCCTTCGGTGGAACGTGCGGGGATCAGGGGGCGGCGGGGCTCAGTGGCCCATGCCGAGGCCGCCGTCCACGGGGATGACGGCGCCGGAGATGTACTTCGCCTCGTCGGAGGCGATCCAGCGCACGACGGCGGCGACCTCCTCCGGCTCGGCGAACCGGCCGGCCGGGATCGAGGCGAGGTAGTTCTTCTGGGTGTCCTCCGGCAGCGCCGCGGTCATCTCCGTGTTGATGAACCCGGGGGCGACGACGTTGGCGGTCACGTTGCGCCCGCCCAGCTCACGGGTGATCGACCGGGCGATGCCGACCAGGCCGGCCTTGGACGCGGCGTAGTTGACCTGCCCGGGCGAGCCGTAGAGCCCGACCACGGAGGAGATGAGGACCACGCGTCCGCGCTTGAGGCGCATGAACCCCTTGGCGGCGCGCTGCACCACGCGGAACGCGCCGGTGAGGTTGGTGTCCACGACGTCCTGGAAGTCCTGCTCCTTCATCCGCAGCAGCAGGGTGTCCCGGGTGATCCCGGCGTTGGCCACGACCACCTCGACCGGGCCGAACTCGGCCTCGACGGCCTTGTACGCGGCGTCGATCGACGCGGAGTCGGTGACGTCGGCCTGCACCGCGAAGAAGCCCTCGGGCGCCTCGCCGGAGCGGTAGGTGACGGCCACGTTGTCCCCGGCGTCCTGGAACGCCTGGGCGATGGCCCGTCCGATCCCGCGGTTGCCGCCGGTCACGAGGACGGTGCGGGGGGCCGGGCTGCGCTGCTCGTCTGCCATGGGAAGGGGGCCTTTCGGTCGTGGGTCGCGGGTGCGCGGCACTCCGGTCGGCGCCGGCCCGCGTGGAAATCCCCCCAATCGTACCGGTCGCCGCGGGCGACCGGACGGTAGCCCCGGAGGACCGCCTTCTCGATGTCGGACCCCGGTGAGATACTTGATCGTCTGTTGGGAGGACCATGAGCAAGCGCTATCTCACGACCGGCGAGGCCGCCGGCCAGGACGACGTCCACTCCATCACCGCCACCGCGGAGCCGCACACCCAGGACATGGGCCACCGGATGAAGGTCTACAGCATCCAGATGGGCCTGCGCATCGTGTGCCTCATCGTGTTCGTCGCGGTCGACAACATCTGGGTGCGCGGCGTCGCGATCCTGGGCGTGGCCGTGCTGCCGTGGATGGCGGTGCTGCTGGCCAACAGCAACGACCGCTCCGCCCGGACGAGCCAGTACTACGAGCCGCCCGCCGCGCCGGCGCTGGCCGCCGCCCCCGAGCCGCGGCCGCCGGCCCCGCCCCTGGCGATCGACTTCGTGCTCGAGGGCGAGTTCGTCGCCGGGCACCGCGAGGACGACTCCGCCCCGGCCGGCCACGGGAGCACGACCGCTCCCAGCGAGGACCCGGCTTCCTCCGCTACTGTCGAGGACGACACCACCCGGCGCCGCGGAGCGGCCTGAGCCCGCCGCGGGCCGTACCGGGACCCGACGAAGACCCTGAGGAGCACGACCGCCGTGGAGTTCGACCTGCTCGGATCGCTGTCCCCGCGAGGCGCCGACGCTCCCCCGGCCGGGCCCGACACCCCGCAGTGCTCCCGCAAGGGCTGCCGCGCGGACGCCGCGTGGCAGATCCGCTGGAACAACCCGCGCATCCACGCCCCGGAGCGCCGCAAGACGTGGCTGGCGTGCCCCGAGCACCGCGGCGACCTCGAGCAGTTCCTCGGCGCGCGCGGCTTCTGGAAGGACACCGTCCCCCTCGCCGACGCCGGCCCCGCGCAGGAACGCCGGGGATGAACGACTACCGTTTCCTGCTCAGCGGCAAGTGGCTCGGCTTCTTCCTCCTCGCCTGCGCCGCCGCCGTGGTCTCGGTGTACCTGGGCGGCTGGCAGATGGACCGCAACGACCACCTGATCGGCGAGAACGCCAAGATCACGCAGAACTACCGCGCCGAGCCCCTGACCGGTGCGGCCGCCGCCGAGCAGTTCGCCGCCCACGACGAGCGCCTCACCTGGCACCCCGTCGAGCTCACGGGCGAGTACCTGCCCGAGGACCAGGTGCTGGTCCGCAACAGGCCGCAGGACGGACGCGTCGGCTACGAGGTGCTCGTCCCGTTCCGCACGCAGGACGGGGACGTCGTGGTCCTCGACCGCGGCTGGATCCCCACGGGCGAGGCGGCCAACGGGATGCCGGACGAGGTGCCGGCCCCGCCCGCCGGCCGGGTGACGGTCACCGCCCGGCTCCAGCCCGGGGAGCCGGCCGTCAGCCGCGGCGCCCCCGAGGGCCAGATCGCCTCGATCGATCTCGAGGAGCTGCGCGAGCGCTGGGACCGGCCGATCGGGACGGCGGCCTACGGCGAGGTCTTCGTCGAGGACCCGGCCCCCGCGGCGGCCCCCGCGCCGGCTCCGGAGCCGGAGATCGACTCCGGGCCGCACCTGTCCTACTCGTTGCAGTGGTACGCGTTCGCGGCGCTGTTCTTCGTGGCCTACGGCTACGCCGCCCGCCAGCAGGCCCGCAACGACGCCTGGGACCGCCAGTTCGCCCAGGAGATGGAGCGCCGGCTCGCACGGTTCTACGACGAGGACGGCAACTACATCGGCGAGGGCGACGAGGAGCTCGTCGTCCGCCAGCTCGAGATGGCCGACGACATGCCGGCCCACCTCAGGTCGCTCATGCGGCCCCGGCCGCAGCGCCGGCGCTCCGGCCCCACGTGGGAGGACGAGGAGGACGCGATGCTGGACGCCCTGGAGCGCGAGCACACCTCCGCCGCCCGCGACTGAGGCCGGGAGGGGCGCCCGCCGTCAGGCAAGGGAGATGAGGTCCTGGTACTCCTGGCTCCACAGGTCCTCGGTGCCGTCGGGCAGGATCACCACGCGCTCGGGGTCCAGCGCCTCGACCGCGCCCTCGTCGTGGGAGACGAGCACGACCGCGCCCTCGTAGGTGCGCAGCGCGTTGAGGATCTCCCGGCGGGAGGCCGGGTCCAGGTTGTTGGTCGGCTCGTCGAGCAGCAGCACGTTGGCGGAGGAGGCCACGAGGGTCGCCAGCGCCAGGCGGGTCTTCTCGCCGCCGGAGAGCACCCCGGCCGGCTTGGACACGTCGTCGCCCTGGAACAGGAACGAGCCCAGGACGTTGCGGACCTCCGTGTCGGCGAGGTCCGGGGCCGCGGAGCGCATGTTCTCCAGCACCGTCCGGTCCGGGTCCAGGGTGTCGTGCTCCTGGGCGAAGTAGCCGAGCTTGAGGCCGTGCCCCGGAACCACCTCACCGGTGTCCGGCTGGGCCTCGCCCGCCAGCATCCGCAGCAGCGTGGTCTTGCCGGCGCCGTTGAACCCGAGGATGACCACCCGGGAGCCCCGGTCGATGGCCAGGTCCACGTCGTTGAAGATCTCGAGCGAGCCGTAGGACTTGGACAGGTCCCGGGCCGTCAGCGGGGTCTTGCCGCAGTCGGCGGGCTTCGGGAAGCGGATGTTCGCGACCTTGTCCGCCTGGCGCTCGCCCTCAAGGCCGTTCATGAGCCGCTCGGCGCGCTTGATCATCTGCTGGGCGGCCACGGCCTTGCTGGCCTTGGCGCGCATCTTGTTGGCCTGGTCCATCAGCGCGGTGGCCTTCTTCTCCGCGTTGGCGTACTCGCGCTTGCGGCGGTGGGCGTCCTGCTCGCGCTGCAGCAGGTAGTTCTTCCAGCCCATGTTGTACAGGTCGATGACGCAGCGGTTGGCGTCCAGGTACAGGACCTTGTTGACCACCATCTCCATCAGCTCCACGTCGTGGCTGATCACCAGCAGCCCGCCCTGGAAGTTCTTCAGGAAGTCCCGCAGCCACACCACGGAGTCGGCGTCCAGGTGGTTGGTGGGCTCGTCGAGGAGCATGATGTCGGCGTCCGAGAACAGGATGCGGGCCAGCTCCACGCGACGGCGCTGCCCACCGGAGAGAGTGCGCAGCGGCTGGTCGAGGATCCGCTCGGGCAGGTCCAGGTTGGACGTGATCGTCGCGGCCTCGGACTCCGCGGCGTAGCCGCCGCCGGCGAGGAACTCCGACTCGAGCCGGTCGTAGCCGCGCATGGCCTTGTTGCGCACGGCGTCCTCCTCGGAGGCCATGTCCTGCTCCGCCTGGCGCAGGCGGGCGACGACGCCCGCGAGGTTGCGGGCGGAGAGGATGCGGTCCCGGGCCAGCTGCTCCATGTCCTCGACCTTGGGGTCCTGCGGGAGGTAGCCGATGGCCCCGGTGCGCGTGACCGTCCCGCCCGCGGGCAGGGTCTCCCCGGCGAGGACCTTGGTCATCGTGGTCTTGCCGGCGCCGTTGCGCCCGACCAGACCGATCTTGTCCCCCTTGTCCACCCGGAAGTTGACCTCGTCCATGAGCAGCCGCGCACCGGCACGCAGTTCGAGGTTCTGGACAGTGATCACGGAGGAGACCTTTCGGGAGGGAGTGGTGAGGAGCGGGTGCCCTGACCGGGCAACCTGTCCATTCTACCGGTCCCTGTTCGGCGGCGGCACCCCGTGCAGGGGGCCGGGTCCGCGTTCTTGCTCACGTGACGGACGGGCACCTTCTCCACGGCCCGGGCCCGGAGGCCCGACACAATCGCCCGGCTCCGGGCGGGCTCTTCTCGGTGGGGCCGTCGCTGGGTAGTGTCCGACGTCAACTGGTCAGTCTCCTTCCAGTATTTCTCATCGTCGGAAGCGGGCAGCATGCGACAGGACGTCCAGCAGTGGTTCACCACCCGCAGCTACCACGGCCGTCAGTGGTCCGCGGAGCAGCTCTGCCGCCGGAAGCGCGGCAGCACGGTCAGCGTGGTGCTCCCGGCCCGCAACGAGGCCGAGACCGTGGGCGCGATCGTCACCGCGCTGCGGCGCACGCTCATGGAGGACGTGGCGCTGATCGACGAGCTCGTCGTCATCGACTCCGACTCGACGGACGGCACGGGCGCGGTCGCCGCGGTGGCCGGGGCCCGGGTCCACCGGCAGGCCGACATCCTGCCCGCCCACGGCAACGTCCCCGGCAAGGGCGAGGCGCTGTGGAAGTCCCTGGCCGTGACCACCGGGGACGTGCTCGCGTTCGTGGACTCGGACCTGCGGGAGTTCGACCCGCAGTTCGCCGTGGGGCTGCTGGGGCCGCTGCTGACCGAGCCGGGGGTGCAGTTCGTCAAGAGCTGCTACGACCGCCCGCTGCACGACGGCGCCACGGTGATGCCGGCGGGCGGTGGGCGCGTCACCGAGCTCGTGGCCCGCCCGCTGCTGAACCTGTTCTGGCCGCAGCTGGCGGGACTGGTCCAGCCACTGGCCGGGGAGTACGCGGGACGCCGGAGCCTGCTCGAACGGGTGCCGTTCGTCTCCGGGTACGGGGTGGAGATCGCGATGCTCATCGACGTGCTGGAGGCCGTGGGCCTGGACGCGATGGCGCAGGTGGACCTGGGTGTCCGGTCCCACCGGAACTCCTCCGACGCGGCCCTGGCCCGCATGGCCGCCCAGATCCAGCTGACGGTCCAGGCGCGGCTGCGCTGCGACTCCCCCGTCGCCGACGAGAGCGGGCGCCTCACGCAGTTCCTGCGCCACGGGGAGCGATTCCTCGCCGAGGTCCACGACGTCAGCGTCCGCGAGCGCCCGCCCATGGCGCAGGTGCCCGAGTACCGGACGCAGCCGGCCGGCCGCGTCGCATGAGCGCGCTGCGGGTGCTCGTCAACGCGGGCCCCTGGCTGCCCGTGCCCCCGTCCGGCTACGGCGGGATCGAGACGGTGGTAGCCACCCTGGTGCCGGAGCTCCGGCGCGCCGGCGTGCACGTCACCCTCGCCACGGTGGGCCCCAGCACGCTCGAGGCCGACGACCACCTGCGCCCCCTGCCCGGGCCCGCGTTCCGCTCCATCGCGATGCCCTACAACCGGGTCTCGGGCATCGCCCACGCGCACATGCAGGGCGTCGTGGACGCCCTGCGGGGACCGCGGCGGTGGGACCTCGTGCACGACCACCTGGAGGTCGTGGGACCGTCCGTGCTGGGCGCGATGGGCACGGCGGCCCCACCGGTGCTGCAGACCCTGCACTGGGACCTGCGCAAGCACCCCGAGTTCTACTCGGCGTTCGACGGACGGGGCCGGGTCCGGTTCGCGGCGGTCTCCGCGTCCCAGCTCGAGCGGGCGCCGGCCAACCTGCGGCGGCAGACGCTGGGCGTGGTCCCGCTGGCCGCGCCCCCGGGGCTGCCCGTGGACGCGCCCCGGGGCGAGCACGCCCTGCTGCTGGCCCGGATCACCGCCGACAAGGGCCAGGACACCGCCGCCCGCGTCTGCCGGCGGGCGGGGATCCCGCTGGTGCTGGCCGGGCCCGTGGCCGGCATCGACGACCCCGAGGAGCTGGAGCGGCGCCTCGCCGAGGGCGACGAGGCGCTGCGCTCCCACCCCGACGTCCGGTACTGGCTCGAGGCGGTCCGGCCCCTGGTCGACGGGACGTCGGTGACCTGGGTGGGCGGGGTGGCGGGCGAGCGCAAGGAGCTGCTGCTGTGCTCGGCCCGCGCCCTGCTGACGCCCAACCGCTGGGCCGAACCGGGGGCCACCGGTGTCGTCGAGGCGCTGTCCCGGGGGGTGCCCGTCGTCGGGACCCCCCTGGGAGTGCTGCCCTCCCTGGTGGAGCACGGCCGCACCGGGTTCCTGGCCGCGGCGGAGGACGACCTGGTCGAGCACCTGCGGGACCTGGACAGCATCGACCCGCAGACCTGCCGGGACGCCGCCGAGCAGTGGACGCCGGCGGGCATGGCCCGGCGCTACCTGGACCTGTACCACCGGCTCCTGGAGGAGAACCCGACATGACGCTGCGCATCACCCTGGTCGGGGCGGGATCCGTGGCCCGTCGCCACGTCGACGTGCTGCACGGACTCGGCGGGGCGCGCGTGGTCGGGGTGACGGACGCGCACCTGCCCGCCGCCACCGCCCTGGCGGCTGAACTGGACGTCCCCGCGTTCGGCGACCCCGTGCAGGCCCTCGACGCCGTGGAGGCCGACGCCGTCTACGTCTGCGTGCCGCCGTTCGCCCACGGGCCCGCCGAGCTCGCCGCGCTGGAGCGCGGCAAGGCGCTGTTCGTGGAGAAGCCCGTGGGACTGGGCCTGGACGTCGCCGAGCAGATCGGCGCCCGGGTCGAGGAGAGCGGGGTGGTCACGGGCACCGGCTACCACTGGCGCTGCCTCGACACCGCCGTGCTGGCCCGGGAGCTCCTCGCCGACGCGCCCCCGCTGCTGGCCAACGGCTACTGGCTGGACAAGCGCCCGCCCGTGCCGTGGTGGGGGCGGACGGACCGCTCGGGCGGCCAGGTCGTGGAGCAGCTCACCCACGTGCTGGACACCGCCCGCTTCCTGCTGGGCGAGGCCGTCGAGGTGTACGCCGCCGGGATCCGCAGGGCCCCGGACGGGGCCCCGCAGGACTACGGCGACGTCGACGACGCCACCGCCGCGACCGTGCGCTTCCGCTCCGGGGCCGTCGCCACGCTCGCCGCGACGTCGGCGCTCGCGGTCAAGCACCGCGCCGCCCTGCACACCGTGAGCCGCGGGCTCTACCTGGAGCTCTCGGAGCAGGGCCTCACCGCCTACGGCGCGCGGGACCGCTCCGAGCACACCCCCGCCGAGGACCCGAGGGTGACCGTCGACCGGGAGTTCCTCGAAGCGGTGCGCGGCGAGCGCGAGTCCACCCGCGCACCCTACGGAGAGGCGCTGCGCACCCACCGGCTCGCGTGCGCGATCGCCGACTCGGCGCGCACCGGGCGGCCCGTCGCCCTGGCGGACCCGGACCGCGTGGGACCGGCGGGTGAGCCGTGAGTGCCCGCCGCAACCTCGTCGTCCCCGCCCGGCACCGGATCGAGATCGTGGAGGAGGAGCTTCCCCCGGTCCCGGACGGCGGCGTGCTGCTGGAGACCCTCGCTACGGGGCTGTCCGCGGGCACGGAGCTGGCCTTCGTCAAGGGCGACCACCCGGGGCTGCACTCCCGGCACGACACCGAGCTCGGGCTGTTCCGGCCCGGTGCCGCGGAGCAGGGCTACCCGGTGCGCCGCCTGGGCTACATGGAGGTCGCCCGGGTGGCGCGCTCCCGCACGCCGGCGTTCCGGGCCGGCGACGTGCTCGCCACGGCCTACGGCCACGCCACCGCCCATGTCGCCGACCCGCTCACCGAGCACCTGGTGCCGCTGCCGGAGGCACTGGACCCCCTGCTCGGCGTGTTCGTCGCCCACTTCGGCCCCATCTGCGCCAACGGGCTGCTGCACGCCGCGGCGGACGCGGGACCGGTCCGCGGGCTCGGCGACGGGGTCACCGGGCGGCTCGTGCTGGTCACGGGCGCGGGCCCGGTGGGTCTCATGACGGCCCTGTTCGCCCGCGCCCTCGGCGCGCGCGAGGTCGCCGTCGCCGACGCCGACCCTCGACGGCGGGCGCTCGCCGAGCGGCTGGGCTTCTTCCCGCTGGACCTCGCCGACGACCCCGGCCGGGTGCTCAAGACCCGCTGGCGGCACGGGCCGGGCGACCACGGCGCGGACCTCGTGTTCCAGTGCCGCGGCAAGCCCGAGGCCCTGCACGCGGCGCTGCGCGCGGTCCGGCCGCAGGGCAGCGTCATCGACCTGGCGTTCTACACCGCGGGCGCGGACGCGGTGCGGCTGGGCGAGGAGTTCCACCACAACGGGCTGAGCCTGCGCTGCGCACAGATCGGCCGGGTCCCCCGCGGTCTCGCCCACACCTGGGACCGGCAGCGGCTGTCCGCGGAGACCATCCGTCTGCTGGCTGCCCACGGCGGCGAGATCCGCGAGCACCTGATCAGTGACGTCGTGCCCTTCGACGAGGCTCCCGCGCTGATGCAGGACGTGGTCGTGCGGCGCCGGCACGTGCTCACCGCGGTCTTCGTCGTCGACGACCCCCGGTGAGCCCTCCGGCCCGCGCGCGGGCACCGTTGGACAGCCCTCCAACAGTCGCCTTAGTGTTGGCTCGATCGCCGTCGTCCCTTCCGCGGTGCCCGTCTTCCCTTCGCCACCCACGCCCCGAGGAGCGCCCGCATGGGAAATCCCCCCCGCCCCGAGCAGCACAGCACGTCGTCCGGAGGATCGAGTGCCGCGCCGCTGCACGCCGAGCGCGTCCTCGGCGGTCAGGCCGACCCCGGCACCAGCGCGGCCCCCGCCATGGGCTCCGGGGTCGAGCCCGCCGGCTTCGAGGAGGCCACCCAGGCGCTGGCCCCTGCGGTCGGCCCCTGGGCGGACTCCCTCGGCCGGGCCGGTTCCCGCGCCGCCCAGACCCTGCTCGTCGCCGCCGTGGTGGTCGGGGTGCTCTGGGTCCTGCTGCAGGTCAAGGTCGTGCTGATCGCCGTGCTCGTGGCGCTCATCCTCGCCTCCGCCGTGGGCCCGGCCGTGAAGTGGCTCGAGCGCAGGGGGTGGTCCAACCTGCTGGCCACCCTCGCCGCCTTCCTCGGCATCCTGGCCCTGGTCGGCGGCGTGCTCACCGGCATCGTCTTCGCCGTGCGCAGCGAGTGGGACACGCTCAGGGCCTCGGCGCAGGAGGGCTGGAACGAGCTGCAGCGCCTCGTGCAGTCCGGGCCGATCCCCGTCGACACGGCTGCCATCGACTCCGCCGTCCAGCAGGCCGGGGACTTCGTCACCAGCGGCTCCTTCGCGGGCGGCGCCCTCAGCGGCCTGGGCGCGGCCACGGAGTTCGTGACCGGGCTGGTGCTGATGATCGTCGTGCTCTTCTTCTGCCTCAAGGACGGCGAGAGGATGTGGAACTTCACGCTGCGCTGGTTCCGCGGCGAGCGCCGCGCCAAGCTCGCGGAGTCCGTGGACCGCAGCGCGCAGGTGCTCGGCGGCTACGTCCGAGGAACGGCCTTCGTGGCGGCGGTGGACGCCGTGCTCATCGGGGTGGCGCTGGTGGTCCTCGGCGTGCCCCTGGCCGTCCCGCTGGCCGTGATCGTGTTCGTCACCGCCTTCATCCCGGTGGTCGGGGCGACCGTCGCGGGCATCATCGCCGCGCTCGTGGCCCTGGTCACCAACGGGGTCGGCGTGGCGCTGGCCGTGGTGGTCGTCGTCGTGATCGTCAACCAGATCGAGGGCAACATCCTGCAGCCGATCATCATGGGCCGCACTCTGAGCCTGCACGCGCTCATGGTGCTGCTCGCCCTGACCGTCGGCACGCTGGTCGGCGGCATCTTCGGCGCCATCCTGGCCGTCCCGTACACCGCCGTGGCGTGGGCCGTCATCCAGGTCTGGTCCAACCGCTACCAGGTCGGCGACGACCCGGTGCTCGGCCCGGACCCGGTGAACCAGAAGGACCGCGTCGAGGCCAAGGCCACCATGGCCGAGCGCTGGAAGTACCAGCGGATGCGCTACCAGCAGGCGCTGGGCGGGCGCTTCGGGGCCACGGAGCGCGACGCCGTCCGGCAGCGCGACGACGCCGACGGCGCGGCGCCCGCCCAGGACGAGGACACCGGTTCCGCCGCGGGGGCCCGCAAGCCCTAGTCTGGGTGCCATGACCAACGTCGAGCGCCGCCGCGCCATCACCGCCGAGGACCTCGCGAACGTCGCCGTGTTCGCCGCCCTCACGGCCGCCCTGTCCGTGCTCCCCGGGATCCCCCTGGGCGCGGCGGGGGTGCCGCTGACCCTGCAGACCCTCGCCGTGTTCCTGACCGGTCTGGTCCTCGGCGGCACCCGCGGTCTCCTGGCCGTGGCGCTGTACGTCCTGGTGGGCCTGATCGGCGTGCCGGTGTTCGCGGGCTTCCGCGGCGGATTCGGCGTGCTCGCCGGGCCCTCGGCGGGCTACATTCTGGCCTTCCCGTTCGCCGCGGCCGCGGCCGGCTACGTGGCCCAGTGGCTGATCCCGGCCCGCCGGGCCAACGACGGCGGCGCCACCAACGCCCGCTACGAGCGCACCGGCACCTACACCCTGCGGCTGGTGGCCGCGGCCCTGGCCGGGTTCGTGGTGATCCGGGTCGGCGGCATCCTCGGCCTGGTGGTCAACGCGCGCCTGCCCTTCCAGGACGCGTTCCTCGCCGACCTCGTGTTCTGGCCCGGCGACCTGCTCAAGGTGGTGCTCGCCGCGGTCATCGCCGTGGGCGTGCACAAGGCGTTCCCCCGGATCGCGGGCACGCGCTGAACCGTGCCCGGAACCCCCGGGGCCGCGGCCCTCGTGTGCTCCCGCGTGACCGTCACGGTGCCCACCGCCTCGGGTGAGCTGACCCTGCTGCGCGACCTCGACGTGAGCCTGGACGAGCGGCGGGTGGCCGTGCTCGGGCTCAACGGATCCGGGAAGTCCACGCTCCTGCGGCTGTTCAACGGCCTCGTCCGCCCGTCCTCGGGCACGGTCACGGTGCACGGCACGGACGTGGCCCGGGACGTGCGCGCGGCCCGGCGGCGGGTGGGCTTCGTGTTCACCGACCCCCTCTCCCAGCTGGTGATGCCGACCCCGGTCGAGGACGTCGAGCTGTCCCTGCGCGGGGCCGGCGTGCCCCGCGCCCGACGACGGACCGCCGCCCTCGAGCTGCTCGGGCGCGCGGGCATCGGCCACCGGGCCGAGCACAGCATCTACGACCTCTCCGGCGGGGAGCGCCAGCTGGCGGCGTTCGCGGCGGTGCTGGCCGTGGAGCCCGAGGTGCTCGTCCTCGACGAGCCCACCACCCTTCTCGACCTGCGCAACCGGGGGCGGCTCATGGGGCTGCTCGACGGGCTCCCGCACCAGCTGCTGATCTCCACGCACGACCTCGGCCTGGCCGCGACCGCCCCGCGCGTCCTGGTCCTGCACGAGGGCGCCCTGGTCGCGGACGGTTCGCCCGAGGAGGTCGTTCCCGCCTACGAGCGGTGGTGCGCGCACGGCTTCCCCGGGGAGGTGCGCCCGTGAGCCGGGGCCCGGACCTCTTCGGCAGCTACTCCCCCGGCACCGGCCTCCTGCACCGCGCCCCGCTCCGGGTCAAGGGGCTCGGCATCGTCGTCGTGACCCTGGCCGTGGTGCTCTCGCCCTCGTGGCCGGTGCCGACCGTGCTGACCCTGCTCCTGCTGGTCGCGGGCTCCGCCGCGGGCATCGGCGCCCTCGAGTGGTGGCGGGGGCTCGCCCCCGCCCTGCCTGTGCTGGTCCTGCTGGCCGTCTACCACGTCCTGACCTCGGGGCCGGCGCAGGCCGCCGACGTGGTGCTGACGATCCTCGTCCTCCTCGTGCTCACCCGGGTCCTGATGCACACCACGCCCCTGCCGGAGCTGCTCGACGGCGTCGTGTGGCTGTGCTCGCCCGTGCGGCTGGTCGGGGCGGACCCCGAGCGCATCGGCCTGGCGATCTCCCTGATGCTGCGCTCGATCCCCTTCATCGTGGGCGCCGTGGGCGAGCTCCGGGACGCCGTGCGCGCGCGTGGGCTGCGCCCGAACCCCGTGCGGCTGGTGACCCCGGCGGTGATCTCCGCCGTCGCCTACGCCCAGCGGACCGGTGAAGCCCTCGCCGCCCGCGGCTTCGATTGAGCGCCGGCACCGGCGCCACCATCAGACGACTTACACTTCAGCCATGAGTTTCGACAACAACTCCCAGCTGGACGCCTCGCGCGTCGGCAGCGGCGGCGGGCGGGGACGCGGGATCGCCGTGGGCGGTGGACTGGGCGGCGGACTGCTGCTGCTCGTCGTGGGGCTGCTCTTCGGCCAGGACGGCATCGACGCGATCACCGGCGGGGGCGGCCAGGACACCGGGTCGCAGACCTCCGTGGAGCAGGAGCGGGCGGAGCGGTGCCGGACCGGTGAGGACGCCAACCGGTACACCGACTGCCGGATGATCGCCACGGCGCAGAGCCTCGACCAGTTCTGGGAGGACTACCTGCCGCAGGCCACGGGCGAGCAGTACGTGATGCCCGGCGTGGAGCTGTTCGAGGGCCAGACCAACACCGGGTGCGGCGCGGCGTCGTCGGCCGTGGGCCCGTTCTACTGCCCCGCGGACGAGACCGCCTACCTCGACATCGCGTTCTTCGACGAGCTGCAGACCCAGTTCGGCGCCGACGGCGGCCCGCTGGCCGAGGAGTACGTGCTCGCCCACGAGTTCGGCCACCACATCCAGAACCAGATCGGCACCCTCGGCTACGCCCAGCAGGACCCGCAGGGCCCCGAGTCCGGCGCCGTGCGCGTGGAGCTGCAGGCCGACTGCCTGGCCGGGCTGTGGGCCGGCGCCGCCGCCGGGGACACGTCCGGGGCCGTGGACCTGGGCGACATCTCCCAGGAGGAGCTCGACCAGGCCCTCGACGCCGCCTCCGTGATCGGCGACGACCGGATCCAGGAGACCACCCAGGGCCGGGTCAGCCCCGAGAACTTCACCCACGGCGCCTCCGCTCAGCGGCAGCTGTGGTTCTACGCGGGCTACCGGACCGGCGACATCAACGCCTGCGACACCTTCAGCGCCCGCGACCTGAACGCCCCGCCGGCCCTCTGACCACCCCGGGCGCGCACAGGTCAGCGGCGGCGGCTGTCCCGCACCTGGACGCCCGGGTTCTGCCGGCGGACGTCGAAGAGACCGGTGGCCTCGATGAGGTCGCTGAGCTTGCGGTACCCGTAGTTGCGGGAGTCGAAGGACGCCTGGTTGCCGATTTGCTGGCCGACGGCGCCCAGATGGGCCCACCCGTCGTCGCCGCTGGCGGCGTCCACCGCGCTCCGCAGCATCCTGACCAGCCGCGCGTCACCGCGCAGCGCCTGCTGCGGCGCGGCCGCCGGCGCCTCGCCGGGCTTCTCCTCGGCGGGCTCCCCCAGGCTCTCCACGTAGGTGAACTGCGAGCAGGCGTTGATGAACGGCTCCGGCGTCTGCCGCTGGCCGAAGCCGTAGACCTTGTGCCCGTCGGTGAGGATCCGCATCACCAGCGGGGTGAAGTCGGCGTCGCTGGAGACGATCGCGAAGCCGTCGACCGATCCGGCGTAGAGGAGGTCCATGGCGTCGATCACCATGGCCATGTCCGAGGCGTTCTTGCCGGTGCTGTAGGCGAACTGCTGGATCGGCCGGATCGCGTACGCGTGCAGCACCGCCTCCCACTGCTGCAGGTGCGGGCTCTTCCAGTTGCCGTAGGCGCGCCGGACGTTCGCGGCGCCGTGGCGGGCCACCTCGGCGAGGACCACGTCGATCTTGGCCGCCGGTGCGTTGTCGGCGTCGATGAGCAGGGCGATGCGCTTCTCGTCGGTGTTCACGCGTCGACTCTGCCACGGACCGGGCCCGAGCGGAGCACGGGACGCGCGGCTGGGCGCCCTCGGGGAGCGCGGAGCGGGCTCAGGCCAGGGACAGGGCGAAGGACAGCGCGAAGCCCGCCGCCGTGCTCAGGGCCACCGCCGGGCCGCCGTGCTCGTAGGCCTCCGGCATCAGGGTGTCGGCCAGGGAGGCGATCACCGCGCCGGCGGCGAAGGCGAGCGGCAGGGAGATCGTCTCAGGGTCGCTGCCGGCCAGCGGACCGGCGCCGATCAGCACGGCCACCACCAGGAGCACGGCACAGACCGTCCAGAGCAGGACGGCCTTGCCGCGGGGCATGCCCTGCTCCCGCATGGACGCCGCCCCGACCAGGGACTCGGGCAGGTTGGACACGAAGATCGCCGCGAGCAGGGCCAGCCCGCCCGTTCCCTCGGTGAGCGAGACGCCCAGCGCCACGTTCTCCGGCACGCCGTCCAGGGTGACGGCGGCCAGCAGCGCCAGCCCCGCGGCGCCGCCGGTGGAGGCGGCCGTCGGCGCCTTCTCGTCCGCGGCGGCGTCGGTGTCCAGCTTGACGCTGCCCTGCTGCTGCTCCGCGTCCTCGGCGGCCGGTCCTGGCTGCGCCCAGCGGTCCAGGAGGGCGCTGAGCGCGGTGAAGACCACGGCGCCGGCGAAGAGACCGATGACCGCGAGCCAGAGCCCGCCCCGCTCGTAGGCGTCCTCGAACAGCTCGAAGGCCAGCGCGGTGATGAGCGCGCCCGCGGCGAAGGACAGCAGGATGGCGAGCAGCCGCTTGGGGAGCTCGAAGCGCACGCCGACCAGCGCCCCGATGACGAGCGCGCTCGAGGCGACGATCCCGAACAGCAAGGTCTGGCCCATGACGGCAGTGTAGGAGCGCGCGGCGGCGGCGCACCCACAATTCACAAGGTTACTTAGCGAGCGGGGCGCGGCACGACGACACCGCCCCGCCCACCTCGTGCGAGGTGGGCGGGGCGGTGTCGGTGCGGAGGAGGACTCAGATGTTGAAGCCCAGGGCCCGCATCTGGTCGCGGCCGTCCTCGGTGATCCGGTCGGGACCCCACGGCGGCATCCAGACCCAGTTGACGCGCCACTCGTCCACCATGGGGTCGAGGTTCTGCGCGCACTGCTCCTCGATGACGTCCTGCAGCGGGCACGCGGCCGTGGTCAGGGTCATGTCGAGCACCAGGGCGCCGTCCTCGGCCCACTTGGAGCCGTAGAGCAGGCCCAGGTCCACGATGTTGACGCCGAGCTCGGGGTCGATGACGTTCTTGAGCGCCTCCTCGACCTCCTCGGCGGAGGGCCGGCCCGCGGTCGCGGGGTCGGCGGTGGTCTCAGCGGGGGTGTCGGCCATCGCTGGCCTCCTTTCGAAAGCTGGTGGGGTCGGGACCGCTTACTTGGCCGGGGCCAGGTAGCGGTCGTAGCCCTCGTTCTCGAGCCGGTCGGCGAGCTCGGGACCGCCCTCGTCGACCACGCGGCCGTCGTGGAACACGTGCACGAACTGCGGCTTGATGTAGCGCAGGATGCGGGTGTAGTGGGTGATGAGCATGACGCCCATGTCGTTGGTCTCCAGGGCGCGGTTGACGCCCTCGGAGACGACCTTGAGCGCATCCACGTCGAGCCCGGAGTCGGTCTCGTCCAGCAGGGCGATCTTCGGCTTGAGCAGCTCGAGCTGGAGGATCTCGTGGCGCTTCTTCTCGCCGCCGGAGAAGCCCTCGTTGACGTTGCGCTGGATCATGTCGGGGCTGATCTTCAGCTGCTCCATGGCGGCCTTGACGTCCTTGGTCCACGTGCGCAGCGAGGGGGCCTCGCCGTCGATCGCGGTCTTGGCCGTGCGCAGGAAGTTGGAGGTCGTCACGCCGGGGATCTCCACCGGGTACTGCATGGCCAGGAAGAGCCCGGCGCGGGCGCGCTCGTCCACGGACATCTCCAGGACGTTCTGGCCGTCGAGGAGGACCTCGCCGGAGTCGACGACGTATTTGGGGTGCCCGGCGATGGTGGAGGCCAGCGTGGACTTGCCGGAGCCGTTGGGGCCCATGATCGCGTGCACCTCACCGGAGGTGATGGTCAGGTTCACGCCCTTGAGGATCGGCTTGGTGGTCTCGTCGTCGAGCACGACGGACGCGTGCAGGTCCTTGATCTCGAGAGTTGCCATGGATGGTTCTCCTGTGGTCGAAAAAGTCTGGGGTCGGAAGGGTGCGTGCGGGCGCGGCGGATCAGTAGTTCGCGGAGGCGAGCTCGTCCTGGACGGACCCGCGCAGCCGCTCCTCGATGTCCGGGACACCGATCTGCTGGATGATCTCGAAGAGGAACCCGCGGACCACGAGCCGGCGCGCCTCGTCCTCGGGGATGCCCCGGGACATGAGGTAGTACAGGTGCTCGTCGTCCAGCTGGCCCGTGGTGGAGGCGTGGCCCGCACCGGTGATGAGGCCGGTCTCGATCTCCAAGTTCGGCACGGAGTCCATCCGCGGGCCGTCGTTGAGGATCAGGTTCCGGTTGAGCTCGTAGGTGTCGGTGGCCTCCGCGGTGGCGCGGATGAGGACGTCGCCGATCCACACGCCGTGCGCGTTCTCGCCCTGCAGCGCGGACTTGTAGGTCACCCGCGAGGTGCAGTGCGGCTGGGAGTGGTCCACGAACAGCCGGGACTCCAGGTGCTGGCCGGCGTCCACGAAGGTCAGCCCGTACATCTCCACGGAGCCGCCCGGGGCGTCGAAGCGGGTGGACGGGGTGACCCGCACGAGGTCGCCGCCGAGGCTGACGAGCACGTGCTTGAAGGTCGCGGATTTCCCGAGGCGCGCCTGCTGGGAGGAGGCGTGCACGGCGTCGTCGTCCCACTCCTGGAGGGTCACCACGGTGAGGTTCGCCGAGTCGGCGACCCGGAACTCGACGTTCTGCGAGAGCACGGCGCTGCCGTGGTGGCGCAGGACCACGAGGGCCTTAGAGAAGGGCTGGGCGTCGATCACGAGGTGCTGGGCCGCCGGGGTGGCGTCCGAGCCGTGGATGTCGACGAGCACGGGCGCGGCGACCTCGGTCTCCTGCGGCACGGTGAGCACCGTGGCCTCGGTGACGCTGCTCCACGCGTTGGCGGAGACGCGGTCCTCGGGGATCCCGGCGCTGCCGATGCGGGCGTCGTCCCGGCCCACGGTCTCGACGCGCACGGCGTCCGAGTCCACGGTCACCGCGGGCGCGGGGCCGGACAGGGCGTCGGCGTGCAGCCCCTTGAGGCGCTTGAGCGGGGTGAACCGGAAGTCCTCCTCCCGGCCGGTGAGCTTCGGGAAGTCGGCGACGTCGTAGGACGTGCGCCGCCCGGCCCGGGAGGAGTCGGGCACGCCGGAGATGTCGCCGTGGGCGGTGTGCCGCACCAGGGTGTCGTTCTCGACCTTGTCGCGGGCCAGCCGCTCCCCCTCCAGGTCCATGCCCGGGATGGCGACGCGCCCCTCCCCGGTGCGGACCCCGTCGACCTTCTCGCCCAGGTTGCCGTAGGCGTCCTTGGCCGCGCCGACGGCCTTGTCGGCCACCGCGGTGGCCGCGGAGGCGGCGGCCTCCGTGGCGTTGCGAATCGTTTCGTTCAGCTTGGACATGTCAGCCAACGGATCCTTCCATCTGCAGTTCGATGAGGCGGTTGAGTTCGAGCGCGTACTCCATGGGCAGCTCGCGGGCGATCGGCTCCACGAACCCGCGCACGATCATCGCCATGGCCTCGTCCTCGGCCATCCCGCGCTGCATGAGGTAGAACAGCTGCTCCTCGGAGACGCGCGAGACGGTCGCCTCGTGGCCCATGGTGACGTCGTCCTCGCGGATGTCGACGTACGGGTACGTGTCGGAGCGGGAGATCGTGTCCACCAGCAGGGCGTCGCAGACCACGTTGGACCTCGAGCCGTGGGCGCCCTCGCGCACCTGCACGAGACCGCGGTAGGCGGCGCGGCCGCCGTTGCGGGCCACGGACTTCGACACGATCGACGACGACGTGTTCGGGGCGATGTGAACCATCTTGGACCCGGTGTCCTGGTGCTGCCCCTCGCCGGCGAACGCGATCGAGAGGGTCTCGCCGCGGGCGTGCTCGCCGGTCATGTAGACCGCCGGGTACTTCTGGGTGACCTTCGAGCCGATGTTGCCGTCGATCCACTCCATGGTGGCGCCCTCGTGGGCGATCGCACGCTTGGTCACGAGGTTGTACACGTTGTTCGACCAGTTCTGGATGGTCGTGTAGCGCACGCGGGCGTTCTTCTTGACGATGATCTCCACGACGGCGGAGTGCAGCGAGTCGGTCTTGTAGATCGGCGCGGTGCAGCCCTCGATGTAGTGGACGTAGGAGTCCTCGTCCGCGATGATGAGCGTCCGCTCGAACTGGCCCATGTTCTCCGTGTTGATCCGGAAGTAGGCCTGCAGCGGGATCTCGACGTGCACGCCCTTGGGGACGTAGACGAACGAGCCGCCGGACCACACGGCCGTGTTCAGGGACGCGAACTTGTTGTCGCCCACGGGGATGACCGTGCCGAAGTACTCCGCGAAGAGCTCCGGGTGCTCCTTGAGCGCGGTGTCGGTGTCGAGGAAGATGACGCCCTGCTCCTCCAGGTCCTCGCGGATCTGGTGGTAGACGACCTCGGACTCGTACTGGGCGGCCACGCCGGAGACGAGCCGTCCGCGCTCGGCCTCGGGGATGCCCAGCTTCTCGTAGGTGTTGCGGATGTCCTCGGGCAGGTCCTCCCAGGTGGCGGCCTGCTTCTCCGTGGAGCGCACGAAGTACTTGATGTTGTCGAAGTCGATCCCGGACAGGTCCGCGCCCCACGTGGGCATGGGCTTGCGGTCGAAGAACTTCAGGCCCTTCAGCCGCAGGTCGGTCATCCACTGCGGTTCACTCTTCTTCGCGGAGATGTCCCGGACGACGTCCTCGTCGACACCGCGGCGCGCGGAGGCGCCGGCCACGTCGGAGTCGGCCCAGCCGTACTCGTAGGTGCCGATGCCCTCGAGCTCGGGGTTCTTCTCCAGGATGTCGGCGATGACAGTGTCGTTGCCGCTGGCGATCTGGTCAGTCATGACGGCCTTCCTCTGTTGTCTGGTCTGTGGCGTGGGCCGCGGTGCGGTCCACGGAAGTCGGTGCCGCGGCGGGTCCCGGCCGCGTGAGGGGCACGTGCGTGGTGCACACGTGCGCGCCGGCGGCCTGGGTCGAGAGCCGGCGGACGTCGGTGCCGAGCAGCCGGGCGATGAGCTCGGTCTCCAGCTCGCAGAACTGCGGGTAGCGGGCGGCCAGCTCGCGCACGGGGCAGTGCCCCTGGCACAGCTGCGCCGAGACGATGGTGCGGGACTCGCCGCGGCCGACGGCCACCTCGTTGGTGGAGGCGGCGAACCCGTCGCGGCTGAGCAGCCGCACCAGGACGGGCAGGCGGTCGGCGACGTCGTCCCCGGCGGCCTCGACCTCCGGGCGGTAGGAGGCCTCCAGGCGGTCCACGCGCTCCTGGATGAAGGAGTGCACGGCGTCCGGGCCGGCGATGCGGCGGATGGACTCCAGCGCGTCGGTCGCGATCTCGAGGTAGTCGTCGCCGAGCTTGGCGTGGCCCTCGGGGGCCACGACGTAGCGCCGCGCGGGGCGGCCGGCGCCCCCGCTGCGGCGGCGGACCATGGTGACCTCGATGAAGTGCTGCTGCTCGAGGGCGTCCAGGTGCCGTCGCACGGCGGCCGGGGTCAGCTCGAGCATCTCGCCGAGGTCCGCGGCGGAGACGGGACCGTGCTCCAGGACGGCGCCGAGCACGCGCGAGCGGGTGTTCTCCTCCTGCTCCGCCCGCGGGCCGGAGCGGGACCTGCTCCGGGCGTCCGTGGTCTGAGTCATGGGTGAACCGTTCGCTTCCTGGTCGGGGGTGGAGGCTCTCGTGGTGCATCGCGCGACCCGCAAGGGCGCTTCTAATACACAACCGGAGTATGTCGTAATTCATTCCGGTCTGACCAGTAAGTGGAGCCTTACCGGGCCCCACCCAAGAATTACGACTTACTCATAATAACCCCCGGACGCGGTGGGGCCAAGGGGGCCGGGCCGCGGGCGCGCCCGCACTACACTGGTCCGGTGCCCGCCCAGAGTCCCCCCGCGTCCTCGCCCGCACTCTCGATCGAGCGCCTCGTGAAGGAGTTCCCGGTCCGCCGGCGCCGCTCCCGCCGCCCGGCCGGACCGGGCGCGGTGCGCGCCGACGTGGTGCACGCCGTCGACGGCCTGTCCCTCACCGCGCGGCACGGCGAGATCACGGCGCTGCTGGGCCCCAACGGGGCGGGCAAGACGACCACCCTGGAGTGCGCCCAGGGCCTGCAGCGGCCCACGGGCGGCACCGTCCGGCTGCTGGGGCAGGACCCGTGGCGGGCCAGCCCGGCGCTGCGCGCCCGCGTGGGCGTGATGCTCCAGGACGGCGGGCTCCCCCAGGCGGTGCGCCCGCTGGAGCTGCTCCGGCACGTGGCCTCCCTCTACCGCGGCCCCCGGGACATGGACGAGCTCGTGGAGCGGCTCGGCATCAGCAGCTTCGACCGCACCGTGGTCCGCCGGCTCTCCGGCGGCCAGCGCCAGCGCGTGGCCCTGGCGGCGGCCCTCGCGGGCAATCCGGAGGTGCTCTTCCTCGACGAGCCCTCGGCCGGGATGGACCCGCAGTCCCGCAACATCGTCTTCGACCTCGTCCAGCAGCTGCGCCGGGAGGGGGTGTGCATCATCCTCACCACGCACCTGCTCGACGACGCCCAGCGCCTCGCCGACCAGGTCTACATCGTGGACCACGGCCGGGTCATGGCCCAGGGGTCCGTGGCGGAGCTGGTGGCCCCCGGCGCCGACGCCCCCGCCGTGCTCGTGCTGACGCTCGCCCCGGAGCAGCTGCGCGCGGGGCCGTTCCCGTGGGACGGCCCCGGGTTCGAGGGCGTCCGGGCGAACCGCGCCGACCGCACCGTGACCCTCACCGGCGCCCTCACGCCCCCGATGCTCGAGACCGTGACCCGGTGGTTCACCGCGACCGGCGCGCTGCCCGAGTCCCTGTCCCTCCAGCCGCGCACCCTCGAGGACGTCTTCCTCGACATCTCCGGACGGGAGATCCGATGACCGCCCCCGCCCTGCCCACCGCCACCGCCCCTCGCCCGGAGCCGGCCTCCCTGGCGCGCCGGGTGGCCGCCCAGGCCCGCTACGAGACGCGGGCCGTGCTGCGCAACGGCGAGCAGCTGCTGCTGCTGGTCGTCCTGCCGCTCATGGCCCTCGTGGCCCTGACTCTCACCGACCTGCTGGACGCCGCCGTCCCGGCCGGCGCCTCCCGCGTGGACGTCGCCGTGCCGGGCGTGCTGGCGCTGTGCGTGCTCTCCAACGCCTTCTCGGGGCAGGGCATCCAGACCGGCTTCGACCGCCGCTACGGGGTCCTGCGCTTCCTCTCCACCACTCCCCTGGGCCGCGGCGGGCTGATCGCCGGCAAGCTGCTCGCGATCGTCGCGGTGCTCGTGGTGCAGTACGTGCTGGTGGCCGCGCTCGGCACGGCCCTCGGCTGGCGCCCGGACGCGGCCGTCGTGCTCGTCTCCGTGCCGGTGCTGCTGCTCGGCGCCGCGGCGTTCACCGGGCTGGGGCTGCTCCTCGCCGGGACGGTGCGCGCCGAGGCCACTCTGGCCGTCACCAACCTCGTGTGGGTGCTGCTCGCCGCCGTGGGCGGCACCCTGTTCCCCTCGAGCACGCTGCCGGCGGGGCTCACCTGGGTGGTGGAGGTCCTCCCCTCCGGCGCACTGGGCACCGCCCTGCGCGAGACGTTCCTCACCGGGGCGCCCACGCCGCTGCCGGTGCTGGTGCTCCTCGTCTGGGCCGCCGCCGCCTGGGCCGGGGCCGTGCGCTGGTTCCGCTGGAGCTGAGCCGCCGGTGCGGACCCGGGGCCGCGGGCCCGTCCCGGCCGGCGGGACCCGGGGGCCGCGGAGGCGGATAAACTGGGCGCGGAGACCCCACCGCACCGACCCCGTCCGGAAGTGAACTCATGAACCGCGCCAGCGACCCCAGCGACGTCGACGTCCGCGAGAACGGCGGCGGACTGCTGCCGAGCCGGATCACCCCGTGGGTGCGGTGGCTCGCCGTCGCGTCGCTGCTGGCGAACTCCGTGCTCATCCTCACCGGCGGGCTCGTCCGGCTGACCGGCTCGGGCCTGGGCTGCCCCACCTGGCCCCGGTGCACGGACGAGTCCTGGACCAACACCCCCGAGATGGGCATGCACGGCCTCATCGAGTTCGGCAACCGGCTGCTGACCTTCCTCCTGGCCGCCGTGGCGGTGCTGACGTTCCTGGCCGTGCTCCGGCTGCGCCACGAGCACCGCGACCTCTTCCGGATCGCCCTGCTGCTGGGTCTCGGCATCCCGCTGCAGGCCGTGGTCGGCGGGATCACCGTGCTCACCGGGCTCAACCCGTGGATCGTGGGCATCCACTACCTCATCTCCGGGGCGATGATCGCCCTGGCCACGGTGCTGGTCAACCGCACCCGGCGGCGCTCCCTGCCGGCCGTGCGGGACGCCGAGCGCCCCGGTCAGGCCTACGGGCAGCGGCGGACCGTCCGCGGGCTCATGGTGAGCCTGGGGGTGCTCACCGCGCTGATCCTCTACCTGGGCACCCTGGTCACGGGCACCGGCCCGCACGCCGGGGACGACACTACCGCCCGGCACGCGTTCGACGCCTACCTCATCACCCGCGCCCACGCGGTCCCCGTGTACCTGATCGTCGTGGCCGTGGTCCTCGGCCTCGTGCTCGCCCGCCGGCACCGGTGGCCCGTGCCGCTGGCCTCGAGCCTCAACGTGCTCCTGGCCGCGCTGGTCCTGCAGGCGCTCATCGGCTACTACCAGTACTTCAACGGCGTGCCGATCGTCGCCGTGGCCCTGCACCTGGTGGGCTCCGCGGTGCTGATCTGGGCCACGGCCCGCACCGTGGAGAAGGGCTTCGCGGTCACCCGCACCCCGGCCCCGGTGCTGCGCAGCACCGACCGGATGCAGTCGGCCGAGGCCCCGTCCCGCGGCTGAGGCCCTCAGGCCCGCTCGTCGGGCGCCTCGTCGAGCAGCTCCTCGACGGCCTGGGCCAGGCGCTGCCGGCTGGCCGAGGGGATCGGCAGCAGCGGCCGCCGCGGCGGGGCCGTGCTGACGCCGCACACCTCCGCCAGGGCGTACAGGGAGCTCAGGGGCCGCTCCTGGCGCAGGATCTCCATCAGCGGGGTCAGCGCCGCCTGCCAGGTGCGCACCGCGCGGTCGTCGCCCGAGACGACCGCGGCGCGGAAGGCGGCGTACTGGCGCGGGAGCACCGCGGCGATCCCGGAGTGCCAGGCCGCGGCGTCCGGCGCCGCCTCGTGGAGCAGCCGCTCCCCGCTGACCCCGTGGGCCGTCCCCGGCTCCGCCAGCTCGGCGAACCGGTGCCGCCGTGCGGCGAGGTCCGCCGAAGATTCCGCGGTGTCCTTGAACGCGCTGACGTTCTCCAGCCAGGACAGCTCGGCGGCGAGCTCCACCGGGTACGTGAAGCCCGTCGTCGTCGGGTTGTTGTAGATGCACAGCGGCAGGGACACGGCCGCCGAGACCGTCTCCACCTGGTCGGCGATCTCCTGGGAGACGAGCGGGATGTAGGACAGCGGGTTGAGCACGAGCCCGTCCGCCCCGCCGTTCTCCGCGGCGTAGGCCATCTCGAGGACCTCGCGGGTGGTCATCGCGGAGATCCCCGCCCCCACCGGCACCCCGGAGCCGCGGGCGGCCTCCACGGCGACGCCCACGACCTCGGCCCGCTCCTCCCCGGAGAGGTACGCGAAGCTGCCCGAGCTGCCCAGGACCACCAGGGCGTCCACGCCCGATCGGGACAGCCGGCCGACGTAGCGCCCGAAGGACTCCAGGTCCAGGCGGCCACCCTGCTGGAACGGTGTGATCGGGTAGGCGACGAGCCCGGTGAAGGTCATGCTGAGCATGCGACCATCCTAGGTCCGGCCGGTCCCCCGGCCGGACGCGGGCGCCGCGGGGCCCACCGGCCCCGACGAGCTCAGAGGACGGGGCCGCCCACGAACGGGTCGACGGCCAGGGCGAGGAACACGAAGGTGATGTACGCGATGGAGCCGTGGAAGACGTGCATCGCCTGCTTGTCCGTGGGCCGGCCGGCCACCGCGAGGGCGTGCAGCTTGTGGCTGTGGCCCACGAACCAGGCGCCCGAGGCCAGGGCGGTCACGGCGTAGACCCAGCCGGCGCCGCCGACGGGGACGAGCAGCAGCGAGCACACCACAGTGGCCCACGCGTAGAGGACCACCTGGCTGCCCACGGTGCGGGCCCCGGCCACGGCGCCCAGCATGGGGACCCCGGCGCGGGAGTAGTCGTCGGCGTACTTCATGGACAGCGGCCAGTAGTGCGGCGGGGTCCACAGGAAGATGAACAGGAACAGCACGAGCGCGGGCCAGTCGAGGCCGCCCGTCACGGCGGCCCATCCGATCAGCACCGGCATGCACCCGGCGACCCCGCCCCAGACGATGTTCTGGGCGGTGCGGCGCTTGAGCACGATCGAGTAGAAGACCGCGTAGAGGAAGATGGCCGCCGCGCCCAGGGCGCCGGCGAGCACGTTGACCCCAATCGTGAGCCAGGCGACCGACACGGCCGTGAGTACCCACGCGAAGACGAGGGCCTCGCGGTCGGTGACCTCGCCGGTGACCAGCGGGCGCTTGGCCGTGCGCTTCATCACCCGGTCCTCATCCCGGTCGATGTAGCAGTTGAAGGCGCCGGCCGCACCCGCCGCAAGCGTGCCGCCCACGAGGGTGTTGAGGATGAGCCAGAGGTTCGGCATGCCCTGCTGGGCGAAGATCATGGTCGGCACGGTCGCCACGAGCAGCAGCTCGATGATCCGCGGCTTCATGAGGGCCACGTAGGCCCGCACCTTCCGGGAGGCCGTCATCCGTCCCTCGCTGCGGGGGGCCGCCGCATCACCCGTGTGCCCGTTGCCGAGGACGGCTCGTCCTGCGGGTCCCGACGTCTCGAGTGAGTTCACAGAATCATTGCTCCCGGTTGCGGTGGTGTTCCCCCGGCTCCGTGCGCGAGGTCGGCCCGGAGACGGTGCGTCGCCGGCACGCAGGAGCGGTCGGCGCGGTGGTCGCGGGCGCGGAAGAAGGTCCTATACAGCATAGCGCGTGGCGGCGTCCGTTCCCGCTCCGGACATGACGGGAAAGACGTCCGGGACCCCGGGGACCGGTGCCGTCGGTCACACGCCCGAAATGCGGGTGACCTAAGCTGGACCCAAACCGCCGGTCCACGACCGGCACCCGCTGCGCACGGCAGCGGACCCCAATGGAAAGGGCACCGAATCTTGGCGACCGAACTCGATCAGAAGCTGACCTGGACCGAGCAGGACCGGCGTGCCGTGGACACGGTGCGGGTGCTGGCCGCGGACGCGGTGGAGAAGGTGGGCAACGGCCACCCCGGCACGGCGATGTCCCTGGCCCCCGCGGCGTACCTGCTGTTCCAGAAAGTGATGCGCCACGACCCCACCGACGACCGGTGGACCGGCCGTGACCGCTTCATCCTCTCCCCCGGGCACACCTCGCTGACGCTGTACCTTCAGCTGTTCCTGTCCGGCTACGGCATGGAGCTCGACGACATCGAGTCCCTGCGGACCTGGGGCTCGAAGACCCCGGGGCACCCGGAGTACCGGCACACCACCGGGGTGGAGATCACCACGGGCCCGCTGGGCCAGGGCCTGGCCTCGGCCGTGGGCTTCGCCTACGCCCAGCGCTACACCCGCGGCCTGTTCGACCCGGAGGCGCCCGCCGGGACCTCCCCGTTCGACCACACGGTCTACGTGATCGCCTCCGACGGGGACCTCCAGGAGGGCGTGACCTCCGAGGCGTCCTCGCTGGCGGGGGTGCAGGAGCTGGGCAACCTCGTGGTGATCTACGACCAGAACCACATCTCCATCGAGGACGACACGGACGTGGCGTTCACCGAGGACGTCCTGAAGCGCTACGAGGCCTACGGCTGGGACGTGACCCGGGTGGACTGGACGAAGACCGGGGACTACGTCGAGGACGTCGAGGAGCTCTACGCCGCGATCCGCGCGGCGAAGGCCGAGACCGCCAAGCCCTCCCTGATCGCCCTGCGCACGATCATCGGGTACCCGGCGCCGAAGAAGCAGAACACCGGCGGCATCCACGGCTCCAAGCTCGGCGCCGACGAGGTCGCGGCGACCAAGGAGATCCTCGGCTTCGACCCCGAGAAGTCCTTCGTGGTGGAGGACGAGGTCATCGCCCACACCCGCGGCATCCAGGACCGCATGAAGCAGGTCCGCGACGAGTGGGAGCGGGAGTTCCAGGCCTGGCGGGAGGCCAACCCGGAGCGGGCGAAGCTCTACGACCGGATCCGCGCCGAGGAGCTGCCGGCGGACTACGCCGACGCGTTCCCCGTCTTCGAGGCCGGCAAGGACGTGGCCACCCGCTCGGCCTCCGGCAAGGTGATCAACGCGATCGCCGACACGTTCCCCGAGCTGTGGGGCGGCTCGGCCGACCTGGCCGGCTCCAACAACACCACCATCGAGTCCGCGCCCTCCTTCATCCCCGAGGCCCGCTCCACCGCGAAGTGGACCGGCAACCCCTACGGGCGGGTGCTGCACTTCGGCATCCGCGAGCACGCCGCGGCGGCCATCGTCAACGGCATCACCATGTCCTCCCAGACCCGGGCGTTCTCCGGGACGTTCCTGATCTTCTCCGACTACCAGCGCCCCGCCGTGCGCCTGGGCGCGCTGATGAAGGTCCCCTCGATCTACGTGTGGACCCACGACTCCATCGGCCTCGGCGAGGACGGACCCACCCACCAGCCCGTGGAGCAGCTCTCGGCGCTGCGCGCGATCCCGGGCCTGGACGTGGTGCGCCCGGCCGACGCCAACGAGACCGCGATCGCGTGGCGGACGATGCTGGAGAACCGGCACGGCCCGGCTGGCATCGCCCTGACCCGCCAGAACGTGCCCACCTTCGCCCGGGCGGACCTGCACCCCGAGGCCGACGGGGAGAAGTTCGCCTCCGCCGAGGGCGTGGCACGCGGCGGCTACGTCCTGGCCGACACCGAGGGCACCCCGGACGTGATCCTCATCGGCACCGGCTCCGAGGTCTCCCTGGCCGTGGAAGCCCGCGAGCAGCTTAAGGCGCAGGGGGTGGCCGCCCGCGTGGTGTCCATGCCGTGCCGGGAGTGGTTCGACGCCCAGGACGCCGAGTACCGCGAGTCCGTGCTCCCGGCGGCCGTGAGGGCCCGCGTGTCGGTGGAGGCCGGGATCGCGATGTCCTGGCGGGACCTGCTCGGCGAGCACGGGCGGGCCGTGTCCCTGGAGCACTTCGGGGAGTCCGCCGACTACGAGACCCTCTACCGCGAGTTCGGCATCACCGCCGAGTCCGTCACCGCCGCCGCCCAGGAGTCCCTCACCGCCGCGCGGGCCACCGCCTCCGTGGGCCGCTGAGCCGCGGCGCGCACCGACCGACCACCTTTCCCCGAGCACGAGGACTGACAGACACATGACCACCCCCACCCAGAAGCTCTCCGACGCCGGTGTCTCGATCTGGCTCGACGACCTCTCCCGCGAACGCCTGACCTCCGGCGGGCTGCAGCGACTGATCGACGAGAAGGACGTCGTGGGCGTGACCACGAACCCGACGATCTTCGCCGCCGCACTGGCCAAGCACGACGCCTACGAGGACCAGGTCAAGCAGCTCGCCGCCGCAGGCACGGACGTGGACGAGGCCGTGCTGGCCATCACCACCGACGACGTGCGCGACGCCTGCGACCTCTTCGCCCCCATCGCCGAGGCCACCCAGGGGGAGGACGGGCGGGTGTCCATCGAGGTGGACCCGCGCCTGGCCCAGGACGCCGAGGCGACCGCGGCCATGGCCCAGCGCCTGTCCCAGACCATCGACCGCCCCAACGCGCTGATCAAGATCCCCGCCACCGAGGCGGGCCTGCCCTCGATCACCGCGACCATCGCCGAGGGGATCTCCGTCAACGTGACGCTGATCTTCTCCCTCGAGCGCTACCGCGCGGTCATCAACGCCTACCAGCTGGGTCTGGAGCAGGCGCTCGAGAACGGCAAGGACCTCTCCACCATCCACTCCGTGGCGTCCTTCTTCGTCTCCCGGGTGGACTCCGAGGTCGACAAGCGCCTGGACGCGATCGGCACCGACGAGGCCGCCGCGCTCAAGAGCAAGGCCGGTCTGGCCAACGCCCGGCTCGCCTACCAGATCTACGAGGACGCCCTGACCACCGAGCGCTGGGAGCGGCTGGCCTCGGCCGGGGCGAACCCGCAGCGCCCGCTGTGGGCCTCCACCGGGGTCAAGGACCCGTCCCTGCCGGACACCCTGTACGTGACCGGGCTGGTGGCCCCGAACACCGTCAACACCATGCCGGAGAAGACCCTCGAGGCCACGTTCGACCATGCCGAGGTCACCGGGGACACCGTCACCGGCACCTACGCCGAGTCCAACGAGCTTCTGGACCGGATCGCCGGCGTGGGGATCTCCTACGACGAGGTCGTCGAGAAGCTCGAGGCGGAGGGTCTCACCAAGTTCGAGGACTCCTGGGCGGAGCTGCTCGACACCGTGCGCGCCGCCCTCGACAACGCCCGCTGAGCCCGTCCCGTCCTGACCCGAGCACCGTCCGTGCCGCCCCACCCGAAGGAGAACCCATGAGCTCCCTGTCCGTCCAGACCTCCGGTGCCGCCCGCGAGGCCGTCGATCGGCACGTGCCCTCGCTGGTGGGCGACAGGTTCGCCTCGAAGCTCTTCGCGCAGGACCCCACCCTGTGGGGTCCTGCGGCCGAGGACGAGTCCGCCAAGCGGCTGGGGTGGGTGGAGGCCGCCGAGGTCTCCCGCCCGCTCGTCGCCGAGATCACCGCGCTGCGGGAGGAGTTCGCGGCGGAGGGCGTGGACCGGTTCGTGCTGGCGGGCATGGGCGGGTCCTCCCTGGCCCCCGAGGTGATCACCCGGACCGCCGGGGTCGAGCTGTTCGTGCTCGACTCCACGGACCCGGAGATGGTGGGCGCGGCCCTCGCCGACCGCCTCGAGCGCACCGCGATCGTGGTCTCCTCCAAGTCCGGCTCCACCGTGGAGACCGACTCGGCGCGCCGGGTCTTCGCCCGGGCGTTCGAGGACGCGGGCATCGACGCCGCCTCGCGCATCGTGGTGGTCACCGACCCCGGCTCGCCCATGGAGGCGTCCGCACGGGAGGCCGGCTACCGCCGGGTCTTCACCGCCGACCCGACCGTGGGCGGGCGCTTCTCGGCGCTCACCGCCTTCGGCCTGGTCCCCTCCGGTCTGGCCGGCGTGGACGTCGGGGCCCTGCTCGACGACGCCGACGAGGCCGGCGAGGTGCTGCGCGAGGACGCCGAGGACAACCCCGGCCTGCACCTGGGCGCGGCGCTCGGCGGCACGCAGCCGCTGCGCAACAAGCTCGTGTTCCGGGACCTGGGCTCCGGGATCGCCGGCTTCGCCGACTGGGCGGAGCAGCTGATCGCCGAGTCCACGGGCAAGGAGGGCAAGGGCGTGCTGCCCGTCGTCGTCGGCGCCGGTGACGCCCCGGAGGCCTCCTCGGGGGCCACCGACGTCCTCGTCGTGGAGCTCGTCGGCGTGGACGAGGAGCAGGCCCCCGAGGGCGACGTCGTGCGGGTCTCCGGCTCCCTCGGCGCCCAGCTCATGCTGTGGGAGGTCGCCACCGCGGCGGGCGGGCGACTGCTCGGCATCAACCCGTACGACCAGCCCGACGTGGAGTCCGCCAAGAACGCCACCCGCGCCCTGCTCGAGGACAAGCCGCAGCCCACGGCCGCGGACGTCGTGGACGGGCCCGTGGAGATCCGCGGGGCGCAGGAGCTGCTCGACGGGGCGCAGACGGTCGAGGACGCGCTGGCCAAGCTGCTCGCGCAGCTGCCGGAGACCGGCTACCTGTCCGTGCAGGCGTACTTCGACCGGCTCTCGTGGGCCGAGCTGGAGAGCGTCCGCCCCGTCCTGGCACAGGCCACCGGCCGGCCCGTGACGTTCGGCTGGGGCCCGCGGTTCCTGCACTCCACCGGCCAGTACCACAAGGGCGGACCGGCGGAGGGCGTGTACCTGCAGATCACCGCCGCCTCGGAGACGGACCTCGAGATCCCGGACAGCCCCTTCAGCTTCGGCGAGCTGATCTCGGCCCAGGCCGACGGGGACGCCCAGGTCCTCGCCGACCACGGGCGGCCCGTGCTGCGGCTGCGGCTCGCGGACCGCGCCGCCGGCGTGGCCCGGCTGCGCCAGGCCGTCGACGCCCTCGGCGGCTGACCCGGCCGGCACGACCGGACCGCTGACCTAGAATGGGAGCACGCCACGGTCGGCGCGGGAGTTCCCGCGCCGACCGTTGCGCGTGCAGGCCCCCGTGGGTGCCACGGCCCCGCAGAGACGTGAAGGAGTACCGTTGCCAGACAACAATGCCCGCAATCCCCTGCGGGACCCGAGGGACAGGCGGCTCGTCCGGGTCGCCGCCCCGTCGGCGCTCGTGCTCTTCGGCGTGACGGGAGACCTCGCGAAGAAGAAGCTGCTGCCGGCGATGTACGACCTCGTCAACCGGGGTCTGCTGCCGCCGTCCTTCGCGCTCGTCGGCTTCGGCCGCCGCGACTGGTCCCACGAGCAGTTCCGCGAGGTGGTGCGCGAATCCGTCGAGGCGCACGCCCGCACCCCCTTCCAGGAGGACGTGTGGCGCCAGTTCGCCTCCGGCGTCCGGTTCGTGCGCGGGGAGTTCGACGAGGACAAGGCCTACGAGGCGCTCAAGTCGACCCTCAAGGAGCTCGACGTGCACTCGGGGACGCGCGGCAACCACGCGTTCTACCTCTCGATCCCGCCCAAGGCGTTCGAGACGGTCTGCCAGCAGCTCGCCGACCACGGCCTGGCCCAGCACGAGAACGCCTCCGGGTGGCGCCGCGTGGTCATCGAGAAGCCCTTCGGCCACGACCTCGAGTCCGCGCAGGAGCTCAACTCCATCGTGGAGCGGGTGTTCCCGGCGGACTCGGTGTTCCGCATCGACCACTACCTGGGCAAGGAGACGGTGCAGAACATCCTGGCGCTGCGCTTCGCGAACCAGATGTTCGAGCCCCTGTGGAACGCGCAGTTCGTGGACCACGTGCAGATCACCATGGCCGAGGACATCGGCATCGGCTCCCGCGCCGGCTACTACGACGGCGTGGGCGCGGCCCGCGACGTCATCCAGAACCACTTGCTGCAGCTGCTGGCCCTCACCGCCATGGAGGAGCCGCTGTCCTTCCAGGCCCACCACATGCGCGCCGAGAAGGCGAAGGTCCTGGCCTCCGTCGTCGTCCCCGAGGACCGGGCGGCGCACTCGGCGCTGGGCCAGTACGAGGCCGGCCTGCAGGGCGGTGAGCGCGTGCGGGCCTTCCTCGAGGAGCAGGACATCCCCGCCGACTCCCGCACCGAGACCTACGCGGCGCTGCGCCTGGACATCAACAACCGCCGGTGGGCGGGCGTGCCGTTCTACCTGCGCGCCGGCAAGCGCCTGGGCCGACGGGTGACGGAAATCGCGGTGCAGTTCAAGAACTCCCCCAACCTGCTGTTCGGGGACAACGGCCACGAGGACCTGGGACAGAACGTCATCGTGGTCCGGATCCAGCCCGACGAGGGCGTGACCATCCGGCTGGGCTCCAAGGTGCCCGGGACCCAGTCGGAGATCCGGGACGTGACGATGGACTTCGGCTACGGCCACTCGTTCACCGAGTCCAGCCCCGAGGCCTACGAGCGCCTCATCCTCGACGTGCTGCTCGGGGAACCACCGCTGTTCCCCGACCACGAGGAGGTCGAGCTGTCCTGGCGGATCCTCGACCCCTTCGAGCAGTGCTGGTCGGAGCAGGAGATCATGCCGGAGCCGTACGCGCCCGGGTCCTGGGGACCCGCCGCCGCCGACGAGCTGCTGGCCCGCGACGGACGCGTCTGGAGGCGACCGTGATCGTTTCGATGGAGAACACCACCACCTCGGCCATCGACAAGAAGCTGAGCCAGCTGCGGGACCAGCACGGCGTCGTGACGCTCGGCCGGGTCCTCACGCTCGTGATCCTCGCCCAGGCCGGGCACTCCGAGGCCGCCCTGGAGGCCGCGAACTTCGCGAGCCACGAGCACCCGTGCCGGATCCTCGTGCACGTGGCGCACTCCCAGGCCGAGAGCACCCGGCTCGACGCCCAGCTGCGCATGGGCGGTGACGCCGGTGCCTCCGAGGTCATCGTGCTGCACGGATACGGCGAGCTCGCCGAGCCCACCGAGACACTGTTCTCGGCGCTGCTGCTGCCGGACGCGCCGATCGTCGCCTGGTGGGCGCACACGGTGCCGCCGCCCTCGCCGCACACCTCGTCCATCGCCGGGATCGCCCACCGGCGGATCACGGACTCCGCGCGCAGCGACGACGCCTACGAGGCGCTCGCCGAGCTGAGCACCCGGTACGTCCCCGGCGATACGGATCTCGCCTGGACCCGGGTGACCAACTGGCGGATCCAGCTGGCCGCGGTCCTGGACCAGGCGGAGCCCGCGCCCGTGCGCGAGGTCGTCGTGGAGGGGTGCGGCCGATCCCCCAGCGTGGTGCTGCTCGGCACGTGGCTGGGCACCCGGCTCGACGCCGACGTGACACTGGTCAACAGCCCCGGGCCCCGTCGCCTCGACCGGGTGACCCTCGTTCGGGACGACGGCGAGATCGTGCTCGAGCGCCCGGGCCGGTCCGTGGCGATGCTGCGGCAGCCGGGTCAGCCCGACCAGCAGATCGCCATGCCCGTGCGGGACCTCAACGCCTGCATCGCCGAGGAGCTCCGGCGCCTGGACCCCGACGAGGTCTACGGCGAGGTGGTCACCACCGGCCTGCGGGACGTGCGGATCGCGCAGATCGTGGACACCGCCGGCGAGCTCACCCCCGGCGCCGCACGGTTCCTGGCCGAGCACGGCGGCCGCGTCCCCGACCGGGACCGGCCGGCACGGACGACGCCCGACGACGCCCCGGCCGCCGAGCCGGCGGAACCGGTCTCCGGTGCGGTCCCGGCCGCCGAGGCGTCCGTCCCGGCCCCCGAGGCATCCGTCCCGGTCCCCGGGGAGGAGCGCGCATGAGCGCCGAGCTGGAGACCGTCGCCCACCCGGACAAGCAGTCGCTCGCCGCGGAAGCCGCGGAGCGGGTCCTCGACGTGGTCGTGGCGGCGCAGGAGGAGCGCGGGGAGGCGAGCCTCGTGCTCACCGGTGGGAGCATGGGCACCGCGGTGCTCGCGGCCCTCTCCGCCTCCGCCCGCCGGGACGAGGTCGACTGGACCAGGGTCGACGTGTGGTGGTCGGACGAGCGCTTCGTGGCCGGCGACAGCGCCGAGCGCAACTGCGTCCAGGCCGTGGAGGCCGTGGGCGGGGCCCTGGCCCTGGACCCGGACCGGGTGCACTACATAGGCAGCGCGGACGACTTCGCCACCGCCGAGGACGCCGCCTTCGACTACCGGCGCGAGCTGGCGGCGGCGGCCGACGCGGAGCACCGGACGGAGGCCTACCCCCGGTTCGACCTCTCGCTGCTGGGCCTGGGCCCCGACGGCCACGTGGCCTCCCTGTTCCCGGGGCTGCCGCACGTGCACGAGCAGGACGCCACCGTGCTGGGGGTGCGGGACTCCCCCAAGCCCCCGCCGGAGCGGGTGACCATGACGCTGCCGATGATCAACAGCGCGGAGCGGGTCTGGTTCCTCGTGGCCGGGGCGGACAAGGCCGAGGCGGTCGCGGCCGTCCGCGGCGGTGCCCCGCTCGAGCGCACGCCCGGGGCCGGGGTGCGCGGGACCGAGGAGACGATGCTGCTCGTGACGGAGGACTGCCTGGCCGGCTAACGATCCGGCCACGCCCGTGGACCGGCCCGGTCCGCGACGGGGACCATGGGCACACGCGCACCGTCCCGCGCGCCGCCGTCAGCCGAGGGGGCACTCCGCCATGACCCACGAGCCCGGCCCCGCGCCCGTCGCCGGACCCGCCTCCGAGCCGGTCCTGCAGCTGCGGCTGCTGGGCACCTGCGCGGTCCTGTGCGGCGGGCGGAGCGTGGACCCCGGCGCCCGGCAGCTGCGGCTCCTCGCGGCTCTCGCCCTGCTCGGGCGCCGGGCCCGGGGATACCTCGGTGGCCTGCTGTGGCCCGGTTGCCCCGACGCCCGGGCCCTGGGCAGCCTGCGGGCCGCGATCCGCGGCGTGAACCACCACCTGCCCGGCGCCCTGGTCCGCGACGGCCACGACCTCGCCCTGTCCCCGGCCCTCGCCGTGGACGTGCACGTGCTCCGGGCCCGCCTCATCGCGGTGGCGCGCACCGAGGACCCTGCCGCTCTGGGTACCGCGGACCTCGTCGGACCGGGTGTTCCCGCGCTGCTGCCGGGATGGTACGAGGACTGGGTGCTCGCCGAGCAGGAGCAGCTGCGCGGCCTCTACGTCCACGCGGCCGAGAACGCCGCGGCGCTGTGCCTGGCCCACGGCGACCCGTCCCGGGCCGTGAGGTGGGCGGAGACGGTGCGCGGGGCGGATCCGCTGCGGGAGAGCGCCGTGCGCCTGCTCGTGCGCTCCCATCTCGCCCTCGGCAACCAGGCCGCGGCACTGCGGGACTTCCGCCGCTACTGCGCCGTCGCGGTCGCCGAGACGGGAGCGGGCCCCTCCGACGAACTGGTCCGGCTCGTCGGGCCCGTGGTGCGCCTGTGACGCGGTGACCGCCGGCGGAGCGGACGGGGAGAACGCCCCGGGGAACCGCCGACGCAGGAGCACCCGTCACGCGGCGCTCAGGCGCGCACGGCGTGCTGGAACCGGAGCAGGTTGTCGGGGTCGTAGGCGTTCTTGGCCGCCAGCAGCCGGGCGTGGCCCTCCTCGGTCCAGGACCGGGAGAAATCCCCGTCCCCGTCCACCGAGCCCTGGAAGTTGACCAGCGTCCGTTCCGACACGTGGCCGACCAGGGCCGCCAGGATGCCCTCGATCGCCGCCGGCACCCGCTCGCCGGCCGGGGGCACCACGAGCCCGACGAGGCCGATCACGTAGCGACCGTCCCGGCCCGCCACGAGGTCCGCCACGCCCTCCGGGGTACGGGCCAGCGCGCCGCCCAGGAGCCGGATCTCGATGAGGGTGACGGGACAGTCCGTGCCCGGACCCGCCTGCCCCAGGAGGCCGTCAACGGCGGCGTCGTCCAGGTCGTCCAGCAGCCGGCCCGTCTCCCGGTACGGGATGGGCACCGGCGGGTCCAGGTGGATCGCGTCGACGTCCCGGTAGCTCATGGGCCCGACTGTGTCCATGACCGGGTCGGAGAGCGCGCGCATCGGCGCCAGCAGCCGCTCCCCCTCCTCGTCCCCGGCCGTGCACGCGTACCGGAGGTGGAGCACGAACCGGTCGCGCAGCGGCTCCGGGACGATGTCCATCGCCGGCAGCCGCAGCAGGGCGATCGAGGTGGACACCGTCTCGGGGAGGTCCGCGGTCCACCGCGACCACGCGGTGAGGACCTGACGGGCGTCGTCGCCGGGATAGAAGATACCCCCGCCGTAGAGGCCGTCGAGCGGGAGCAGCTCGAACTCCATCGCCGTCACGACGCCCAGGTTGCCCTTGCCCCCGCGCAGCAGTCCCAAAAGCTCGGGCTCGTGCGTGGCGTCCACCGTCCGGCGCCGGCCGTCGGGGGTGACCACGTCGGCGGAGCGCACGTGGTCGGCCGCGAACCCGAAGGTCCGCCCCAGGACCGGGAGACCCCCGCCGAGGGTGTAGCCGACGACGCCCACGTCCGTCGTGGAGCCGTTGAGGCCCACGAGGCCGTGGGGCACGGACGCCTCCAGCACGCTCCGCCATCTCACCCCCGCGCCCACGCGGGCGGTGCGTGCCTCCGGGTCCACCGTGCACTCCTGCAGCCGGGCCGTGCTGATGAGCAGGCCGCCCTGCATCGGGCCGTCGGCGCCGTGACCGGTGGCCTGCACCCCGACGGGCACGCGGCGGGCGGCGGCCCAGGCGACGGCGGCGGCCACGTCGTCGGCGTCCACGGCCCCCACCACCACGTCGGGACGGATGGGTGTCGCGAGGTTGTAGGCGGCGGTCTCCCGCTCGTACCCGTCGTCCTGCGGCGTGAGGACCGGTCCGGCGATCTGCCGTCCGAGCTCCTCCACGTCCGCCGGAGGAATGGTCGGGACCATGGTGTCGGCTCCTCGGGAGGTGGGCGGCTCACCGTGCCCCGGCCGGGGCACGGCACACCGCCAGCCTTCCGCCACCTGCGTGACGGCGGCGTGATCGACCCCGTCACACGGCGACATGCGGCACGGGTGCGAACGACCCCGGGTCCTCCGGCTGGCCACGGAACGTCGTGGTCGGCCGGGGAGCCCGGGGTCGTTCGGGGAGCGGTCGGCTCAGACGGCCACCTCGGCGAAGCGCATGGTCAGCGCGTAGGCCGCGATGGACAGGGCCCAGACCACGGCCGTGGTGGTGGTGAGGCGGACCAGGTTCTTCTGCGCCACGCCCGAGGTGTTGAGGGACTGGGTCATGCCGCCGCCGAACATGTCGGAGAGGCCCCCGCCCTTGCCCTTGTTGAGCAGGACGAGGAGAACGGCCAGGAGGCTCGTGAGCACGATGATCGCCAGGAGCACGTTCTGCAGAATTTCCACTGGGGCCTTCCCTCGGGGGTGTCCGTCGAGCAGCCGCGCCCGGCGGGCACGGACGGTCAGGGGGACGTGATCAGTCGGTCACGAGGTGCTGCTCGAACCTGGCAATGCTAGCAAACTCCTCGGCGTCGAGGCTGGCGCCGCCGACGAGGACGCCGTCCACGTCCTTGCCCTTGAGGATCGAGCCGGCGTTGGCGGCCTTCGCGGAACCGCCGTAGACGATGCGGGTCTTCGCGGCGGTCTCGGCGTCGTAGAGCCCGGCCAGCTCGGCGCGGATGGCGGCGGCCATCTCCTGGGCGTCCTCGGGACCGGCGACCTCGCCGGTGCCGATCGCCCAGACGGGCTCGTAGGCCACCACGAGCTCTGCCACCCGGTCCGCCTCGAGGCCAGCGATGGAGCCGCGCAGCTGCTCGAGCGTGAAGGCGACGTGCTCGCCGGCCTGCCGGACCTCGAGGCCCTCGCCGACGCACAGCACCGGGACCAGGCCGTGGCGGTGGGCGGCGGCGATCTTGGCATTGCACAGCTCGTCGGACTCGCCGTGGATCGTGCGGCGCTCGGAGTGGCCCACGAGCACGTAGGTGCAGCCGAGCTTGGCCAGGAACTGACCGGAGATGTCGCCGGTGTAGGCGCCGGAGTCCTGGTCGGAGAGGTCCTGGGCGCCGTAGACGACGCGCAGGTCGTCACCGTCCACGAGACTCTGGACGGAGCGGAGGTCGGTGAACGGCGGGAAGACGGCCACCTCGGCGCGGGAGTAGTCGTGCTTGGCGTCCTCCAGGGTCCACGCCAGCTTCTGCAGCAGGGTGATCGCCTGGGCGTGGTCCATGTTCATCTTCCAGTTGCCGGCGATCAGCGGCGTGCGGTCGAACTGACCGTTGGTCTGCGAGGTCATGGGGACTCCTGTCCGCGGCGGGTGCGCCGCTCGTCGTGCGGTTCGGCAGTGGTGCGCTGGGCGTCGGGGGCGCCCCGGGCCGTACGGCCCCCGGGCGCCCCCGCCGCCGTGGCGGGGAGCGTGCGGGTCAGGCGCCCAGGGCCACGACCCCGGGGAGCTCCTTGCCCTCGATGAACTCGAGGGAGGCGCCGCCGCCGGTGGAGATGTGCCCGAACTGGTCGTCGGAGAACCCGAGGTTGCGCACGGCCGAGGCGGAGTCGCCGCCGCCGATGACGCTCATCGCGTCCGAGGCCACCACGGCCTCGGCGACCGCGCGGGTGCCCCCGGCGAAGGCCTCCATCTCGAACACGCCCGCGGGGCCGTTCCAGAACACGGTCTTCGCGCCGCGGATCCGCTCGGCGAACAGCTTCGCGGACTCGGGGCCGATGTCCAGGCCGAGACCGGTGGAGCCGATCTCGCCGTCCTCGATGGCGTCGACCGGGCGCACCTCGTGCGCGGCGTCCGCGGCGAACTCCGCCGCGTAGACGATGTCCACGGGCAGGACGATCTCGGTGCCGGCCGCGGAGGCCTTCTCGAGGTAGTCCTTGACCGTCCCGATCTGGTCCTGCTCCAGGAGGGACCCGCCCACGGAGTGCCCCTGGGCGGCGAGGAACGTGAAGACCATGCCGCCGCCGATGAGCAGCGAGTCGGCCTTGCCGATGAGGTTCTCGATCACGGCGAGCTTGTCGGAGACCTTGGACCCGCCCATGACCACCACGAAGGGGCGCTCGGGGGCGGAGACCACCTTGGTAAGTACGTCCAGCTCCCGCTTGACGAGGTCGCCCAGGTAGGCCGGGAGCCGGTGGGCGATGTCGAACACGGAGGCGTGCTTGCGGTGCACCGCGCCGAAGGCGTCGTCCACGTAGGCCCCGTTCTCGCCCGTCAGGGCGGCGAGCTCGTCCGCGAAGGCGCCGCGCTCGGCGTCGTCCTTCGAGGTCTCGCGGGGGTCGAAGCGGACGTTCTCGATCACGAGCACCTCGCCGTCGGCGAGGGCCTCGGCCTTGGCCCGGGCGTCCACCCCGACGACGTCGGAGGCGACCGCCACGGGGAAGTCGGCCAGCTCTGCCAGCTTCCGCGCGGCGGGCGCGATCGAGTACTTCGGGTCGACCTGCCCCTTGGGCCGGCCGAGGTGCGCCATCACGATGACGCGGGCCCCGGCGTCGGCCAGCTTCTTCAGGACCGGCAGGGACGCGCGGACGCGCCCGTCGTCGGTCACGGTGGAGCCGTCCAGGGGGACGTTGAGGTCGGAGCGGACCAGGACGCGGCGCCCGGCGACGCCGTCGGCGATCAGTTCGTCAAGTGCATGAGCCATGCCACTCACCCTACCCCGGCGGCGTCGCGCGGCGACGGGCTCAGAGCTGCGCGCCGACGTGGGAGACGACGTTGACGAGGCGGGAGGTGTAGCCCCACTCGTTGTCGTACCAGGCGATGACCTTGACCTGGTTGCCGATGACCTTCGTCAGCGGGGCGTCGAAGATCGTGGAGATGCTGTCGCCCTGGATGTCCGAGGAGACGATGGGGTCCTCGGTGTACTTGACGATGCCCTTCATGGGGCCCTCGGCGGCCTCCTTCATGGCGGCGTTGACCGACTCGACGGTGACCTCCTTCTGGGCGTCGAAGGTGAGGTCCACGACGGAGCCGGTGGGCACGGGCACGCGCACGGCGAAACCGTCCAGCTTGCCCTTGAGCTCGGGCAGCACGAGGCCCACGGCCGCGGCGGCGCCGGTGGTGGTCGGCACCATGTTGAGGGCGGCGGCGCGGGCGCGGCGCAGGTCGCTGTGCGGGCCGTCCTGCAGGTTCTGGTCCGCGGTGTAGGCGTGGATGGTGGTCATCAGACCCCGCTCGATGCCGAACGCGTCGTTGAGGACCTTCGCCATGGGCGCGAGGCAGTTCGTGGTGCAGGAGGCCGCGGAGACGATGTTCATCGACGCGGCGTCGTAGGTGTCGAGGTTGACGCCGGGCACGAACGTGCCGTCGATCTCCTTGCCGGGGGCGGACAGGACGACCTTCTTGGCGCCGCCGTCCAGGTGGGCCTTGGCCTTGGAGCCGTTGGTGAAGCGGCCGGTCGACTCGACGACGACGTCCACGCCGAGCTCGCCCCAGGGCAGCTTGGCGGGGTCGGGCTCGGCGAGGAACTTGACCTCGTGGCCGTCGACGCTCATGGTGTCGCCGTTGAGCGTCACCTCGCCGGGGAACCGGCCCATGATGGAGTCGTACTTGAAGAGGTGGACCAGGGCCTCCGGGTCCGTGAGGTCGTTCACGGCCACGACCTCGATGTTCTCGCCCTGCTCGCGCGCCGCGCGGAGGAAGTTGCGTCCGATGCGTCCGAAACCGTTGATGCCCACTCGAATGGTCACTGGGTACTCCTGTGTTGGTCGGGGTCTGGATCGTTGAACCAGGTCCCATTCTACGTGGTTATCCCTGGGTTGTCTTGGGGTCATGAAAGATTCACTCGGCATTCATCGCCAAACCCACACAAACCCACATCGCGGGATGTGGACCCTCGGAAACCCACGCGGTGCCAAGGCCCTCTTCCGGCGCGGCCCCGGAGTGACCGCGCCGGCGCAGCGCCGCCGGAGCGCCCCGCTCAGGAGGGCAGGGCCTCCGCGGCGACACCGGCGTCGGTGCCGGGGAGATTCAGCTCCTCCGCCCGGCGGTCCGCCATGGCCAACAGCCGGCGGATCCGGCCCGCCACGGCGTCCTTGGTGAGCGGGGGGTCGGCGAGCCGGCCCAGCTCGTCGAGGCTGGCCTGCTTGTTGGACAGCCGCAGCTCCCCCGCCTGCCGCAGGTGCTCCGGGACCTCGTCGCCGAGGATCTCCAGGGCGCGCTCGACCCGGGCGCCGGCGGCCACGGCGGCCTGCGCGGAGCGGCGGAGGTTGGCGTCGTCGAAGTTGGCGAGGCGGTTGGCCGTGGCGCGCACCTCCTTGCGCATCCGCCGGTCCTCCCACTGGAGGAGCGTCTGGTGGGCGCCCATCCGGGTGAGCAGCGCGGCGATCGCGTCCCCGTCCCGCACGACCACCCGATCCACGCCGCGCACCTCGCGGGCCTTCGCGAGGACGCCGAGCCGGCGGGCCGCGCCCACGAGCGCGAGGGCGGCCTCCGGGCCGGGGCAGGTGAACTCCATCGCGGCGGAGCGGCCGGGCTCCGTGAGGGAGCCGTGGGCCAGGAAGGCCCCGCGCAGCACCGCCTCGGCGTCGGCCACGGCCCCGTTGACCACGGCGGGCGGGAGCCCACGCACGGGGCGCCCGCGGGAGTCGAGCAGTCCCGTCTGGCGGGCGAGGGCCTCGCCGTCCTCGACGACGCGCACCACGTAGGAGCTCCCGCGCCGCAGTCCCCCGCCGGAGACGACCACGATCTCGCTGTCGTGGCCGAAGACCTCGTGGACGGCGCGGCGCACCCGGCGCGCGGTGGCGCCGAGGTCCACCTCCGCCTCGACGACGATGCGTCCCGAGACGATGTGGAGCCCGCCCGCGAAGCGCAGCAGGGCGGAGAGCTCGGCGCGGCGCTCCGAGGACCTCTTGATCTCGAGGCGGGACAGTTCTTCCTTCACCGATGACGTCAGGGCCACGCGGTTCCTTTCCTGGGGATGCTGGGGTGTGTGGGGGTGGGGTGGCAAGCTCAGCGGTGGCGCTCGAAGATCTCCTGGTAGGCGGCCGCGAGCCGGAGCGTGTTGTGCACGGCGGTGCCGGGGTGCGCCCGGACGTCGGCGTAGAAGACCTCGGCGCCCAGGCTGCGGGCGACCTCCTCGAGGTCGGCGCCGTCCTCGGTGGCCGAGGGGTCGGCGAGGACCACGTCCAGAGTCAGCTCGGGGCAGTAGTCGTGCAGGACCCGCAGGTGGTCGGCGGCGGTCTTGCCGCGCGTCTCGGTGTCCGGCGAGAGGTTCAGGGTGACGCAGCGGCGCGCCGGCGAGCCGCAGATCGCCCGGCGCAGCTCGGGCAGCAGCAGGTGCGGCAGCACGGAGGTGTGCCACGAGCCCGGCCCCATGATCACCCAGTCGGCGAGCCCGACCGCCTCGACCGCCTGCGGGCAGGCCGGGGCGTCCGGGGGCACGAGCCGCACGTTGCAGACGTCGGCCTGCTTCGCCAGGACCGCCTGCCCGGTGATCGTGCGCACCGTGCCCGCCTCGCCCGCACAGCCGCTCGCGCTCACCCCGGACGGGGCGCAGGGAACGTCGCCGGCGATGACCAGCGGCTGCGTGGACATCGGCAGCACCCGGCCGCGGGCGCCCAGCAGAGCGCCCGCCCACTCGAGCCCCGCCACCGGGTCCCCCAGCAGCTCCCACAGCGTGACGATGAGCAGGTTGCCCAGCGCGTGGTTGTCGAGGGTCGTGGGGCGGCCCTCCGAGGAGCTGAACCGGTGCTGCATGACGTCGCGCCACGTCCGGCCCCACTCGGAGTCGTCGCACAGCGCGGCGAGCGCCATCCGCAGGTCCCCCGGGGGCAGGACCCCGAGCTCGTCGCGCAGCCGGCCGGAGGAGCCGCCGTCGTCGGCCACCGTCACGACCGCCGTGAGCACCGGGGTGATCCGGCGCAGCGCGGCGAGGTTGGCCGAGAGCCCGTGCCCGCCGCCGAGGGCGACCACGGAGGGGCTGGCGCCGCCCGGTCGTCGAGCGAAGGGATCCGGCGAGTGGTGGGGGTCGGCATCGGCGCCGCTGCTGAGGGGCAGCCGGGGGAACGCGCCGGTGGGAGGAAGGGTCATCGGGGGTCCCATCGCGGAGAGGGCGAGCCGGTCACTCCCGGCCCATGTCCCGGTGCTGGATGTTGACCGTCACGAGCGGCAGCTTGGCGAGCCTGCGGGCCACCTCCTCGCTCACGGCCACGGAGCGGTGCTTCCCGCCCGTGCAGCCGATCGCGATGGTGGCGTAGTGCTTGTTCTCCGTACGGTATCCCGCGAAGACGGGTTCGAGCATGGCGACGAACCGGTCCACGAACTGCCGGGGACCGTCGTCCTGGAAGACGTAGTCCCGGACCTCGTCGTCCTTGCCGGTGCGCGGGCGCAGCGACGGGACCCAGTGCGGGTTGGGGATGAACCGGACGTCGGCCACGTAGTTCGCGTCCGCGGGGACCCCGTACTTGAAGCCGAAGCTGAGCACGGTCAGGCGCAGGACCACCGGCCCGTTCGTGGAGAACAGGTCGGCCACGGCCCGGGACAGAGCGTGCACGTTGAACCCGGAGGTGTCCAGGACCACGTCGGCCGACTCCCGCAGGTCGGTCAGCAGGGCGCGCTCGGCGCGGATCCCGTCGAGGATCCGCCCGCCGGCCTGCAGCGGGTGGGGCCGGCGCTGGTGCTCGTAGCGGGAGACCAGGACCTCGTCGGCGGCGTCCAGGAAGAGCACCGAGAAGTCGACGTCGGACGCCTCGAGGGCGGCCAGCGTCTCCTTCATGTCGCTGAACAGGGCCTTGCCGCGCACGTCGATGACGACCGCCAGCTTGGGCAGGGCCTGCGGCGTCCGGGAGACGAGGTCGGCGAGGGTGTGCAGCATCTGCGGCGGCAGGTTGTCGACCACGTACCAGCCGAGGTCCTCGAGGGCGTTCGCGGCCGTGCTGCGCCCGGCCCCGGACATGCCCGTCACGACGAGCAGCTCCGAGCTGGTCGGTTTCGCGTGGTCGGTCCCGTCCGCCGTCCCGACGTCCGCTCCGGCGGTGTGCTCGCTCATGTCCGCTCCGTCTCCCGTCGTGGTGGCCTGCGCCCGGTGGTCCCGCCCCAGCCTAACGAAGTCGGCGGGGCCCCGCCGCGACCCCGGCGGCGCGCCCGGATCAGGACAGCACCTCCCCGGTGGTCATGTTGACGGCCGGGGCGGTGGTGTCGTCGGAGGCCTGCAGCGCGGCGGCCACCTTCTCGGCGAGGGTCCGCCCGAAGCCGGGGACCTGCTCCAGCTCCTCGACCCGGGCCGCCCGGAGCTTCTTGACGGAGCCGAAGTGCTTGAGCAAAGCCTTCTGCTTGGCGGGGCCCACCCCGGGCAGCTCGTCGAGCACGGAGACCGTCATGGCGGAGGAGCGCTTCTTGCGGTGGAAGGTGATGGCGAAGCGGTGGGCCTCGTCGCGGATCCGCTGGAGGAGGTAGAGGCCCTGGCTCGCGCGCGGCAGGATCACGGGGAACTCGTCGTCCGGCACCCACACCTCCTCGAGCCGCTTGGCCAGGCCCACCACGTGGACGTCGTCGATCCCGAGCTCGCGCAGCGCCCGGGCGGCGGCGGCGACCTGCGGGGGCCCGCCGTCGACCACCACCAGGCTGGGCGGATACGCGAAGCGCGCCCGCTCGGGGGCCTCGGCGCCGGCATCCACCTGCCCGGTGCGCGGCCCGGCGGCCTCCCGCTCGGCCTGCTCCTCGAGGTGGCGGCGGAAGCGCCGGGAGATGACGTCGTGCATGGACGCGGTGTCGTCCCGGGCGGCCTCGCCGGTGACCGAGAACTTCCGGTAGTCCGACTTCTTGGGCAGCCCGTCCTCGAAGACGACCATGGAGGCGACGACGTTGGTTCCCTGCACGTGCGAGATGTCGTAGCACTCGATGCGCATCAGCGGCACGGGGATGTCGAGGGCCTCCTGCAGCTCCTGCAGGGACGCGGAGCGGGTCGTGATGTCGCCCGCCCGCCGGGACTTGTGCAGCTTCAGTGCCTGCCGGGCGTTCTCCTGCACCGTCTCCATGAGGTGCGCCTTCTCCCCGCGCTGCGGCACGGCGATCGTCACGCGCGATCCGCGCAGCCCCGAGAGCCACTCCTCGAGCCGGTCGGTGCTGTCGGCGGGCTCGGAGAGCAGCACGGTGCGCGGGATGGCGTCCTCCCGGTAGGCGAGCTCCGCGGAGGGCCGGTGCTTGGACCCGCCCGGGGACGGGGGCGCGGCGGCGTGGGCGCTCTCGGCGGCGTCCGCGGCGGTGTCGCCGTAGACCTGCTCGAGCAGCTGCTCGAGCAGGCGTCCGCCGTCGGCCTCCTCGACCTTCTCGGTGACCCAGCCGCGCTGGCCGCGGATCCGGCCGCCCCGGACGTGGAAGACCTGGACGGCGGCCTCCAGCTCGTCCTCGGCGAGCGCGAAGAAGTCGGCGTCGGTGCTGTCGGAGAGCACCACGGCGTTGCGCTCGAAGGCCTTCTCCAGGGCGGCAATGTCGTCCCGGCGCGCGGCCGCGGTCTCGAAGTCCATGGCCGCGGCGGCCTCCTGCATCTGCCGCTGCAGCTCCTTAATGAACGGGGTCGCGTGCCCGGCCATGAACCGGCACAGGTCCTCCGCGAGGGCGTAGTGGTCCTCCTCGGAGATCCGCCCCACGCACGGGGCGGAGCACTTGTCGATGTAGCCCAGCAGGCACGGGCGCCCGGACTGCTCAGCGCGCCGGTAGACGCCCTTGGAGCAGGTGCGCACGGGGAAGACCCGCAGCAGGGCGTCGAGGGTCTCGCGGATCGCCCAGGCCTGGGAGTAGGGGCCGAAGTAGCGGTTGCCCTTCTTCTTCTCCCCCCGGACCACCTGGGCCCGCGGTACGGACTCGGCCATCGTGACGGCGAGGTAGGGGTAGGACTTGTCGTCCCGGTAGGCGATGTTGAACCGGGGCTTGAACTCCTTGATCCACGTGTACTCGAGCTGCAGGGACTCCAGCTCGCTGCCCACCACGGTCCACTCGACCCCGGCCGCGGTGGTGACCATGGCGCGGGTCTTGGGGCTCAGGGCGTGCGGGGGCGCGAAGTAGGAGCTCAGCCGGTTGCGCAGGTTCTTGGCCTTGCCCACGTAGACCACGCGCCCGTACTCGTCGCGGAAGCGGTAGACGCCCGGGGCGGTCGGGATGTCCTGGCGGGCGGGGCGGTAGCTCTCCGGATCGGCCACGGTCCGGTCCTCCTCAGCGGCCGGTCGGGGCCGGGGCGGTGTACCGGGCCAGGAGCTCCCCGAGCTCGGCGGCGTCCCGGGCCACGGCGGCGAAGCCGGTCCCTAGCTCGTCCTCGTCGGCGAAGCCCCAGGTGACGCCCAGACAGTCGATCCCGTGGGCGAGCGCGCCCTCGGCGTCGTAGCGGCGGTCCCCGATCATCACCGTGCGCGCGGGGTCCGGGGCGGCCACGCCGAGCCGGCGCAGGGCCTCGGCGATGATCGCGGGCTTGTCGTGGGCCAGTCCGTCGCGCGGGGCGGCAGCGGCGTCGTCGGCGGCCCCCGAGACGGTCTCGAACCACCGGGAGAGGCCGAACCGCTCGACGGCGAGCTCGGCGGTGGGCTCGGGCTTCTGGGTGGCCACGGCCATCCGCACGCCGGCCCCGTGCAGGCGCTCCAGGAGCTCCTCCACCCCCGGGTAGACGCGAGTCTGCGCGAGCCCCTCGGTGCGGTAGCGGGCCCGGTAGGTGGCGACCACCGCCGGGATGTCCTCCTCCGGGACGTCGGTGAAGGTCCGCAGGGAGAAGCCCACGGGCGGGCCCACGAACCGGCGCAGGTCCTCGGGCACGGCGTGGCCGTGCTCGGCCAGGGCCCGGGCGATGCCGCCGGTGATCGCCCCGGCGGGGTCCAGGAGGGTGCCGTCGAGGTCCCAGAGCACCACGGGGGCGGTCATCGGGCGGCCCCCGCCGGGACGGGGCGCTCGGCGAGCACCTCGGCCAGGAACCGGCCGGTATGGCTGTTCGTGTTCCGGGCCACCTGCTCGGGGGTGCCCTCGGCCACGACCTGCCCGCCGCCGGAGCCGCCGTCCGGGCCGAGGTCCACGATCCAGTCGGCGGACTTGATGACGTCCAGGTTGTGCTCGATGGTCATCACGGTGTTGCCCTTGTCCACGAGCCCCTGCAGCACGAGCAGCAGCTTGCGGATGTCCTCGAAGTGCAGGCCGGTGGTGGGCTCGTCCAGCACGTAGATGGACCGGCCGTTGGAGCGCTTCTGCAGCTCCGCGCCGAGCTTCACGCGCTGGGCCTCCCCGCCGGACAGGGTCGTGGCGGGCTGGCCCAGCCGGACGTAGCCGAGGCCTACGTCCACGAGGGTGTTGAGGTGCCGGGCGATGGGGCCGAACGCCTTGAAGAACTCGGCGGCCTCCTCGATGGGCATCTCCAGGACCTCAGCGATCGTCTTGCCCTTGTAGTGCACCTCGAGGGTCTCCCGGTTGTACCGGGCGCCCTTGCACACCTCGCACGGGACGTAGACGTCCGGCAGGAAGTTCATCTCGATCTTGATCGTGCCGTCGCCCGAGCACGCCTCGCAGCGCCCGCCCTTGACGTTGAAGGAGAACCGGCCGGCCTGGTAGCCGCGCACCTTCGCCTCCGGGGTCTCGGCGAAGAGCTTGCGGATGTGGTCGAACACGCCCGTGTACGTGGCGGGGTTGGAGCGCGGGGTCCGCCCGATCGGGCTCTGGTCCACGTGCACCACCTTGTCGAGCTGGTCCACGCCGTCGATGCGCTTGTGCCGGCCGGGGACCTGCTTGGCCCCGTTGAGCTTGTTGGCCAGCGCCGTGTAGAGGATGTCGTTGACCAGCGTGGACTTCCCGGACCCGGACACCCCGGTCACCGCGGTCAGCACCCCGAGCGGGAAGGAGACGTCGATGCCGCGCAGGTTGTTCTCCCGCGCGCCCACGACCTTGAGCATCCGCTTGCGGTCGATCGCCCGGCGCTGCGCGGGCACGCGGATGGCCCGGCGGCCGGAGAGGTAGGCGGCCGTGATGGACTCCTCGTTGGCGAGGAGCTCCGCGTAGGTCCCGGAGTGCACCACGCGCCCGCCGCGCTCGCCGGCGCCGGGACCGACGTCCACGATCCAGTCGGCCTCGCGGATGGTGTCCTCGTCGTGCTCGACGACGATCAGGGTGTTGCCCATGTCCCGCAGCTTGGTGAGGGTCCCGATGAGCCGGCGGTTGTCCCGCTGGTGCAGGCCGATCGAGGGCTCGTCCAGGACGTAGAGCACGCCCACGAGCCCGGCCCCGATCTGGGTGGCCAGGCGGATGCGCTGAGCCTCGCCGCCGGACAGCGTCGCGGCGGCGCGCTCCAGGTTGAGGTAGTCCAGGCCCACGTCAACGAGGAACGTCAGGCGCGCCTGGATCTCCTTGAGCACCTGCTCGCCGATCTTCGTCTCGCGGGTGCTGAGCTCCAGGTCCCGGAAGAAGGCGTGGGCGTCCCTCATGGGCATGCGGGTGGTCTCCGCGATGTTCTTCCCGCCCACGGTCACGGCGAGCATGGTCGGGTTCAGCCGGGCGCCGTCGCAGGCCGGGCAGGCCACCTGGCGCATGTACTGCTCGTAGCGGTCCTTGGCGTTGTCCGACTCCGTCTCCGCGTGCTTGCGCTTGATGTAGCCGATCACGCCCTCGAAGCCCTGGGTGTAGCGGCGCTCCCGGCCGAACCGGTTCCGGTAGGCCACGGTGACCTGGTAGTCCTTGCCCTCGAGGATCGCCTTGCGCGCCTTGGCGGGCAGCTTCCGCCACGGGGTGACCAGGTCGAAGCCGAGCTCCTGGCCCAGCCCGGCGAGCAGGCGGTTCCAGTACTCGCTCGTGGCCTTGCCGAGCGACCACGGGGCGATCGCGCCCTCCACGAGGGAGAGGTCCGGGTTGGGGACCACGAGCTCCTCGTCGACCTCGAGCCGCGAGCCGATGCCGTCGCACTCCGGGCACGCGCCGAACGGGGCGTTGAAGGAGAAGGACCGGGGCTCGATCTCGTCGGCCTGCAGGGGGTGCTCGTTGGGGCAGGCGAGGTTCTCGGAGAACGGGCGGCGCAGCTCCAGCGGGTGGGCGATCTCCTCGTCCGAGCGGGGCACGAGCTCGATGACGACGCGCCCCTCGGCGAGGCCCAGCGCCGTCTCGACGGAGTCGGTCAGGCGCTGGCGGATGCCCTCCTTGACCACGAGCCGGTCCACCACCACCTCGATGGTGTGCTTGTACTGCTTCTTGAGCTTGGGCGGGTCCGAGAGCTGGACCGTCTCGCCGTCCACGGTGGCGCGGGAGAAGCCCTTCGCGGAGAGCTCCTGGAAGAGGTCCACGAACTCGCCCTTGCGCTCGCGCACCACGGGCGCGAGCACCTGGAAGCGGGTCGCGGCCGGCATCTCGAGGAGCTGGTCCACGATCTGCTGGGGGGTCTGCTTCTTGATCGCCTCGCCGCACTCGGGGCAGTGCGGGTGGCCGACGCGCGCCCACAGCAGGCGCATGTAGTCGTAGATCTCGGTGATCGTGCCCACGGTGGAGCGCGGGTTGCGGGAGGTCGACTTCTGGTCGATGGACACCGCCGGGGACAGGCCCTCGATGAAGTCGACGTCCGGCTTGTCCACCCGGCCCAGGAACATCCGGGCGTAGGAGGACAGGGACTCGACGTAGCGGCGCTGGCCCTCGGCGAAGATCGTGTCGAAAGCCAGCGACGACTTCCCGGAGCCGGAGAGCCCCGTGAACACGACCATGGCGTCCCGCGGCACGGTCAGCGAGACGTTGTCGAGGTTGTGCTCGCGCGCCCCCTGCACCACGATCTCGGTGAGGTCGGACCTGCGGACGGTCCGGGCGCCGGCGGCGGTCACCGGCCCGTCGAGGGCTTCGGAGGGCTCGGTCGACGGGTTCAGGACCAGGGTGGACGTGGGGATCGGCTCAGACACGCCCTCCACTCTAGTACCGGGCCCGGACATCGGGGCTGGGTCCGTGGGCGGGTTCACACCCGGTCCACGGGGCCGGTGGAGGTGTCCTCGCGGACCCGGTCCCGGGCCGCTCCTCCGGCGGCGGATTCGTCCCGTCCGCCGGCGGAGCCCGGATCCGTCTCCTCGGTGTGCGGGCCGGCCGCGGCCTCCTGCCGACGGCGGACCTCGCGGGCGTCGAGGGTGCGGGTGACGACCTTGAGCCGGCCCGTGGCGGGGTCCACCTCCACGATGTCCACGGTGCGGCGCAACGGGACCTCCTTGATGAGGAGCACCGCGAGCAGCGTCACGAGGGACGCGACGGCGGCGACCAGGAAGACGAGTCCGGTGCCCGTGCCGTAGGCCTCGCGCACCACGCCCTCGACGGACGCCGGCAGCGACTCCAGGTCCATCGTGGAGCTGTCCACCGCGGCGGGGTCCCCGCCGCGGGCCCGGGTGCTCTCGGCGAGCTGCCGGGCCAGGTGGGAGCTCATGAGGGCGCCGAACACGGCGACCGCCACGGCGCCGCCCATGGTGCGGAAGAAGGCCACCGAGGAGGAGGCCGCGCCCATGTCCTTGAGCCCCACGGTGTTCTGCACGGCCAGGACCAGGTTCTGGTTCAGCGCGCCGATGCCGAGGCCCACGAGGAAGATGAAGACGCTCACGGCCCACAGCGCGGTGTCGTGCGTGAGCGTGGCGGCGAGGAACAGACCGGTGGACATGAGCACGGCGGCGACCACCAGGATGATCTTCCACCGCCCGTAGCGGGTGATCAGCTGCCCGGCGACCGTGGCGCCCACGAGGGAGCCGAAGACCTGCGGGAGCATGAGCATCCCGGCCATGGTGGGGCTGAAGCCCTGGCCCAGCTGGAAGTACTGGCCGAGGTAGGTGGTCGAGGCGAACATGGCCCCGCCGGTGGCGATGGCCGCGAGGATGGCCAGCGCGGTGGTGCGCTCGGTGACCACGCGGATGGGCAGGACCGGCTCGGCGGCGCGCTGCTCCACGAGCACGAACAGCACGGAGCCCACGAGCGCGGTGGCCACGAGGGCCGCGGAGGTCGCCGAGACCCACTCGAACATGCCCGGCTGCCCGGCCAGGGACACCCACAGCAGCAGCGCGGAGGCCGAGAGGACCAGCAGCGCGATGCCGAGCCAGTCGATGCTCACCTTCCGGGGTGCCTGCGGCGGGATGCGCAGGGTGCGGTGGACGAGCACGGCCGCCAGGACCGCCAGCGGGGCGGGGATGAGGAACACCCAGCGCCAGCCGAAGAGGTCCACGATGAGCCCGCCCAGCAGCGGGCCGGCCGAGGTGGCCACGGCCATGACGGCGCCCATGTAGCCGGCGTAGCGGCCGCGCTCCCGGGGCGGGATGATCGTGCCCATGATGGTCATGGCCAGGGCCATGATCCCGCCCATGGCCACGCCCTGGACCACGCGGGCCAGGATGAGGAACTCGATGGTCGGGGCCAGCCCGGCCATGGCCGAGCCGAGCACGAAGATCACGATGGACAGCTGCAGCAGCTTCTTCTTGTCGAAGAGGTCGGCCAGCTTGCCCCAGACGGGCGTGGTCGCGGCGTTGGCGAGCAGGGTGCCGGTGACCGTCCAGGACAGCGAGGTCTGGTCCCCGCCGAGGTCGGCCATGATCACGGGCAGGGCCGTGCCGATGATCGTGAGGGTGACCATCGCCATGAAGAACACCGAGAGGATCCCGGTGAGCGCCCGCAGCACGTCCCGGTGGGAGGCGCCGGTCCCCCCGCCCGGTGCGGCGGTCGGTTGCTGTGACGTCATGGTGCGGTGTGCTCCTCGTGCTCTCGGTCGGTGTGGTCCCGGTCCGGCTGGTCCCGGCAGGACGTGGTGCGCTCCACGCCGAGGGAGTCCAGGAAGACGGTGGTGATCTCGCTGATGGCGCCGCGGCTGGTGCGGGCCTGGCCCTCGTCCCAGCCCTCGAGCCGCGCGGCGAGACGCTGGGCGTCCTGCTCCAGCACCGTCCGGACCTGCTCCCGGCCCCGTTCCGTGATCGCGACGAGCGCGGCGCGGCCGTCGTCGGGGTCCGGGGTGCGCTCCACGTGGCCCTCCCCCTCGAGGGCCGCCAGCTGCCGGCTCAGGCCCGAGGGCCCGAGGCCGGTCTCGGAGGCCATCACGGTGGCCCGCCGCGGCCCGTTGCCGTCGAGGTAGTAGAGCAGGGCGATCGCCGTGGGGTTGAGCTGGCGCTGACCGGCGTCGGTCTTGGTGACGCGCTTCATGACGCGCTGCAGCTCGAGCAGGTCGCGCACGAGCTCCACGGCGGTGTCGTGGGAGACGGGCAACGGGGCTCCTCCGGGATCGGGAACGGTGGTGGACGACAACGAAGGGGCAACCGGTCCGCACGCCCCGCTCCTCGCGGGGTTCCGCGTCGACGACGACGCGGGTCTGGTGCCACCGGATGCCCTGATGATTTGTTGCCTCACGCAACTTTATCCGGACGGCGCGGGGAAGCCAACCCCGGCGCCCGTGCCGTCGGACACACCGCCCGCCGCCCCGGAGCGCCCGCGATTGGCCAGTGTCAGGAGTCGGGAGTACCTTCGTCCTCATGATCGCAACGAAGACGGAGGTCACCGACCTCTCCGAGGTCACGATTCGCCGGATCTCCGTGAGCGAGATGGACAACAACGTCTACCTCCTCACGTCCAAGGACGAGGGCACGCAGGTCCTCATCGACGCGGCCGACGACGCCCGGGCCATCGCCGGCCTCGTGGGCGCCGGCAACGGCGACTGCTCGCAGGCCTACGGCAATCTCCAGCTCATCATCACCACCCATTCGCACTGGGACCACGTCCGCGCCCTCGAGGAGGTCCGCTCCCGCTCCGAGGCCATGACGGCGTGCGGCGCCGACGACGAGTCCGACATCGCCGTGCCCATGGACCTGACGTTCGAGGACGGGGACACGGCGGAGTTCGACGGCTTCGACCTGGAGGTCATCGGCCTGCGCGGTCACACCCCCGGCTCGATCGCCCTGGTCTACCGCGACCCGCAGGGCCCGGCGCACATCTTCTCCGGCGACTCCCTCTTCCCCGGCGGCGTGGGCAGGACGAACAGCCCCGAGGACTTCCGGCAGCTGATGGACGACGTCACCGAGCGCGTCTTCGCGCGCTTCGACGACGACACCGTGGTCCACCCCGGCCACGGGAAGCCGACCACGCTGGGGGCGGAGCGCCCGCACCTCGAGGAGTGGCGGGCCCGCGGGTGGTAGGTCCCGGACCCGCGGCGGCCGTCACCGCCGCGCCCGACCGCGGCGCCTACACCGCCGTCCTGCTCTTCCCCGTGCTCGTCCTCGCGGGCGGGCTCGTGGGCTTCCTCGCCCCCGGCGCCGTGAGCGGGCTGTCCGGGTGGATCAACCCCCTGCTGGGGGTGGTCATGTTCGGCATGGGCCTGACCCTGCGGCCCGTGGACTTCGCGCTCGTGGCGAAGCGGCCGCTGCCGGTGCTGCTCGGCGTCGCGGCCCAGTACGTGATCATGCCGCTCGTGGCGCTGCTCGTGGTGTTCCTGCTGCGGCTGCCGCCGGAGCTCGCCGCGGGCGTGATCCTGGTGGGCTGCGCGCCCGGCGGGACGGCGTCCAACGTGGTCGCCTACCTCGCCCGCGGCGACGTGGCCCTGTCCGTCGCCATGACCTCGATCTCCACGCTGCTCGCACCGCTGCTGACCCCGCTGCTCACCCTGTGGCTGGCCGGGCAGTACCTGCCGGTGGACGGCGGGGCGATGGCCTGGTCGATCACCAAGATCGTCCTCCTGCCCGTCGTCGCGGGCCTCGCCGTCCGACTGCTCGCGCCCCGCCTGGTCGAGCGCGCCCTGCCCGCCCTGCCGTGGGTGTCGGTCGCGGCCATCGCCGTGATCGTGGCCATCGTCGTCTCGGGCAGCGCCGACCGGATCGTGGAGGCGGGCCTGCTCGTGCTCGCGGCCGTGGCCCTGCACAACGTCCTGGGCCTGGCCCTCGGCCACCTCGTGGGGGCGGTGACGCGGCAGCCGATCGCCGTGCGCCGCACCACCGCCGTGGAGGTGGGCATGCAGAACTCCGGGCTGGCCGCCGGGCTCGCCGCCCAGTACATGAACCCTCTCGCGGCCCTGCCCGCCGCGGTGTTCTCGGTCTGGCACAACCTCTCGGGCGCCCTGTTCGCCCTGCTCTGCCGCCGTGCCGACGCGCGGGCGGCGCGCCGGCTCCCAGGAGCCTGAGAATCCCGGGGACCCGCTGTGCGCGGGGCCGGGGCTCGGCTACCGTGAGCCCCATGACGTTCGCCGCGCCCCGCGCCCCGACAACGAGCCCAGAGCGCACCGGCGCGGCGACGCAGGCGGCCCTCGAGGCCGTCCGCCGCGCCGCAGCGCACCTCGCCGACCTCGTGGCCGGTGGCGGATTCCCCGGCATGCTGGCCCAGCACACCCTGCAGGCCTGGGCCCCGGCGGCACCGGACGCGGCAGGGACCGCCCTTGAGCACGCCCTCGCGGGAGCCGTCGCCCCCGGGCCCCGCGCACGGCTCGCCGAGACCCTGGGGCTCGTCTTCGGGGCCGGGCCCGCCGCGCGGCTCCGCGCCCTGGCCGGCAGCCCCGGCGAGGACGAGGACGTCCGCGCGACCGCCCTCGAGGCCCGGGTGGACCGCCGGCAGGCCGGCGCCGAGTCCGTGGCCGATCTGACGGACCTCGCCGGGGCGTGCGCGGGGACGTGCTCGCCCGGGTCGCGGAGGCCCTCCGCGGCCTGGAAGTGCGGGTCGCCCTCGCGGCCGGGGCGACCCGGCCCGCCGAGCTGGGCCCGGTCCCGGAGTCCTGGCTCGTGCGCGGCACCCTGCCGCAGGTCACCCTGCTGCGCCGCGCGAGCGTCGCGGTCTCCCACGGGGGGAACAACAGCGTGACCGAGGCGCTCACCGCCGGGGTGCCCCTGCTGCTGCCGATGTCCACGGACCAGTTCGCCGGGGTGGCGGCCCTCGAGGCGGCGGGGCTCGGGACGGTGCTCGACCCCAACGCCCTGTCGACCGCCGAGGTGCGGGACGCCGTGGCCGGGCTGCTCGACGACGGCCACGAGCGGCGGGGGGCGCTCGAGGGCCTCCGGCACGACCTGACCCGCCGGCCCGGGCCGGGGCGGGCGTGCGCGGCCTTTGTCGGGTGAGCCCCCGGGCCTGCCGCTGACCGTCCTGCCGCCGTCCCGGGGGCTGGCCGGGGCGACGGCCGGGCAGGCGCCGGCGTTCGGACGCACCCTCCGCCTCGCCCTCGCCATGCGCGGGGGCGTGAGCCTCGCCGTGTGGATCGGCGGCGCGGTGGCCGAGCTGGACCTCCTGCGCCGGATCCGGATCCACCGGGACGGCCGCGGAGCGTTGCACGCCTATCTCCTGCACCCCGCGACGACCCCGGACCCGGCGCTCGAGGAGCGGGCGGCGGTGTACGCGCGGCTGCTCGCGGACGCCGGCTACGACCGGGTGGACATTGACCTCCTCGCCGGGGCCAGTGCCGGCGGGCTCAACGGCGTGGTGCACGCCGTGGCCCAGCGCGCGGGCTCCGACCTGGACGCCCTCGGCCGGATCTGGGCGGAGCACGGCGCCCTCGGCCGGCTGCTGCGCCCGCTCGGACGGCACCCCGTGGACTCCCTGCTGCGCGGCGACGACTACCTGTGGCCACGGCTGCTGGAGGCGCTCCTGGTGCTCCGGGGCAGCGCGGAGCACCACCCGGACCTGGTGGCCGAGCACGTCACGGTCGAGCTCTCCGCGACGGTCCTGGACAGCGACCCCTCCCCCTACAGCGCGTCGGCGGAGGGGCGCAGCGACTTCCACTTCTCCTCCCCGGAGCCGGGCTCCCCCGGTCCGTCCCTGGACAACGACATCCCGGGGCGGGACACGGCCCCCGAGCAGGCCGCGGCCGCGCTGTCCCGGCTGGCCTACGCCGCCCGGGCGACGTCCTCCTTCCCCGGCGCCTTCGAGCCGGCCTCGGTGTGGTCCGCCCCGACCCCGGGCCCGCGGGGCGCCCCGGCCCCGGCGGCCGGGCGCCCGGATCTGAGCCATGCGTTCGGCGCCCACCGCGACCCCGCGGAGCTGCCCTACCACGTGGTCGACGGCGGGGTGTTCGACAACATCCCCATCGACCGGGCCCTGGAGGCCGCGCGCACCAGGACGTCCCTGCGGCACGCCGACCGGGCCCTGCTGTACCTCGACCCGGACCCGCCGCACCGCGGGCGTGCCGTGCCCTTCGTGCGAGATCTGCCGCGGCTCGTGGGCACGCTCGCCGCCACGGTCTCCCGGCTGCCGCGGCGGGAGTCGGACGACGACGAGGTCCTGGCCCTGTCCGACTACCTGGACGCCCAGCTCGTGGCCGGCGGCCGCCTGCACCCGCTCGCGGCGCTGATCGAGGGCTGGGACGAGGCCTCCCTCGAGGAGCGGCGCCGGGCCTACCTGCGCTACCGGGCCCGGACCGACGCCGACCTGCTGTCCCGCCTCCTGACCCGCCCGGCGCAGTGGCAGCTCACCTCGACCCTGGCCCGGCGCGACGCCCTGCGGGCCCGGCCGCCCCGTGCGCTCGACCCGCTGCGGGCGGAGCTGCTCCGGCGCTACGACGCCCTCTCCCGGGGCCCGCTGGAGGACCCCGCCGCCGCCGCGGTGCTGCGCGGGGCGCAGGCCCTGTTCGACGCCGCCTCCTGCGTGCTGTCCTGGGTGCGCGTGCTGGAGGAGCTGGGCCTCGACGGGCCGGCCGGACCGGCCGAGCTATTCGACCGGTCCCTCGCCCGCGAGCGCGCCTACCGGGTGCTGGCGCGCGCCCGCCACGAGCGCGACCGGCGCTTCCACGCCGTGCTGGCCGCGGTCGCGGACCCGGCGGCCGATCTCACCGGGGCCGTCGACCCCTGGCTCGGCGCGGCCGGCGCGGGGCACCGGCCGGCGGACGCCTCCTGGGCCGAGCTCGACGCGGCCGTGGACGGGCTCCGGGGCCTGCGCGCCGCGGTGGACGAGCACCTGGACGCCGACGTCCCCGGTCGGGCGGCCCGCCGCGCGGTCTGGGAGGCGTCCCCGTGGTCGAGGATCCCCGCCGGGGAGAGGGCGCCGGCCGCGGCGGACCTGCCCCCGCTCCTGGCCGCCGCCGGGATCCCCGCCGCGGTGTCCCCCGTGGCCTACGGGGAGATCCGCGGCGACCAGGCCCCCGCGGCGCCGGACGCGTTCCCCGCGCTCCGGGCGGCGCTCGCCCGGAACCGCCTCCAGCAGGCCCTCGACACGCCCGGGGCGGATCCCCGGGAGCTCGCCCGCCTGCTCACGGACGCCGAGGAGCGGATGCCGGCGGGCGCCAAGCTGGCCGGTGCGGGATTGCTGAACTTCCGGGGGTTCCTGGCCGCGGACTGGCGGGCCCACGACTGGTGGTGGGGACGCCTCGACGCGGCGGCCGGGGTCGCCGGGTTCCTGCGCGGGCTGCCGGCGGCCGCTCCGGCGTCTCCCCCGTCGTCTCCGACGACCCCGACGACCTCGACGCGCCCGCCGGGCGCGCCCGGCGGTTCCCCGGCCGGGAGCAGCCCGACGGTCGACCCCGTCGTCGGCGGTCTGCAGGACGCCCTGCTGCGCGACGCCGGGCACGGCTGTCCCGCCCGCGGCCGGGCTGCGGTCGGCGCGAGCGCCGACGGACTGGACCGGCTGGCCCCGGGGCACCGCCTCTCGCTGGCCTCGCGCGGGCTGCGCGTGCTGGGGCGGGCCCTGGCGGGCACCCCGGACCTGCCCCGCCCTGTCTGGGAGGTCGTGCTGCTGGTGATCCAGCCCCTGCTCGTGCTCGTGCCCGCGGTGGTGACCCCGGTGCGCGCCGCCCTGGTCGCCGTGGCGCTGACGGCCGGGCTGTGGCCGGCCGCGGGCCCGGTCGCCGCGGAGGCACGGGCGTGGTCCTGGCCCGGTGCCGCCCTGCTCGCGGCGGTCGCCGCGGCGCTGGTGCTGTCCCTCCTGCGGACGGGGCGGCGCGCGCTGAGACGGTGGGCGGCCGTCCGGGACGCCGCCGGGGAGCGGCCGCCTCCCCGGGCCCGGGCCACCCCCGGGGAGCCTGCGGGATCGGCCGTCCCGGCGGTCACGGCCGCGGAGGTCGCTACCGACCGCAGCGGCGCTCTGCGGCGGTCCGCCCTCGCGGGTGCGGCCGCCCTGTCCCTGCTGCTCCCCCTCGGGGCGGCCGTGCCGTCCGGGCGCGCGGCCGCGGTTTTGCTGCTGGTGCTCGGCGTGCTCGCCCTGGAGCGCCTGAGCGCGGTGCTCGCGGTGCGCGTGCCGAGCCGCGAGGGCCTGGACGAGATCGGGCGGGCGGTCCTCGTCGTGCCGGCCGCGGTGGCGGTCTGGGCCGTGGCGGCCCTGGCTGGTCTCCCGGGGCTCGTGCCGGACGGCGCCGGAGCGCGGGCCGCCGTGCTGACCGTGGCGCTGCTGGCCGTCGGTGGCCTGCTCCTGGCGGGGTGGGTGCGACCCGCCTGGGCCCTCGCTGTCGTCCCGGCCGCGGCGGCCGTCGGCGGCGCCGCGTCCTGGGTGCTGTGGTCCTGGGCCGGCGGTCCCGGGGCGCTGTGGACCGACCTGGCGGCCGTGGCCGGGGCCGCCTACGCCTGGGCCTCCGTCCTGTGGTGGGTGCCCGCCGAGGGCATGCTGCGGCGGCACGACCCCGGCGAGGAGCTGCTGCCCCGCCGGTGAGCTGTCCGGTCCGGGTCCGGGACGGGGCGGGTCCCGGAGGGAGCGGGCCTCAGAAGAGGCCGGTGACTCGCCCGTCGTCGTCGATCCCGATCCGCTCGGCCGCCGGGGAGGTGCCCAGTCCCGGCATGGTGCGCATCGTCCCGCAGATCGCGTAGAGGTACCCGGCGCCCACGGCGGCGCGCAGCTCCCGGACGGGCAGGGACCACCCGGTGGGCGCTCCCTTGCGGGCCGGGTCCGCGGTGGTGGACAGGTGGGTCTTGGCGATGACGACCGGCAGCCCCCCGTAGCCGAGCTCCTCGTAGCGGGCCAGCTGGTGCTCTGCGGCCGGGGTGATCTCGAGGCCGTCCGCGCCGTAGACGCGGGTGGCAACCGCGGTGAGCTTGTCCTCGAGGGACTCGGTGAGCCCGTAGGTCGGGGTGTACCCGGCCGGGTGCTCGCACGCGGCGGCCACGGCGTCGGCGAGCTCGGCCGCCCCGGCGCCGCCCTCGGACACTGCCGTGCACACGGCCACCTCCGCCCCGGTCGCCCGGGCGATCCGGCGGATCGCCTCGTGCTCCGAGGGGTGGTCCCCGGGGAACGCGTTGATCGCCACGACCGGGGAGATCCCGAAGGACCGGGCGATCGCCAGGTGGTGGAGCAGGTTCGCCGCCCCCGCCTCCACGTCCCCGGGGTTCTCCTGGAGCATCTCCGCCGGCAGCGCCCTGCCCGGGCGCACGCTGTAGCGGCCGGAGTGGGTCTTCAGCGCTCGCACCGTGGTCACGAGCACCGCCGCGTCCGGGGTCAGCCCGGAGGCCCTGGCCTTGACGTTGACCAGGCGCTCGAGGCCCATGTCCGCGCCGAACCCGGCCTCGGTGATGACGTAGTCGGCGTGGGCCATGGCCACGTAGTCGGCGACCACGGAGGAGTTGCCGGTCGCGATGTTGCCGAACGGTCCGGCGTGGACCAGCGCCGGGGTCGCCTCGACGGTCTGCAGCAGGTTCGGCTGGAAGGCGTCCTGCAGCAGCACCGCCATGGACCCGGCGGCCTTGAGGTCCTCGGCGGAGACCGGCTCGCCGTCGTGCGTGGAGCCCACCACGATCCGGCCCAGGCGCCGGCGCAGGTCGGCGAAGGACGTGGCGAGCGAGAGGATCACCATCACCTCGGACGCGGCCGTGATGTCGAAGCCGGTCTGGCGCGGCACGCCGTCCTGGTGGTCGCCGAGGCCCACCACCACGGTGCGCAGCGCCCGGTCGTTGACGTCGAGGACCCGCCGCCACGTGATCGAACGGGCGTCCAGGCCCAGGGCGTTGCCGTGGTGCAGGTGGTTGTCGATCATCGCCGCCAGCAGGTTGTGGGCGGCCGTCACGGCGTGGAAGTCCCCGGTCAGGTGCAGGTTCAGCTTGTCCATCGGCAGCAGCTGGGCGTACCCCGCCCCCGCCGCCCCGCCCTTGATCCCGAACGTGGGCCCCATGGACGGCTGGCGCAGCGTCAGGGCGGCGGAGCGGCCGGTGGCCGCCATGCCCTGCGCCAGGCCCACCGCCGTGGCCGTCTTCCCCTCGCCGAGCGGCGTGGGGGTCAGCGCCGTGACCACCACGTACCGCACGCCGCGGGCGAGTTTGCGCTCGGCGGCCTCCTCCGGGGTGGACACCTCGTCCGGGCGCGGGTCGACCTTCGCCACGAAGCGCCCGTAGGGCTCCAGGCGGTCGGCGGCGATCCCGGCGGCGGCCGCGATCTCGCTCACGGGGCGGGGCCGGGCGGCCTGGGCGATCTCCAGGTCCGAGGGCATCGGGTCGGTGACGTGCGTCATGGGCCCAGTCTGCTGGACCCGGGGCGTCCCGGCCAGTGCCCCGCTGTCCTCGCGCGGGCCCCCGCGGCGCGGAACCGGCACGGGCCGGGACGCGCCGTCCCGATACAGTGGAGGACGATGAAACTCCTCGAAGCCCTCTCCCCCGAGCTCGGCACCCCGGGCCACCCGTACTACCGCGGCGACTTCGCCACCAACGCCCTGTCCGGGGACGAGGTCTACGAGGGGTTCCTCGGCTGGATCGCCTCCCGGGATATGGAGCTCTACCCCGCCCAGGACGAGGCCGTGCTCGAGTTCGCGAGCGGGTCCAACGTGATCCTCGCGACCCCGACCGGGTCCGGGAAGTCCACGGTGGCCGTCGCGGCGCACTTCGCGGGTCTCGCCGCCGGGCAGCGCTCGTACTACACCGCCCCGATCAAGGCGCTCGTGTCCGAGAAGTTCTTCTCGCTCGTGGAGATCTTCGGCGCCGAGAACGTCGGCATGGTCACCGGGGACTCCGCGGTCAACGCCGCGGCCCCCATCATCTGCTGCACCGCGGAGATCCTCGCCAACGTCGCCCTGCGCGAGGGCCGGGACGCGGACGTGGGGCCCGTGGTGATGGACGAGTTCCACTTCTACTCCGACCCGCAGCGCGGCTGGGCGTGGCAGGTGCCGCTGCTGCAGCTGCCCCAGGCGCAGTTCCTGGTCATGAGCGCCACGCTCGGGGACGTCTCCCGCTTCGAGGAGGGGATCACGGAGCTCACGGGCCGCCCGACCACGACGGTGTCCTCCGCGGAGCGGCCCATCCCGCTGCACCACTACTGGTCCGAGGACCCCATCCACGAGGCCCTCGAGGAGCTGCTGAGCACCAACCAGGCCCCGGTCTACGTGGTGCACTTCTCCCAGCTGCAGGCCATGGACCAGGCTCAGAACCTGATGTCCGTCAACGTGCTGACCAAGGAGGAGAAGGAGCGCATCGGCGAGCTCATCGCCGGGTTCCGCTTCTCGGCCGGCTTCGGCAAGACCCTCAACCGCCTGGTCCGCCACGGCATCGGGGTCCACCATGCCGGGATGCTGCCCAAGTACCGCCGGCTCGTGGAGCAGCTCGCCCAGACGGGGCTGCTCAAGGTCATCTGCGGCACCGACACCCTGGGGGTGGGCATCAACGTGCCCATCCGCACCGTGGTCATCACGGCGCTGTCCAAGTTCGACGGCGAGCGCACCCGCCGGCTCAACGCCCGCGAGTTCCACCAGATCGCCGGCCGGGCCGGGCGGGCCGGCTACGACACCGCGGGCACCGTGGTGGTCCAGGCGCCCGAGCACGTCATCGAGAACAACAAGGCCATGAAGAAGGCCCACGCCAAGTTCGGCGACGACCAGAAGAAGCTGCGGCAGGTGGTGCGGAAGAAGCCGCCGCAGGGCTTCGTGTCCTGGGGGAAGCCGACGTTCGAGACCCTGGTCGCCTCCGCTCCGGAACCGCTGACTTCGTCCTTCACGGTGACCCACTCGATGCTGCTCAACCTCCTGCAGCGCCCCGGGGACCCGGTGCTCGCGGCGTGGCACCTGCTGACCCACAACCACGAGACGCGGCCGCGGCAGCGCGCCCTGCTGAAGCAGGCCATCGGCATCCTCAAGGAGCTGCGCGCCGCCGGCGTCGTCGAGAAGCTCCCGGAGCCCGACGAGGAGGGCCGCACCTGGCGGCTGACCGTGGAGCTGCAGGAGAACTTCGCCCTCAACCAGCCGCTGTCCCCCTTCGCCCTCGCCGCCCTCACCCTGCTGGACCGGGAGGACCCAGGCTACGCCCTGGACGTCGTCTCCGTGATCGAGGCGACCCTGGAGAAGCCCCGCCAGGTGCTGAACATGCAGGAGAAGAAGGCCCGCGGGGAGGCCGTGGCGTCGATGAAGGCTGAGGGCCTCGACTACGACGAGCGGATGAAGGAGCTCGAGGACGTCAGCTACGCCAAGCCGCTCGAGGAGCTGCTGACCCAGGCGTTCGAGACGTACCGCACCGGCGCCCCGTGGGTGGCGCAGTTCGAGCTGACGCCCAAGTCCGTGGTGCGGGACATGTACGAGCGCGCCATGACGTTCGGCGACTACGTGCAGTTCTACGGCCTGGCCCGGTCCGAGGGCATCCTGCTGCGCTACCTCTCCGACGCCTACAAGGCGCTGCGCCAGACCGTGCCCCTGGATCTGCTCCGGGAGGACCTCGAGGACCTCGTGGAGTGGCTGGGCGAGCTCATCCGGCAGACCGACAACTCGCTGCTCGACGAGTGGGAGAAGCTGGCCGCCGGGGAGGAGTCCCCCATGGGCACCTCCGCGGACTCCCTCGAGGAGCTCATCGACGAGCAGCCCCCCGTGATCACGTCCAACCCGCGGGCGTTCCGGGTCATGGTGCGCAACGCGCTGTTCCAGCGCGTCGAGCTGTTCGCGGACGAGAAGGACAAGGTCCTGGGCGCCCTCGACGGCGAGCACGGCTGGGACCGGGACCGGTGGGCGGACGCCATGGACGCGTACTTCGGCGAGCACGAGGACATCTACACGGACCCCCAGTCGAGGGGGCCGGGGCTGATCCGGATCGACGAGCAGCCCGAGGGCCTGCCGGGGTTCTGGACCGTGGTGCAGGTCTTCGACGACCCGGACGGCCACCACGACTGGGGCATCAACGCCCGCATCGACCTGCGGACCTCGGACGAGGACGGCTTCCCCGCGGTGGTCGTGGACAACGTCGGGCCCATCACCGAGACGGGCCGCTGAGCCGGGGCCGCCCGGCGGTCCCTCCGACGACGACGGAGCCCCCGGTGCGCACCTGCTCGGTGCGCACCGGGGGCTCCTGCTCCCGGTGCGCGGGGCACCGGGAGGGGTGGCTCAGACGGCGGAGCTGCCGCCGCCGCGGGGGGCGTCCGGGGTCGTGGTGCCGGCCGCCTCCTGGGTCTCGGCCCGGGCACCGGAGAGGGCCTCGGCCTCCGGGGCCGGGACGGCGTCCGGCTCCGGGCCCACCCCGGTGCGCTCGAACTCGCGGTGCTTGCCGCGGGCGCGGTCCAGGAGCTCGTGGAACTGCTTCTCGGAGTCCAGCAACTCCTGGCGGTGCTTGTCGGAGATCTTCGGCATCTGCCGCTGGTACTTCGCGGCCTTCTCCGCCAGCTTCTGGCGCTCCCCGGCGGGGGCGTCCTGCGGCAGGGTCACGTACCGCTCGGCGACGGTCTGCAGGCCGTTGAGCACGCGCAGGGCCCGGCCCTTGGGGCTGTAGAGGGAGGCCAGGACGGTGATGACCAGCACCCCCACGATGACGGTCAGCGAGAGGCTGATGCCGACCTCGACGACCTCCACGTGCTCACCGTTGTTGATGAAGCCCAGGTTGTTCTCGTGCAGGGCGTGCAGGATGAGCTTGACGCCGATGAAGCCGAGGATGATCGCCAGGCCCCAGGAGAGGTAGATGAGCCGGTCCAGGAGCCCGTCGATGAGGAAGTAGAGCTGGCGCAGGCCCATGAGGGAGAACGCCACGGCGGTGAACACCAGGTAGGTCTGCTGGGTCAGGCCGAAGATCGCGGGGATGGAGTCCAGCGCGAAGAGCACGTCGGTGCCGCCGATGGCCACCATGACCAGCAGCATCGGCGTCATGACCTTCTTGCCGTTCTCCATGGTGAACAGCTTGTCGCCGTCGTACTCGTCGGAGGTGTGCATGAAGCGCTTGGCGGTGCGGATGATGAAGTTGTCCGCCTCGTCGTGGGCGGACTCGGACAGCTCGCCCTTGATCAGGGAGCCGGCCGTCAGCAGCAGGATGAGGCCGAACAGGTAGAAGACCCAGGCGAACTGGTTGATCAGCCCGGCGCCCACGAAGATCAGGGCGGTGCGGGCGATCAGGGCGAACGTGATGCCGAAGAGCAGGACCTTCTGCTGGTCCTCGCGCGGGACCTTGAAGGACGCGATGATGATGAGGAAGACGAAGAGGTTGTCGACCGACAGCGCCTTCTCGGTGATGTACCCGGCGTAGTACTCGCCGGCGTACCGGCCGCCCCACTGGACGAGGACGAAGAGGCCGAAGAGGAGGGCGATGCCCACGTAGATCGCGGACCAGATCGCGGCTTCCTTGAGCTGCGGTTCGTGGGCCTTGCGCACGTGGAACACGTAGTCGAAGAGCAGCAGGCCGATGATGGCCGCGATGGTGACGATCCAGACGGTGAGTGAGACTTCCATGGTTCTGCTTTCGGGGTCGAGTACGGGACAGCCGTAAGTCTCTCCGCCGTTCCCGCCGGACCGTTCCGGTCCAGTGCTGGGCTCGACCGCTGCGTCCGGCCGGGTTGTGGCACCCGACGTGCTGACGTCCACAGCGCTGAGGGATACTCCCCTAGGCTCGGCCCAGTCTATACGGACGTCCCGGCCCGCACGGCCAGGGGCCCGGTCCGCCGTGTGGCGGACCGGGCCCCTGGCCGCGCGAGCCGTCGAGGACGGCCCCGGGCGCTCAGCCCGCGGTGGTGCTCAGTGCCGGGCCTCCCCGTGCTCCGCGTGCTCCAGGTGCCGGCTCTCGGTGTGGTGCTCCTCCGCGGACTTGCCCGTGTGCTCGTGGAGGTTGGGCAGCTCCACGGCGGAGCGTTCCGAGGCGCCGCGGGCCGCACGGTGCTTCTGCACGAGCTCGGCCTGCACGATGCGGATCTCCCGGGTGGGGGTGCCCTCCGGGATGCCCCGGTAGACCTCGATGGCCCGGTGCAGCTCGGCGACGGCGTGGGCGGACCGGCCCTTCGGGCTGACCATCGACGCGACCGTGGCGACCACGATGATGGCCACGATCACGCCCAGGGACACGAAGGTGGGGATCTCGGGGGCCCACCCGATGTGCTCGCCGCCGTTGATGAAGGGCACCTCGTTCTCGTGCATGGCGTGCAGGATGAGCTTGACACCGATGAACGCCAGGATCAGCGACAGTCCGTGCTTGAGGTAGATGAGCCGCTCCATGAGCCCGCCGAGCAGGAAGTAGAGCTGGCGCAGGCCCATGAGGGCGAAGATGTTGGCCGTGAAGACGATGAACGGGCTCTGGGTCAGTCCGAAGATCGCCGGGATGGAGTCGAAGGCGAACATCAGGTCGGTCACGCCGATGGTCACGAAGACGACGAGCATCGGGGTGAAGAGCTTCTTGCCGTCCACGGTGGTGCGCAGCTTGTTGCCGTCGTACCGGTCCGTCATGGGGACCACGGTGCGCAGCCGGCGGATGAGGCCGTTCTCCTCCGACTCGTCCTCGCCGTCGTCCTTGGCCTGGTGGTACGCCGTCCAGAGCAGGAAGACGCCGAAGAGGTAGAAGACCCAGGAGAAGTTCGCGATGATCGTGGCGCCCAGCAAGATGAAGATCCCGCGCAGGACCAGCGCGATGATGATGCCCACCATCAGCACCTCCTGCTGGTACTTCCGCGGCACCGCGAACCGGGTCATGATCACGATGAACACGAACAGGTTGTCGATGCTGAGGCTGTACTCCGTGATCCAGCCCGCCACGAACTGCGTGCCCTGCTCGGCGCCCGCGAAGGCGAACATCAGGGCGCCGAAGACGAGGGCGAGGGCCACGTAGACGCCCACCCAGATGCCGGCCTCCTTCATGGAGGGCTCGTGGGGGCGCTTGGCGACCATGATCAGGTCGAAGAGAAGGATGCAGCCGAGAACGACGAAGGAGCCGATCTCGAACCACGCGGGTAGCTGTGTGTGCACGCGAGTTCTTTCGCTTGGAGATGGGTGGGCCCGCGGGCCGGCGTCGTCCGGGGAACGTGGCGGACCGGGGCATCACGATGAGCCGCAAGTCTCTCCACCGTCCCCGGCGGGCCCGGGGCCCGGGTGCCGAGGCGCGGTCGCTGCGACCGGCCCGGCTCCGTTGCCCGGCGTGCTGACGACCGCAGCGCTGAGGGATACTCCCCTACGCGGATAGCACTTTACCCGAACCTGGGAGAACGCCGGGGACGGACGTGGTCCCGGGTCCCGGTCTCGGCCGGAGCGGGCTCAGGCGTGCCCCGCCTGCTGCATCTGCCGCAGCTCCTTCTTGAGGTCCGAGAGCTCGTCGCGGATCCGCCCGGCGAGCTCGAACTGCAGCTCGGCGGCCGCGGCCTGCATCTGCTCCGTCATCTGCGCGATGAGGTCCGTGAGGTCCTCGGCCGGCGCGGCCGCGAACCCGTCCCGGCGCAGCTTGTCCTCCGCGGCCGCCACGGCGCCCCGCCCGCCCTTCGCCCCGGTCGGCGCGGTCTTCTTCCCGGCGGCGGCACGGCGGGCGAGCAGCTCCCGGGTGTCCTCCTCCTCGCGCTGGAGCTGGTCGGTGATGTCCGCGATCTTCTTCCGCAGGGGCTGGGGGTCGATCCCGTGCTCCGTGTTGTAGGCGACCTGGATCTCCCGGCGCCGGTTCGTCTCCTCGATGGCCGTGGCCATCGAGTCGGTGATCCGGTCCGCGTACATGTGCACCTGGCCGGAGACGTTGCGGGCGGCACGGCCGATCGTCTGGATGAGGGACGTCGTGGAGCGCAGGAAGCCCTCCTTGTCGGCGTCGAGGATCGCCACCAGGGAGACCTCGGGCAGGTCCAGGCCCTCGCGCAGCAGGTTGATGCCCACGAGGACGTCGAACGTGCCCATCCGCAGCTCGCGCAGCAGCTCCACGCGGCGGAGGGTGTCCACGTCCGAGTGCAGGTACTGGACCTTGACCCCGTGCTCCATGAGGTACTCGGTGAGGTCCTCGGCCATGCGCTTGGTGAGGGTCGTGACGAGCACGCGCTCGTCTCGCTCGACCCGCGCGTTGATCTCGTCGAGGAGGTCGTCGATCTGCCCCTTGGTCGGCTTGACGACCACCTCGGGGTCGATCAGCCCGGTGGGCCGGATGATCTGCTCCACGTAGCCGTCCGCCTGGGACAGCTCGTACTTGCCCGGCGTGGCCGAGAGGTAGACGGTCTGGCCGATGCGCCCCAGGAACTCGTCCCACTTCAGCGGGCGGTTGTCCATCGCCGAGGGCAGCCGGAAGCCGTGCTCCACGAGGGTGCGCTTGCGGGACATGTCGCCCTCGTACATGCCGCCGATCTGCGGGATCGTCACGTGGGACTCGTCGACCACCAGCAGGAAGTCGTCCGGGAAGTAGTCGATGAGGCAGTGCGGGGCGGACCCGCGGGGGCGGCCGTCGATGTGCAGCGAGTAGTTCTCGATGCCGTTGCAGTAACCCATCTGCTCCATCATCTCGAGGTCGTACGTGGTGCGCATCCGCAGCCGCTGGGCCTCGACGAGCTTGTTCTGGGACTCCAGCTCCTTCAGCCGCGCGGCGAGCTCGTCCTCGATGGACTTCACGGCCGTGGCCATCCGGTCCGCGCCGGCCACGTAGTGGGAGGCGGGGAAGACGTACATCTCCGTCTCCTCCCGGATGATCTCCCCGGTGAGCGGGTGCAGGGTGTAGATCGACTCGATCTCGTCGCCGAAGAACTCGACCCGGACCGCGTGCTCCTCGTACATCGGGATGATCTCCACGGTGTCCCCGCGCACGCGGAACGTGCCGCGGTGGAAGTCGACGTCGTTGCGCGCGTACTGCATGTTCACGAACCGGCGCAGCAGCTCGTCGCGGTCCATCTCCTCCCCCCGGCGCAGCGTGACCATCTGCGCCACGTACTCCTCCGGGGTGCCCAGGCCGTAGATGCAGGACACGGTGGCGACCACGACGACGTCCCGGCGGGTCAGCAGCGCGTTGGTCGCGGAGTGCCGCAGCCGCTCGACCTCCTCGTTGATGGAGGAGTCCTTCTCGATGAAGGTGTCCGTCTGCGGCACGTAGGCCTCGGGCTGGTAGTAGTCGTAGTAGGAGACGAAGTACTCGACGGCGTTGTTGGGCAGCAGCTCCCGCAGCTCGTTGGCGAGCTGCGCGGCGAGCGTCTTGTTCTGCACCATGACGAGGGTGGGCCGCTGGACGCGCTCGATGAGCCACGCGGCGGTCGCGGACTTGCCGGTGCCGGTGGCGCCGAGCAGCACGACGTCCTTCTCCCCCGCCTCGATCCTCGCGGCGAGCTCCTCGATGGCCCTGGGCTGGTCGCCGGCGGGCACGTAGTCGGAGATGACCTCGAAGGGGGCGACGACACGGTTGATCTTCTGGGCGAGGCTCATGGCACCAGGCTACGCGCCGCCCCGGACACGGAGGCCGGGTTCCTCCGGAGGCGATCGGACCCGCGGCCGCCGGGACCGCACGCCGGAAATACGCCGCGGGCGCCGCCCGTTGCACAGGACACACCGCCGCGCCGGGCGGGTGCCGGCGGGTCCCGCTGGCACCCGCCCGGGAGCGGCCGGGCCACCACCGGGAGGAACACCGTGTCCATCGTCATCACCGGCGCGACCGGCCGGCTGGGCCGCCACGTCATCAGCTCCCTGCTGCGCCTGGACGTGCAGCTGCCGGACCTCGTGGCCGCCGGCCGCGACGAGGAGAAGCTCGGCGCCCTCCGGGAGCTGGGCCTGGCCACCGTCCGGGCGGACTACACCGAGCCCGCGACCCTCGACCAGGCGTTCGCGGGGGCGGACACGGTCCTGCTGACCTCCAGCAGCGAGGTGGGGATCCGGGTTCCCCAGCACCAGAACGCGGTCGAGGCCGCCGTCCGGGCCGGGGTGTCCCGCCTCGTCTACACCAGCGCCCTCGGCGCCGACCGCGGGAAGCTGCTGCTCGCCGACGAGCACCTGGCCACGGAGGAGGCGATCGCCGCGTCCGGGCTCCCGTTCACGATCCTGCGCAACGGCTGGTACACCGAGAACTTCGAGCCGGCCCTGCGGCACGCGGAGACCACCGGCGTGGTCCTGGCCAGTGCCGGGGACGGCCGGGTGGCCAGCGCCACCCGCGAGGACTACGCGGAGGCGATCGCCGCGGCCCTCGCCCAGGACGGCCACGCGGGCCAGACCTACGAGCTCTCGGGGGACGTGGCGTGGAGCTTCGACGAGCTGGCCGCCGCGCTGACCGAGGTCCTGGACCGGGAGGTGACCTACCGGCGGCTCACGCCCGAACAGCATCTGGCGGAGCTGGAGCGGACCGGCGTGGACGAGAGCACCGCGCGGTTCATGGTGGCCCTGGACGCCAACATCGAGGACGGCGCGCTGGACCTCGTCACCGGGGACCTGTCGCGGCTGCTCGGCCGGCGCACCACGGCGCTGGTGGACGCGCTGCGCGCGATGCGCTGACGCGCGGGGCCGTCAGTTGCGGGACGTCCCGGCCCGGGGGCCGCCGCGGGAGTCGTCGCGGTGGTAGAGGTACTCGTTGCCGTGCTCGTCCCGCTCGATCACGAAGTGCTTCTGGCACTCCTCGTACCAGGCGTGGGCCCGTTCGCTCTCCCCGGCGCCGTGGGTCTCCGGCGCGATGCGATCGGCCGCGCCGTAGACCTTGAGCGCGATCTGGTTCAACCGGTCCAGGAGGCGGTAGCCCGACGACGGCGCGTCCTCGTTGACGGTGTGCTGCTCTTCAGACATGACGTCCCCCAGGTGACCGCGGTGCGGATGGGACCATTCTATTCCTCGTGCCGCGCCCCGCGAAGGCCGGTCGGCCGGCAGCTCCGGTCACCCCGGGCGGCGCGCCGGGAGGGCGCGGTCACATCCGCTGGTACCTGGCCCGCACCACCATGAAGACCCCGTAGCAGATGAGGCCCAGGGCCACGGCCCCGAGGATCCATGCCCCGAAGGGCTGCTCCTGGAGGGCCTTCAGCGCACCGTCCAGCCCCGACGACTGCTCCGGGTCGCTGCGCACCGTGGCGACCACGACGAGCACCCCGAGCACCGCCAGGGCCACGCCCTTGGCCGCGTAGCCGGCCGTGCCCAGCCACATGACCGCCCTGCCGGCCGTGCCCGGCGGCAGGCTCTTCAGGTTCTCCCGGAAGGACCTCGTCACGCCCCGGTGGACGAAGAAGGCGCCGGCGACGACGAGGCCCAGTCCCACGGCGATCAGCAGGACCGTGCCGGCCGGGTGCGCCATGAGCCGGGCGCTGAGCGACTGGGTGGACCCGCTGCTGTCGCTCGTGCCGCCGAGGGCGTAGGTCCCGAACACGGCGCCGATGGCGCCGTAGACGACCGCCTGGCCGCCCATCTTGACGCGGTGCTTGAGCCGGTCCCGGTCCGAGCGCTGCGTCGCGCCGAAGAAGATCTCGCTGAACAGGAAGACGGCGAGCGCCGCGCAGCCGAGGAAGCACGCCCACAGCAGGACGGTGCCGCCCGGGCTGGCGGCGAGCGCGGCGACCGCCCCCGACTGGTCCGCCGAGCCCGAGCCGCCGGTGGCCACGCGCAGCGCGATGACCCCGATCATGACGTGCAGCAGGCCCGCCGCCACGTACCCGGCGCGGGCCGCGAGGACGAACCCGCGGGAATCCGTCGCGTCGTCCGCGGCGTCGGCCGCCCTCGTGGCCTGCCGGCCGACCTCGCCCATGGTTCCTCCTGCGGTGTGGGTCTCCATCGTGCGCCTGCGGACCGCCGGTGTCCACGACGCCGTTCGGCTGACACCGGGGTCCTCCCCGGGACCGGGTGCCGCCCCGGACCGGCTACTGCCGGAAGGCGGCGTCGAACGAGGCGCCGGAGGGGGCGAAGTCGAAGCGCTTCAGGAAGGCCAGGGCCTCGGGGGCGCCCCGGAGGCGGTCCATGCCGGCGTCCTCCCACTCCACGGAGATCGGTCCGTCGTAGCCGATGGCGGTGAGGGCGCGGAAGCTGTCCTCCCACGGCACGTCGCCCCGCCCGGTCGAGACGAAGTCCCAGCCGCGGCGGGGGTCGCCCCAGGGCAGGTGCGAGGACAGGATGCCGTTGCGCCCACCGCCGGTCCGCATCTTCGTGTCCTTGCAGTCCACGTGGTAGATCCGGTCCGCGAAGTCGGAGATGAACGCCACCGGGTCGATCTGCTGCCACAGGAAGTGGCTGGGGTCCCAGTTCAGCCCGAAGGCCGCGCGGTGGCCGATGGCCTCCAGCGCCCGGTGCGTGGACCAGTAGTCGTAGGCGATCTCGGAGGGGTGGACCTCGTGGGCGAAGCGCACCCCGCACTCGTCGAAGACGTCCAGGATGGGGTTCCACCGGTCCGCGAAGTCCTGGTACCCGGCGTCGATCACGTCCTGGGAGACGGGCGGGAACATCGCCACGTACTGCCAGACGGAGGACCCGGTGAAGCCGACCACGGTGTCCACGCCCAGCTTCCGCGCGAGCCGTGCGGTGTGCTGCAGCTCCTCGGCGGCGCGGGTGCGCACTCCCTCGGGCGTGCCGTCGCCCCAGACCCGGGGTCCCACGATGGACTCGTGCCGGAAGTCGATCGGGTCGTCGCAGACAGCCTGGCCCTTGAGGTGGTTGGAGATGGCCCACACCCCGAGGCCGTGGCGCTCGAGGATGTCGAGCCGGTCCCGGACGTAGGCGTCGTCGTCCCACCGCCAGGCGTCGAGGTGCTCGCCCGAGACGGCGATCTCCAGGCCGTCGTAGCCCCAGCCGGCCGCCAGCTCGGCGACCTCCTCGAGCGGGAGGTCGGCCCACTGGCCGGTGAACAGCGTGTAGCGGTGGTGTCCCATCGTCGGTCCTTCGGGTCGGGGAGAGCGGTGCTCCGCTCGTGCGGGGTCAGAGGTGGACGGTGGCGCCGGAGCGCGCCGCGCTGTCCGTCACGGCGGCGAGCACCCGCTGGACCTCCAGGCCGTCCTCGAACCCGGGGGCGGCCGGGACCCCCGTGTCGACGGCCCGCAGGAGCTCGGCGGCCTGGCTGGTGAACGTGTGGTCCCAGCCGAGGACGTGCCCGGCCGGCCACCACGCCCCCACGTAGGGGTGGGTGGCCTCGGTGACGAGGATCCGGCTGCTGCCCTGGGTGTCCGGCGGCGCGGTGGCGTCGAACAGGTGCAGCTCGTTGAGCCGCTCGAGGTCGAAGCGCAGCCCGCCCAGCGATCCGTAGACCTCGATCCCGAGGGCGTTCTTGCGGCCGGTGGCGCAGCGGGAGACCTCCAGGCCGACCACCGCCCCGGAGGCGGTGCGCAGAGTGGCCCAGGCGGCGTCGTCGACCGTCACCGGCTCGGGGCCGTCCGCCCCCGCCCGGGTGGGGACGAACGTGGTGAGCGTCCCGGAGACGGACGTGACCGGCGAGTCCAGGAGGAAGCGCACCTGGTCGACGGCGTGGGAGGCGAGGTCGCCCAGCGCTCCGGACCCGGCGGTCTCCCGGCGCAGGCGCCAGGTCATGGGCGCGTGCTCGTCGGCGAGCCAGTCCTGCAGGTAGCTGACCCGGACCTGGCGGACCCGGCCCACCCGGCCGTCCGCGATCAGCTGCCGGGCCAGTGCCAGGGCCGGCACCCGGCGGTAGTTGAAGCCCACCATGGAGTGGACGCCGCGGGTCCGGGCGGCCGCCGCGGCGGCCGCCATCCGCTCGGCCTCGGCCACCGTGTTGGCCAGCGGCTTCTCCACGAGCACGTGCTTGCCGGCCTCGAGGGCGGCCACGGCCATGTCGGCGTGCAGGTGGCCGGGCGTGCAGATGTCGACGACGTGGACGTCGTCCCGTTCCAGCACCGACCGCCAGTCGGTGCCGCTCTCCTCCCAGCCGTACCGCCGGGCGGCCTCGGCCACGTGCCCGGCGTCCCGGCCCACCAGCACCTTCTGCGCCACGCGGGGCGTGGGGTAGAAGGCGTTGACGTTGCGCCACGCGTTGGAGTGGGCCTTGCCCATGAAGGAGTGGCCGAGCACGGCGACGCCCAGGGCGGCGCTCCCGTGGCCGGGGGGAACGGCGGGGTCGGGCACGGTGGTGGTCATGGGTGTCCTCCTGGGGACCGGGCGGCGCACGAGCGCAGGAACGCCAGTCCGTCCTCGGCGAGCTGGTCCTGGCTCTCCGCCAGGGGCCGCCAGATCGAGGCGGCGGTGGCGATGCTGGCGTTGCGGGCGGTGAAGCTCTCGATGCTGAGGGCGCCGGTGTAGCCGACGGCGTCCAGGGCGTCGAAGATGCCCGTCCAGTCCGTCTGGTCCCCGCCGGGTGCTCCCCGGTCGTTGCCGCAGACCTGGACGTGGACGAGGTGCCGGCCGGCCGCCCGGACGGCGTCGGCGGAGGAGCGCTCCTCGATGTTCAGGTGGTAGGTGTCCAGGGCCAGCCCCACGCCGTGGCCGAGCAGCGGCCCGAGGGCCTCGAGCGCCTGGGCGGTGGTGTTGAGCAAGGACGTCTCGTAGCGGTTGAGCGGTTCGATGCCGAGGACCACCCCGGCGGCCTCGGCCTCGGCGGCCAGCGGGGCGAGACGGCGCCGCAGTTGCGCGTAGGCGTCCGCGCGCTCCGCCGCGTCCATCCGCCACACCCGGCCAGTGTGCGCGTAGAAGGGCCCGCACACGGCCGGCGCGCCGATGTCGTGGGCCAGCCGGATGCAGGCGCTGAGATAGTGCTGGGTGCGGGCGATCACGGCGTCGTCCGCCAGGACGAGGTCGCGCCCGCGCGCCATGGCGCCGACGAGCAGGGGCCTGAGCCCGCCGAGGGCGTGCCGCACCACCCCGGCCGAGAGGTCGCCGACGTTCTCCAGCGGGAGCTCGACGGCGTCGAAGCCCATGTCCGCGATCCTCGCCAGGAGCGGGGGCAGGTTCGCGTCGGTGAGGGGGGACTCCCACACCCAGGTGTTGACGGCGATCGGGCGCTGCACGGGTCTGCCTCCTCTCGGTGCGGTGGGCTGGATGGCGCCCCGCCCGCCGCCGGGGTCTCCCGGGGTCGGGCCGGTGGCGGGCAGGGCGCGGTCGGGCGGATCAGGGGATGACGCGGTCCCGCCAGACGTCGGGGTAGCCCGGCAGGTCCTCGCCGCCGAACTTGGCGTAGTGGCCGTCCGGCATCCCCTCATTGTCGGCGAGGAAGTCCGCCCGCTGCTCCTCGGTGATCGGCTCCTGCGGCAGGACCCACTCGGCGGGGACCTCCTCGCCGGCGAAGATCTGCTCGAGCGCCAGCAGCGGGGTGCGCCACTGGAAGTTCGAGTACACCGGGGCGAGGCCGGTCAGGCCGGTGTCCTCCCACTTGCGCAGGTAGCTCATCTCGTCCTCGCCGGTCATCACCGGGTAGTCCGCGCCGGCGTCCTCGAACGCCTCGATGGCGGCGACGGCGCCGTCGCCGGCGTCCATCCACACGCCCTGGACGTCCCCGGTGGCGAGCTCGTCGGAGATGATCTTCTTGATCTCGGTGGGGTCGGCGCCGGTGAAGTAGTCCGTCGCCTCGATCCCGTTCTCCTCGAAGATCCGCTCGGCCGCGGCCCAGCGCTGCTCCAGGACGTCGACGCCAGGGAGGATGCGCAGGGCCACCACCTTGTCGCCCTCCTGCAGGTTGTCCACCAGGAAGTTCGCCGAGTCGATGCCCCAGGCGAAGCCGCCGATGGGGTGGATGAACGTCGTCGCGCAGTCGGTTTCCACCCCGCGGTCGAAGACCACCACCGGTTTGCCGGTCTCGCACGCGCGCTCCACGGCGGGCGTCAAGGCGGCGGTCGAGTTCGGCGAGATGATGAACCCATCGCACTCGCCCTCGGCGATGAAGTAGTCGATGTCGGCGATCTGCGTGTTGTCGTCGTCCTGAGCGTCGCGGGTCTCCATCTCGGAGATCACCCCGGAGTCCTGGAGCACCTTCAGCTGCTCGTTCATGGTGATCCACCCGGTCTGGCGCCAGGGGTTGGAGATGGAGGCGTTGGAGAAGCACACCTTCTGCGGGCCGTCGGCGGCGAACTCCCCGGTGGCGGTCGTCTCCCCGTCGATGTACTGCGTCCAGGGCTGCTCCGGGTCCCCCTCGAAGGAGGCGGAGCGCTGGTCGAGCTGCCGGTCGTACTCCGCTTGGTCGAACCACTCGTCACCGCCCTCCGGGGCCGGCGTGGCGGCGGCCTCCGCGCCCCCCGTCTCGGCGGGCGGCGGCTCCTCCATCGACTGGTCGGTGGTGCAGGCGGTCAGTCCCAGCAGCGCTGCCGCTGCCACCACGGTGATCCTTGACTGGATGCTTCGGCGCATCATGTTCCTTCCTCGTCGGTGCCCGGGGTGGGCGGTGCTGCGATGGCACGTCTCGGCTCCTGCGCCGCCGCGGTCCGGCCGCGCCGGCGGCGCTTCCAGGTCTTGGTGCCGGCGGCGACGGCGAGGATGATGATCGCGCCCTGGACGGTGTCCCGCCAGGTCGACTGGACCCCCAGGAAGTTCAGGAGCGCGAAGAGGGTCTCGAGGGCGAAGGCGCCGGCGGCCGCGGAGAGCACCCAGCCGCGCCCGCCGCCCAGCACGACCCCGCCGAGGACCACGGCGGTGATGGCCGTGAACTCGTAGCCGCGCCCCACGGACGGGTGCACTCCGGCGTAGCCCACGAGGATGATCCCCGCCACGGTGGCGGCCAGGGAGGAGAGCATGAACGCCCGGGTGCGCACCCACCAGACCCGGGCCCCGGTCAGCGCGGCGGCCCGGGGGTTGTCGCCCACGGCGACGAGCGTGCGGCCGTAGGGCCGGCGCATGAGCCAGAGGGCGGCGAGCGCGACGACCGTCACTAGGACCACCGGGTAGGGCAGGATCCCCAGGACCGGGACGTCCTGGATGCCGCCGCGGCCGATCTGCCGGAAGCTGTCCGCGGGGTTCCCCGTCGCGGCGCCGCCCGTCCAGTAGAGCACCAGCCCGAGCAGGGCGAGCATGGTGCCGAGGGTGACGATGAAGCTCGGCACCTTCAGGAGCGTGGTGACCAGTCCGTTGACCAGGCCCACGAGGGCGCCGAGGGCGAGCATCAGGACCAGGACGGGCACCGTCCGGCTGTCGTCCTGGCCGATGAGGTTGCCGGCCACGAACACCTGGGCGGTGACCACCGAGCCCATGGACAGGTCGAACTCCCCGGAGACGATCACGAAGTACTGCCCGATGGCCGCGATGGCGATCGGCGCCGTGCGGCCGACGAACCGGATCAGCGAGCCCGGTTCGCCGAAGGACGGGTTGACGGCGACGGCCGCGACCAGCAGCACCAGGAGGAGCACGAAGACGGCCCCGCCGGGCGTCCGCAGCCCGCGCAGCACACGCTCGTGCCACCGTGACCGGTTCTGCTGCAGGACCGCGGTCCGGTCCGTGACGGTGGCGCTCATGCCGTGACCTCCTGCTCGGTCCGCCCGCTCCGGTCGTCGAAGCGCGCGGGCCGGCTGACCACCCGGCGCCGGGCGTAGACGGCCACGGCGACGACGATGACGATGCCGCGGACCACGTCCTTCAGGAACGGGTTGATCTGCATCACGCTCATGATGTTGTCGATCATCGCGAAGATGAGGACCCCGCCCAGCGTCCCCACCAGCGACCCCTTGCCGCCCGCCAGGAGCGTCCCGCCCAGGACCACGGCGGCGATGGAGAGCAGGTCGTACCCGCCCTGGGACCCGATCGTGGGGCTGCCCACCCCGAGCCGCGCCGCGAGCAGCAGCCCGGCGAGACCGGCCATGACGGAGCAGATGACGTGGGCGGCGACGATCGGGGTGCCGGTCCGGATCCCGGACATCCGGGCCACCCGGATGTCTCCGCCGACCGCGTACATGTGGTGGCCCAGGCGGCTGCGGGTCAGCATGAGCAGCACCGCGCCCGCGCAGGCCAGCATGATCAGCGTGGAGACCGGGACAGGACCGATGCCGGTGGCTCCGACCAGCCGGAAGGCCACAGGTGTCTGCCCCGAGCTGCCCTTGTAGTTGGTGGCGAGGTAGCCGCTGACGACGAGTCCGGTGCCCAGCGTGGCGATGAACCCGTGGACCTTCAGCCCGGACACCACCAGGCCGTTGACCAGGCCGATGCCCGCGGAGACGACCAGTGCCAGCGCCACACCGGGCAGGATGTTCCCGGGCTGGTTCGCCATGAGGCCGGCCGAGAGCAGGCTCGCGAGGCTGATGACGTACGGCACGGAGAGGTCGAGGCTCCCCACCAGGATCACGAGCGTCTGGCCGATCGCGATGAAGCCGAGGACGCTGGTCCCGGTGAGGATCGCGGAGATGTTGCCGGCGCTGACGAAGCTGCGCCCGGTGGCGCCCACGAGCACCGTGCCGACCACGACGGTGAGCAGCACCACGAGGTAGACGATGTGGGTGGACGTGAGCCTCGAGAACGCGTTCACGGTCTCGCCCCTTCCGTGCGGGCGCCGGTGGCCAGCCGCAGTACCTGCTCCTCGGTGCTGTCCGGCGGGAGCTCACCGGCGATCCGGCCGTCGCGCAGGACCAGGATCCGGCTGGACATGCCGAGGACCTCCGGCAGTTCGCTGGAGACCATGAGGATGGCCCTGCCCTCCGCGGCGAGCATGCGCATGAGGTTGTAGACGGCGATCTTGGCGCCCACGTCGATCCCCCGGGTGGGCTCGTCGAGCAGCACGACCCGCGGGTCCACGGCCAGCCACTTGGCGAGGACGACCTTCTGCTGGTTCCCACCCGAGAGGTACTGGACCTCCTGGTCCAGATCCCGGGCCACGACCTCCAGCGAGGAGAGGACCCCGGAAACGTCCTTCCGGGCCGCGGCGGTCCGCCGCGGGAAGACGGAGCGGATCACGCCCAGGGCATTGTCCAGGATGGACTGGTCGAGGCTCAGCCCCTGGGACTTGCGGTCCTCCGTGATCAGGGCCACGCCCTGCCGGACGGCCTGCCGGGGCGAGGTGGCCGTGTACGGCCTGCCGTCCAGCGCCATGGACCCGCGGGTGAAGGGGTGGACGCCGAAGACGGCCTCCACCAGCTCCGTCCGCCCGGAGCCCTGCAGCCCGGCGACCCCCACGATCTCCCCGGCGCGCAGCGTCAGGTCGATGCCGTCGAGCTGGTCGTTGCCGCCGCCGTCGATCCTCAGGAGCTCCCGCCCCACCCCGGTGCCGGGCACCGCCTCCGGGAAGTAGGCGGAGATCGGGCGGCCCACCATCATCCGCACCAGGGCGGCGTCGTCCATGGCGGAGGCGGGCTCGGTGCCCACCACGCGGCCGTCCTTGAGGACGGTGATGGTGTCGCACAGGTCGAAGATCTCCTTCAGCCGGTGGGACACGTACAGGATGGCGGTGCCGCGCGCCCGGAGCCGGCGGACGATCGCGTAGAGCAGGTCCACCTCGGGGCCCGCGAGGGCCGCGGTCGGCTCGTCCATGGAGATGATGCGGGCGTCGTAGCTGATGGCCTTGGCGATCTCCACGATCTGCTGCTGGGCCACGGACAGCGAGCTCACGGTCGTGGTCGGCTGGATGCTGGTGATGCCCAGGTCCTCGAGCAGCTCGCTCGTCCTCGCGTTCATGGCCCGCCGGTCCACGAGCAGGCCCCGGCGCGGCTCGCGGCCGAGGAACACGTTCTCGGCCACGGTGCGGTCGGGCAGCAGGTTGAACTCCTGGAACACCGTCGACAGCCCGGCCACGTGCGCCTGGGTGGGGTGGTGGAACTCGACGGGGGTGCCGCCGATCTCCACGGTGCCCGCGTCCCGCTCGTGCACCCCGGCGAGCACCTTCATCAGGGTGGACTTGCCGGCGCCGTTCTCGCCGACGAGCCCGTGCACCTCGCCGGCGTGCAGCCGCAGGTCCACGTCCTCGAGCACCGGCACCCCGAAGAAGGACTTCGACAGGCCGGTGACGTCCAGCACCGGGGAGCTCGTGCGCTCGTTCATGCGGTCACTGTGACACGCACCACAGACTTCTGTCGACAGTCTCGCAAAAGTTGTTCCCTCACTGTGCGTTTGTGACGTGCTTGACCCCCCTAAGGGGGCGTGCTCTACTGAAAAGGTGCTGCAGACTCCTCCGTCGGCGCCGTCGCCGCGCTCCTCGGACTCGCCCGCCCCGGGGGCGAGCGAAGTCTTCCAGCTGCTGCGCGACGGCCGCCCGAGGACCCGGGCGGAGCTCGCCCAGCTGACCGGGCTGGCCCGCTCCACCGTGGCGTCCCGTGTGGACACTCTCATGTCCCTGGGGCTCGTCGCACCCTACGGCGGGGCCGCCTCCACCGGGGGGCGCCCGCCCTCCCTCTTCGCCCTGAACCCGGGCGCCCGGGTGGTGGTCGGCGCGGACGTCGGGGCGACGCACGCCCGGGCCATCCTCGCGGACCTCTCCGGCCGCGAGCTCGCCGAGGAGCGCCAGGCGCTCGCGATCGGCGAGGGCCCCGAGGCGGTCCTGGGCTGGCTCGTGCGCACGGTGGCCGCGCTGCTCGAGCGCGCGGACCGCCCCGCCGCGGACCTCGCCGCCATCGGCATCGGGCTGCCCGGTCCCGTGGAGCACGAGACGGGCCGGCCGATCAACCCGCCCATCATGCCGGGGTGGGACCGTGTCGACGTCCCGGCTCTCGTGCAGGCCCACTACGACGTGCCCGTGCTGGTGGACAACGACGTCAACATCATGGCCCTGGGCGAGCGCAGCTTCTTCTGGCCCGGGACCACCGAGCTGATGTTCGTCAAGGTGGCCACGGGCATCGGCGCGGGGATCATCTCCGGCGGCGCGCTCCAGCGCGGCGCCCAGGGCACCGCGGGAGACCTCGGCCACGTCCGGGTGCCGCGCGGCGACGAGCTGCTCTGCCGCTGCGGCAACACCGGCTGCCTCGAGGCGCTCGCCGGCGCTCCCGCTCTCGTGCGGACGCTCAACGAGAAGACCGCCGGCACGCTGTCCACCAGCCAGGACGTGATCGACCTCGTCCGTTCCGGGGACCCGCTGGCCGTGCAGGTGATCCGCCAGGCGGGGCGGGACATCGGGGACGTCCTGGCCACCTGCGTGAACCTCATCAACCCCTCCGTGATCGTGATCGGCGGCAGCCTCGCCCAGGCCGGGGAGCACCTGCTGGCCGGCATCCGGGAGGTCGTCTACCGGCGGTCCCTGCCCCTGGCCACGGAGCACCTGAGGGTGGCGCCCTCGGTCGCCGGGGAGCGCGCCGGCGTCATGGGGGCGGCGGTGCTGGCCATCGACCACGTCCTGTCCCCGGAGTCCATCGAGGCCGCGTGCGCGGCCCTGAGCGCGGGCTGAGCCCGTTCGTCGCAGCAGCGGGTTCCCCCGCCGGGATCCTGTGCGGGACGCAGCACGGACCGGTGCGGAGACGGCCGTCCGCCGCCCTTGACAGGGCGGGACGTTCCCGTCCGCAACGAGTTCCTCCGGTCCCGGGTTCTGACGGCCTTTTGCGGGGGAGACTGAGGGAATGGGCACGGACACAGGACGAACGACCAGGTCGGACCCCCGCCGGGACCGGACGGGGGCCGTGGACGCGGACCTGTCCCAGCGGCTGAGCGACCTGGCCCGCACCCTGCAGGGCGAGACCGACGTCCAGGGCACCCTCGAGGCCACGGTCCGCGCGGCGGTGGAGCTCATCCCCGGGGTGGTGGAGGCCTCGATCTCGGTTGCCCGGCGGCACCGCGGCATCGAGTCCCGGGCCGCCTCGGGCGCGCTCCCCCGCCGGGTGGACCGCCTGCAGCAGGACACCGGGGAAGGACCCTGCATGGACGCGGCCCACGAGGAGCGGACCGTCCACGTCCCCGACTTCCGCCACGAGGACCGGTGGCCCCGGTTCGCCCCGGCCGCCCTGGAGGCGGGAGCGACGTCGATGCTCGCGTTCCAGCTCTACACCGACGGCGACGTCCTCGGGGCGCTCAACGTCTACGGCGCCGACTTCGCCGCATTCACCGACGAGTCCGAGGAGATCGGTCTGCTGGTGGCGGCCCACGCCGCGGTGGCCTTCGCCGACGCCCAGCAGGTCGGCCACCTCCACGAGGCCCTGGCCACCCGGGACCTCATCGGTCAGGCGAAGGGCGTGCTCATGGAGCGGTTCAAGATCACGCCCCAGCAGGCCTTCGTCCTCCTCACGACCGCCAGCTCCCAGACGAACACCAAGCTACGGGACGTCGCCGAGCGGCTGACCACCACCGGCGCCCTCACCGGCGAGCGCCTCGAGGAGTCAACCGGTCCGGGGGGCCCCTGACCGGTGCGGCCCGGTCGCCCCACCGGGCGGCCTCGCGTTGAGCCGTGCCACCGGGTTGCCGGTGAGCCGGTGAGCCGCACGAACTCGTCGTACCACTCGACGATCTGGACCCGGTCGGTCTCCCCAGCCGTGCTGGCGTCCGCGCGGAGCCCGGCGACGGCGGCGAGGTCGACGTCCCCGGAGTAGCCCTCGTTGAAGACCAGGTAGAGCACGCGCAGCACCGTGGCGACGTCGCCCGGCCGGTCGAACCGCACACCCGAGACGGTGCGCTTGGCCCGGCTGATCCGCTGCGCCATGGTCGCCTCCGGCACGAGATAGGCCTGCGCGATCTGCCGCGTGCTGAGACCGCCCACCGCGCGCAGCGTGAGCGCGACCGCCGAGGCCGGGGTCAGGAACGGGTGCGCGCACAGGAAGTACAGCTGGAGCGTGTCCTCCGCCGCCGCGCCCGGGCCGGGCGCGGGTTCGTCCTCGACCCGCATCCCGCGCCGCCGCCGGGACGTGTCGGCGCGGGTGGTGTCGAGGAACCGGCGCCAGGCCACGGCGACCAGCCAGGCCTGCGGGTCCCTCGGCGTGTGATCCGGCCACACCCGCACCGCGTCGGGCAGGGCGTCCTGCACTGCGTCCTCGGCCGCCGCCGTGAAGTCGACTCCACGGCGGTCCAGGATCGCGATCACGGTGGGGATGGGGGTCCGCAGCAGGGTCTCGTCCACCGGGCGTCACTCCGTGACGATCGGCGGCGCGGTCAGGAACGGGCGGAGCTCGAGCCACTCGTGGATCGGCTTCCCGCCCGCCCCCGGGGCCGCGGACAGCTCGGCGGCCAGCTCGAGCGCCCGGTCGTAGCAATCGACGTCGATCACCATCCAGCCGGCGACCAGGTCCTTGGTCTCGGGGAACGGGCCGTCGGTGACCGGCGGCCGCCCCTCGCCGCCGTCGCGGACGAACGTGCCCTCCGGGGACAGCGCCTGCGCGTCGACGAACTCGCCGGTGCCCTCGAGCCGGGCGGCGAAGTCCGACATGTACTGCAGGTGCGCCGACACCTCGTCCGGCGTCCACCGGTCCATCGGCACGTCGTTGACCGGTGCCGGAGCGCCCCGGTAGTGCTTGAGCAGCAGGTACTTGGTCATCGTCTTCTCCTTGCTGAGGTACGGCCCATGGTGGCCGTGCTCACCCCGGGGACGGAGCGGTCGGCGGGATCTCGACATCCTGCGGCAACTTCTTCCGGGAATCCTCCTTCCCTGATGCCGCCGGGCCCGGAGGACGAGGGCGGGTGCGGCAGCACCGTGTCGGTCCCGGTCGTATCACGGCGGCTCTGGGGCGGTAAGCCGGTCAGCGGGTGAACTCACCACAGGCCTGCAGCAGAGCCAGGGCTGAGGCGGTGGTGGTGTCCGTGATCCGCCCGGAGCACAGGTGCTGGAGCAGCTGCTGCTCATCGGCCCACTCCACCCCGGGGATGCCGGCCGGCTCCAGCGCCTCGCCGTACTCAGCATCGGTCCGTCGCGCCACTGCGAGCATCACGTCGATCCGCTCTTCTCTGCGCTGATCGGCGTACAGGATCCCCAGCGGAGCGATCACTGCCGCGGACATGCCCTCCCCGAACTCCTCCTCCAACAGCAGCGCGGCCCCGGCGCGCAGTTCGTCGGGGTCGACCACCGGGCCCTGCGGGAAGATCAGCGCCTGCCCTCCCGGGTCCAGTTCGGCCCGGACCAGCCCGTAGCGGGTCCGGGCCCCGGAGCCGTCGTGCACCCGTGGAATCACGACGATCGAACGCTGGGCTGGTACGGGGTGCAGAACCGCTGGTCGGTCCGGAGCGACGTCAGTCATCAGGCTGTCCTCATGTCGGGGAACCCATCGGCACCTGCGGCCTCGAAACACGCAGGCGATGCGCACGAACAGCCTACGATCGACTGCTCAACGCAGCCCGGGAGGAGCACGGGCGGGACCTCGACAGCTCCCGCTCCTCGGGGAGTCGGGACCATGTCCTCAGCGGCACCGATCGCGTCCGCAGGTTCCACGGATGAGGGACTGTCCCTGTTCCGGTGGACGGCATTTTGCTTGTTCGTGGTCTGTGCACCCAGGTCCCAGGGTGGTTCCGCTGCGTGAGCCAGGTCACTAAGGTGGGAAGAACGGCTCAGCACAGGAGGTTCTGCATGACCACCCCGAACAACGACGACGCCCCGGACCTCGACGACGTCATCGAGCCCGAGGGCGACGCCCTGCCCGACCCCATCTACCAGGGCCACGCCGGGATGCCCGAGCATCTCGACGACGAGGCACTGGCCGCAGCCACCGAACAGGAGCGGGTGGCCGCCGGGCTGACCGACTACGCGCCCGGCCAGGTCCCACCGGCCACCGACCCGCTGCCGGAAGACGCCTCCGAAGCAGCCGACCGCGCCCAGCGGGGTCTGCTCGAGGAGGATGGGACCGCCTGACGGGCCGTCCCACCGACGTACGCTGTCCCAGCCCTACAAGGAGAACGACATGGCCGAGCGAGGCAACACCAAGCACAGTGCGGAACTGGACGACCAGATGAAGCACGAGGTCGCCGGCGAGGTGGCCGGCATCCAACCCGACCACGTGGAGGAGCACCGCCAGACCGAGCCCTGGGTCGACGACACCGACGACCCGGAGGTGCGCTCCGCGGTGGAGGAGCGCGAACGCGCCCCCCGTCCGGACAACGAGCAGTAGCGCCCCCGGGGCGGGTCGGATCGGTTCGGTGATGACGAGGAGTTCTTCTGCCGGGCACCGCATCCGACCCACCCTTCCTCGGGAACCAGGTCGGTGCCGCCGCGGACAAGGCCGCCGGTGCCGCCATCGACAAGCCTGATCTGCACGCCGAAGGTCGGGCACAGAACGCCGTGGGCCATGCCAGGCAAAGCGGCCAGGACGTCGAGGACACCGCGCGCGAGATCGTGGACGACGAGTGATCAGCTCCGCCCCCGTCCTGGGCGGAAACCCTGTCCTTCCGCTGAGGTCCGGCGGGACAGGTGCGCCGTCCGCTCCGCGGTGGACCCGGGTTCAGAGGATCGGCTTGCCGCCGGTGACGGCGACCCGCGAGCCGGAGATGTAGCTGCCGTCGTCCGAGGCCAGCAGGACGTAGACGGGCGCGAGCTCGGCGGGCTGGCCGGCACGGCCCAGGGGGACGTCGTCGCCGAAGGCCCCCACCTTCTCCGCGGGCATGGTCGCCGGGATCAGCGGCGTCCAGATCGGGCCCGGGGCCACGCTGTTGACCCGGATGCCCTTCTCCCCCAGCATCTGCGCGAGCCCGGCGGAGAAGTTCGCGATCGCCGCCTTGGTGGCCGCGTAGGGCGCCAGTTGCGGGGACGGCTGGTCGGACTGGACCGAGGAGCTGCCGATGATCGCCGAGCCCGGTGCCATGTGCGGCACGGCGGCCTTGGTGAGGTGGAACATGGCGCCGATGTTGAGCCGGAACGTGTAGTCCCACTCCTCGTCGCTGATCTCGTCGAGGCTGTCGCGGCTCATCTGGTAGGCGGCGTTGGACACGAGCACGTCGATCCGGCCGAACTCCTGCACGGCCCTGTCGACGACAGCCCGGCAGTGGGCCGGGTCCGAGAGGTCTCCGCGGACAAGGACGGCGCGACGCCCGGCCTCCTCGATCCAGCGGGCGGTGTCCCGGGCGTCGTCGTCCTCCTCGAGGTAGGCGATCAGGACGTCGGCACCCTCGCGGGCGTAGGCGATCGCGGCGGCACGGCCGATGCCGCTGTCCCCGCCGGTGATGATGGCTGCCTTGCCCGCGAGCTTGCCTGAGCCGCGGTAGCTGTGCTCGCCGCAGTCCGGGACGGGGGTCATCGCGGCCTGGACGCCGGGGACCTCCTGCTGCTGCTTCGGCTGGCTCATGGCGTGGTCCTTCCGTGGTCGAGGGTTCCGGACGGTGCAGGCGCTGCTCACCGAGCTCCCCCGATGATCAGCACACTGCTCACTTTAGGTGCTGGGGGCGGAGTTGTCGTGCCCCTTCCCGCGCGCGGACCATCCACCAGGGAGTTGGCGCCCGCCTGGGATCCCGGAGCCGAAACGGCAGCAAGCTGATCACAAGAGGAGTCGTGAGGATATGGCGCTTTCTTTGCTGACGGACTCGGCAGCGGCCGTTGTGCCAACCTGACCATCCCTGCCGAACGGCGCCCCATGTCCTCCGATTCCACTTCCGGTGAGCTGCCCACCGCTTCCACCCCCCTGACCCGCAGGACAGTGTCCGCCCAGGACGCCACCACCGCGGTGCACCACCTGGTCCGCGCCGCCCAGCAGATGATTCCCACCGCGGTCGGCGGCCGGGATCTCGCTGCTGGACGAGAACGGCACCGGCAGCACCGTCGCCTCCACCGGCACGGCCGTGGAGGTCGCCGACACCCTGCATCATCGGCTCGGGATGGGCCTGTCCCGGAGCGCGTGGACCACCGGGCAGGTCCAGCGCATCGACGACACCGCAGCCGACCCCCGATGGGGGCCGTGGCAGGCGGGCGCGGCCACGACCGGGATCCGCTCGGTGCTCAGCGTCCCGCTGCCCTGTCTCGACCGTCGCCTGGGGTCGCTGACGGTGTACGCCACCACCCCGGACGCCTTCGGGGACGCCGAGGAGCGGCTGCTGGGCCTGCTGGCCGATGCGGCGGCCACCGTGCTGAGGACGGCCCAGGATCCCGACACCCCGGTGCACCGGGGCACCCCGGGCAAGGACGCCCCGGACCCCGACGGGCTCATCGGACTCGCCGCCGGTGTGCTGATGGATCGCGGCCGGCTGAGCCCTGAGACGGCCCGGGCGACACTGCTGGAGGCAGCGGGCACCCAGGGGCGCGGCCTGGCCGAGATCGCCGCCGCCGTGGTCGACGCCGCGACGGGTCACGAGCAGGCCGGCGGACTGCGGGCCACAACGACCGCAGCCTTCATCAACCGCCAGGATCCTTCAGCCTCGGTGGGAACGTCGAAGAGTTCGAGATCGACGCCTACGTGCACCATGCCCTGTTGCTGCCTCAGCTCCAACGGGACCTGTTGGCCCATGCGGCCAATGAGATCCTGGATCAGGCCGCACCACCGCGAGCCCCCTCTGCCTCCGAGGCATTGGCCGGTCTGATCTGTTCGACCGCGACCGGTGGACAGGACGGGAGGACGCTCCCCGCCGAGCAGACCGGGGACACCGAGGAAAGGGCACCGGACGGTTGCGACACCCCCGGGGCCGCCCCGCAGCAGACCTGAGCGGCAGCGTGCTGAGCACGACATCGATCACCGGCCCGGTGCCCACCGGCCCTCCTTCTCCCGCCCGCCCCGGGTCGAGACGCAGCCGGCCAGTGGCCGATCCTGCCCTTCCGGCAGGGCAGTAGTCTGGTCCTCGAGAGGGAGTCGGGGAGACGAAGCGCTTCTTCGCTGACGGACTCGGCAGCGGCCATCGTGCCTGCCCGACCGTCCCGGCCGAACGGCGCACCACGTGTCTTCTGAACCTGCTTTCGGCGGGCCGAGCACCGTCGTCGCTCAGCCGTACGGCATGCTCCCGGGTCAAGGTCGACACCAGTGCCGCGGTGGCCCAGTCTCCGAGGACATCAGCGGTTTCCTCGACGCCTTCACCACCACCCTCGCCCAGGCCCTGTCCACCGACGACGAGGAGGTGTGGTGCGCGGTGACGCTGCTGCGCCGCAGGCGCTCCGTCACCGTGGCCGCCTGCAGCCCCCGGGCCGAGGTCCTGGACGAGATCCAGTACCACTACGGTGACGGCCCCCGCCTGCCCGCAGCCCGGGAGCGCCGGGTGGCCACCTCCGGGACACCCGCAGCGATGGCCGGTGGTCGGCCTACGGGCAGACCGCTGCCGCCAACGGGGTCTTCTCGGTCCTGGGGGGTGCTCTTCGATCTCGGCAAGGAGGCTTCGGCAGGACTGAACGTCTACGCCGATGTCCCCGATGCCTTCGACCAGGCGGTCCGTCAGGTCGTGGAGCGCCAGGTGGCCGAGGCCTCCACCGTCCTGCGGCTGGCCGTGCGCCTGGCCCGGCACCGCGATGCCGAGGCCGATCTGCGGTCCGCGATGGAGTCCCGCACCACCATCGACCTGGCCGTGGGAATCCTCATGGCCCAGAACCGCTGCAGCCAGGAAAAAGCGTTCGAGATCCTGCGGGCGGCCTCCAGCAATCGCAACGTCAAGCTGCGCGATCTGGCCGCCGAGCTCGTCGGGACGGTCGGCAAGAGCCCCGCCACCACCCACTTCGAGGCCTGACAAGGGCTCTCGTGGCGCCGGCACCCCGACCCACGGGAGCGGACGGGGAGCTCCCTGCAGCACGCGGGACGCCTGAACTGACAGTGCTAATTCAACGGATCCCTGGCCCACCTGCAACGACGCGAGTACCGTGGGAAGAGGTCAAGAAGATGGCCATGAGACAGATTGCATGCGACGAAGGATGCTCTCATGGACCACAAGCTCTCCGTGCTCGTTCAGATCGACCTGGACGGCGCCTATGTGCGACTGATCGTCACCGGGTGTTTGACCGAGGCCAACCAGCACGTCCTGTATCCGCTGGTGCGCCGTGCTCGGGCGCTGATGCCCCCGGTGACCGTCAGCGTTGATCTCGCCACCGCAGGCCACGTGGAGCCGAACGCGGTGGACCTGTTGCGCTGGGCGATCGACCACGACGAGACCTTGGACGGGGGCAGCCCGGTCGAACTGCTGATCCCCGATGGCATGCCGACCCACGGGCCTACCCCGCTCCCGCCCTGCACCGCCAGCAGACCCCGGGGCGGGACGACCCGGAGCGCCCGGCCTCAGCTCATCTGATGCCCCGTTCATTCGATAAGCAGCCTTCCCTTTTGGGGACCGGATCACTAGCGTGGAGTACAGAGCCGGGGACCACGGGCGCGGAGTGCCGCGCCGCTACCGGCCACAGCAGTCGATGACGGAGGTCAGCATGTTCTTGCACCAGCAGAAACTCCAGTACAAGTCCACCCCGGAGGCCCCGGACGCGGTCTACGCGCGCAAGCTCCAGGAGGTGATCGGCGGCCAGTACGGAGAGATCACCGTGGCCATGCAGTACAGCTTCCAGGCCTGGAACGCCCACATCCCCGGCAAGTACCGGGACCTGCTCTTCGGCACCGCCGCCGAGGAGTTCGGCCACATCGAGATGTTGGCCACGATGGTCGCCCAGCTGCTGGAGAAGGCCCCGCTGGGCATCACCGAGGACGCCGTTCAGTCCGACCCGGCGGTCGCGGCGGTGATCGGCGGCACCGACCTGCAGCACGCGATCGTGGCCGGGGCCGGCGCGCGGCCGGTGGACTCGATGGGCAACCCCTGGTCCGGGTCCTACGTCACCGCCTCGGGGAACCTGCTGGCGGACATGACCGCCAACGTCAACGCCGAGATGCAGGGCCGCACCCAGGTGGCGAGGCTCTACCACATGACCGACGACAAGGGCATCCGGGACATGCTCTCGTTCCTGCTGGCGCGGGACACCATGCACCAGAACCAGTGGATGGCCGCGGTCAAGGAGCTGCAGGCCGACGGGCTGGAGCAGATGCCGGTGCCCTCGAACTTCCCGCAGGCCAAGGAGGCCACCGAGTTCTCCTACGACTACTACAACTTCTCCGACGGTGCCGCCGCCGCGGAGGGCTCGTGGGCCTCCGGGCCGACGCCGGACGGCAACGGGCAGTTCGGCTACCAGGACCAGCCCATGGCGGGGGTGCCGATGCCGCCTCCCACCCACCCCGACGCCCGGTTCTACGGCACCACCGAACAGCCCAACATCATGGAGAAGGCCGCCGGCACCATCCAGGACAAGCTCAAGAAGGAATAGCCGCCGGCCGCCCACCGCACGGCCCTGAACCACCTCGAGGAGAGGAGCGATCATGACCACCCCCGCCGCCCGACCCGGCGACCGCACGACCCGCCGCTCACCCGTCCGCACGGCAGCCCTGCTCTACGGGGCCGTCTTCCTGCTCGTGGGCGCGGCCGGATTCATCCCCGGCCTCACCACGAACTACGACCAGCTCATGGTCGCCGGCCACGAGTCCGAGGCCATGCTCATGGGCCTGTTCCAGGTCTCGATCCTGCACAACCTCGTCCACCTGCTCTACGGCATCGCCGGCATCGCCCTGGCCCGGACCGTTCCCGGGGCGCGGAACTACCTGCGCTGGGGCGGGGCCGTGTACCTGCTGCTGTGGCTCTACGGCCTGCTCATCGACAAGGACTCAGGGGCCAACTTCGTACCGCTGAACACCGCCGACGACTGGCTGCACCTGCTCCTGGGCCTGACCATGGTCGGACTGTCCTTCCTGGACCGCAGCACCCACGCCCCGACTGCCGGCAGGACCCGCACCTGAGTCCCACTGACGGACACCATTCGCGCCCATGAACCAACGAGAAGCGGCTTCCCACCACGGGCGGGGAGCCGCTTCTCACCGGTCCGGCAACCGAGCCGCACACCCCCTGGGTCCAGGCACGTTGTCAGGAGGAGGTGTACTCGACGTCGGTGCCCTGCCGATCTGCGGGGAGGACAACCGGCTCAGTGACGTGGTGACCGATCGCGACATCGTCCTCAAGTGCCTGGCCACCGGCGGAGACCCCCGCACCGTGACCGCCGGGCGCTGGCTGAGGGCAAGCCGGTGACCATACCCATGCTGCTGGTGCCGATCGGCGGACGACCGTCCCGGTTCCATCAGCTCCCTCGCCCGCGGTGGATCAGCGTCCTGATCACTGCAACGGCCGCTCCAGCGCTCAACACCCAGGGGCCTCCCACGATGATCGGGTCCAGCCATTGGTGGGAGAGATCAGCGCGGTGGGTCTCGATCCGTGAAGACAAGCCGCGCCGGACGGGCTCGGCCAGCACTCCGGTCTCGGTGACCGGGTTGTCCGGGCGCAAGGTGACCCATGAGGTGAAGTGGCTCTGCCAGGCGTCGACGCGGTCGGCGGCGAGGAGGACGAGCCAGTGCGCCGCCCGTGCCTCGCTGTAGCGCTGGTAGGCGTGCCGGCGCAGTGCACCCGGCAGGCCCTTCGACGGGCACGCGGTGCCGAAGACGGGGGTCAGGTGCGCGTGCTCGATCGACCGTTCGCGCGGCCGGTTCTCGGGCTGCGCCTCCGGGTACTCCCAATGCGCTCCTGTGCCCGCCGGATCGTAACGCAACTTCGGCACCGAGGGGCGGTCGGCCGGGTCCAGGTCCGCGCCCCAACCGGGGATGCGCGCCCGCAGCGCCTCGCGCGAGACGGTGCGCCGGGCCTCACCAGCGATGTACGGGGTGTGCTCAGGTGTGCTCGCCATGGTCTCGGTTCCCCTCCTTGGCCGTCTCACCCGGTGCCGGGGACGACGAGTGTCTTGATGCAGCCGTCGAGCTTGGACGAGAACATGTGGTACCCCTCGGCGATGTGCTCCAGGGGGATCCGGTGGGTGACGATGTCTCTGGGGGTGAGGTAGCCGTTGCGGATGTGCTCGAACAGCCGCGGCCACTGCCGCTTCACCGGGCACTGGTTCATCCGCAGGGTCAAGCCCTTGTTGAGGGCGTCGCCGAACTTCACGGCGCTGAACATCGGCCCGTAGGCCCCCATCACCGAGATCGTCCCGCCCTTGCGCACGGAGTCGATGGCCCAGTTCAGCGCGATCGGCGACCCGCCCTGCAGCTTGAGCTTGGCCGCGCTCACGTGCTGGATGAAGTTGCCGTCCGCCTCGGCGCCGACCGCCTCGATGACGACGTCCGCGCCCAGGTAGTCGGTGGTTCTTTTCAGCTCCACCACGATGTCGTCGTGCTCGGCGAAGTTCAACGTCTCGGCGTGGGCGAACCGGCGGGCCTTCTCGAGCCGGTACTCCAGATGGTCGATCACGATCACCCGTCCTGCACCCATCAGCCACGCCGACTTCGCGGCGTACAGCCCCACCGGGCCCGCCCCCAGCACGACGACGGTGTCGCCTTCGACGATGTCCCCGAGCTGGGCACCGAAGTAGCCGGTGGCCACGGCGTCGGTGAGCAGCACCGCGTCCTCCTCGTCCATCCAGTCGGGGATGATCGAGGGCCCGACGTCGGCGAAGGGCACCCGCACGTACTCGGCCTGACCTCCGTCGTAGCCTCCGCAGGTGTGCGAGTAGCCGTAGATCCCGCCTACCGCGGTGGCGTTGGGGTTGACGTTGTGGCAGTTGGAGTACAGGCCCCGGGCGCAGAACCAGCAGGAGCCGCAGTACACGTTGAACGGCACCATGACCCGGTCCCCGGGCTTCAGGTGTTCCACGGAGGGGCCGACCTCGTGGACCACCCCGACGAACTCGTGGCCGAAGGTCATCCCGACCCGGGTGTCCGGCATCATCCCGTGGTAGAGGTGCAGGTCCGACCCGCAGATCGCCGCGAGCGTGACCCGCACGATCGCGTCGTTGGGGTGCTCGATCCGCGGGATGTCCTTCTCCTCCACCCGGATCTTGTACGGCCCCCGATAGACCATCGCTCGCATCCGCGCCACCTCGGCTCGTCGACCTGGTTCATCAGTGGACTTCCGATGCACGACAGCGTCCCACCGCGCCCCGTCGGGGTCAACCCCCTGAATTCCGGCAGGACGGCGCCCCTCTTCGATCCAGTAAGACCTGGTCTCATAACTCGGTCGCCTGGTGCAGTCGGCGGAGGCCGATGAGGGTCACGGCGAGCAGGAGCAACGGCAGCAGCATGGCTGCGGTGCGGTCGTAGCGCAATTCCAGGCGCTTGAAGCGCAACACCCAGGAGATGGTGCGCTCCACGACCCAGCGGTGCCGACCCGGGTGGGTCTTGGCCTCGATCCCGCGCCGGGCGATCCGGACCTTGATGCCCCGCCGGTGCAGGTAGCGGCGGCACCTCGGGTAGTCGTAGCCCTTGACCGCATGCAGCTTCTCCGGCCGGCGGCGCGGTCGCCCTCGACGACCGCGGCGACCGCGCACCGCCGGGTTGGTCTCCAGCAGCGGCTCGAAGAGCGAGCTGAAAGTGGACGTTGGCTGCTGAGGCCAGCACGTGCAGCGGCAGGCCGTTCCGGTCGGTGAGCAAGTGGTACTTGGTGCCCGGTTTTCCGCGGTCGGTGAGGTTCGGGCCGGTCAGCTCGCCCCCCTTTTGGCTTGTACGGAGACCGCGTCGATGCTGGTCCGCGACCAGTCGAGGATCTCCTGCTCGGAGAGCTCCTCGAGCACGGCGCGGTGCAGCTTCTCCCACACCCCGGCTTCCTGCCCGTGGCGCAGCCGGCGCCAGGCGGTGTGCCCGGATCCGCACCCCAGAGCCGGGGGCAGATCCCGCCACCGGCACCCGGTGTGGAGCACGAACAGGATCCCCTCCAGGGCCGCCCTGTCCTCGATCCTGGGTCTGCCACCGGGGCCTCGGGGCGGTGGCTGGGGAGGGATCAGCGGGACGATCAGCTCCCACAGACGGTCATCGACCATCCACGACTGCGTCCTCGTCGTCATGCAGGCACTGTGAACCGCTCCCCGGCGGGTGGCAACGACGGATCAGGTTCTGAGACCAGGTCTTAGCCGCCCGGCCAGACTCCCGCGCTGCCCCGTTCCGTTCTGACCGGCCGGATCAGTGGTGTCCTCCAAGAGCGTGCCCATCCCCGCAGTCGTGCCCGCCGAGGCCCGGCGTCCACCCCGGGACAGCGCTGTGACCTGCGGGAAGACCCGAGGGCGGCGCGCACGATCGGTGCGGGGTTCGTCTCGGGCCGCCACGGCTCGTGCCCCGGAGGAGCAGCGGAAGGACGACCCGTCGCATAATAAGCCTGCTGGTGATCTGTGCGCGGATCAGCTATTCTGGAGCTTCGGTCCAGCAACAGGCCGCGACCCCCTTCGCGCCGAAAGCTACTGTTGTGACCCACAAGCTCTCCGTGACCGTCCAGGTCGATCTGGACGGTCAAGCCCTCCGGGTTCTCGCCACCGGGTGCCTGACGGCAGCCAGCCAGCGGGCGCTGCACCCGCTGATCCGCCGGGCGCGGACGCTGACCCCCGGCATCCACGTCACCGTGGACTGCACCGGGGCCCATCACGTGGAGCTTGCCGGGGTGGAGCTGTTGCGCGAGGCCACCGACCACGACGCAGGCGCGGAGATGCTGCGCCCGGTCGAGTTCCTGTTCCCCGATCCTGTCTCGGGTGCCCTCGGTGAACTGACGTCGCCGAGGTACCACCAGGTGGTGTCCGCTCATGCCGCACCCTGAGGTCAGCAGCTCTGCCGGGCTGTCCGAGATCGCCGAGGTGCTGATCGGCCTGGGTCGGCGGATGCGCACCGGCACCGACGGGTCGGTGCTGGTGGCGGTGGCCCGGGCCGGCGCCCACCACGTCCGCGGCGCCCGGTGGGCCAGCGTGACTGTGACCCACCACGGGCACTTCCGCACCCTGGCCGCCACCGCCCCGGTGGCCCAGCACGCCGACGCTCTCCAGCGCGAGCTCGGTGCAGGACCCGGGGAGGACGTCTACCGCTGCGGGGACCTGGCGGACCGGTGCCACTGGCCGGTGCTGGGCGCCCGGTTGCACCAGCGGCTGGGACTGACCGGCCCGATGAGCTTCCGGCTGCACCTGGTCGGGGAGCCGGAGACGGTCGCGGCCCTGCACCTCTACTCCGACGCCCCGAAGGCCTTCGGCGACGACGCCCTGACCACCGGGGGCCTGCTGGCCGCCCACGGGGTCTTGGCCGTGTCGGCCCAGCTGCACCGCCGGCGAGCCCAGCACCTGGATCGCGCCCTCGCCCCGGCCGGAGAGATCGGCACCGCGGTGGGCGTGCTGATGGCTCGCTACGGGATCCCCCGCCCGGAGGCCCTGGACATGTTGCGCACTGCCGCCCAGGACTCCCACCGGCCCGTGGCCGAGATCGCAGCCGAAGTCACCGACGCCGAGATCCAGCGTCTCCCCACCCATGCCCACCGCCACGCCGGACCGTCCCCGGGCGGTCCCGGGGGCGACCCCATGACCCTCGGCAGGACAAGCGGCGCCGGTGAGATCGGTGCCTGCCGAGACGCCGACAGCCCCCCAGGGGCAGGGCCGCCTTCCCGCTCCCGGCCCCGGCGGGTGCAAACCGTGCAAAGCCAAAGCCCTGGTCAGAGGCCGTTTCATCTCTCCAGCCTGAGGGCGAGGTCCAGCAGCCGGCCACGAACATCCTTGTGGCAAGGAGCTGCTCCCATGAACAATGAATCGTTTGTGCCGGCCGGCATCGGCCCGTACAACATCACCACCTCGGTGGGGCCGGGCGCATGATTCTGCTCACGACGGCTCGCGCGGACGGATCAGCCCGTCCTTTGCCGGCCCCGGTACCGCAGGGCCTGGAGACCTCGAGCACCGATCCGGCCCCGGATGACCCGTTTTCCTCCGCCCTGGCGGAACCGGACCTGGTGGGACTGCACGCGCTGCACTCGAGGATCACCCGTCAGATCGAGTCCGTGTACGTCGATCCGGCCGGCGAACTCGACACCCGTCAAGACTTCCTGGCCGCGCGGCACGGCCGCAACCGGCCAGAAGAAGACCAGCGCCCGACCGGCGCCCGGCTGCATACTGAGGAGAAACGATGAGCCATGATCTGCCGTCCGCTGTGGATGCCCTGGTCGTCGGTGGTGGTGTCGCCGGCCTGTCTGCGGCGACCTGGCTGGGCCGGTACCAGCGCTCCACCCTGGTGATCGATGCCGGGCAGCACCGCAGCCGCTTCACCAACCACACCCACGGCCTGCTGGGCCGGGACCCCATCAGCCCGCACACGCTGCTGGCCCAGGCCCGCGCCGGACTGGACCAGTACCCCCACGTGATCCTCCACGACGGAACGGTGGCCGCCCTGGAGCGCACCGAGGACGGCCGATTCCTGGCCACCGTCGACAGCGAGGAGATCACTGCCCAGCGAGTCGTACTGGCCACCGGGGTGCGGGACCAGTTCCCGCGCATTGCCGGCTTCGAGGACCATTACGGCACGGATGTCTACCACTGCCCGGCCTGCGACGGATTCGACGTCCGGGGCCAGGCGGTGATCGCGCTGGGCATGGGTAGCCACATGCCCGCCTATGCCTCTGAGATGTTGGATTGGACCGACACCGTGCGGGTCGTCACCGACACCACCGACCGGGCCTTCGCCGAGGACCAGCGCGCGTCTCTGCACGAGCACGGGATCGAGGTCGTGGACGGCGTGGCCGAAGCCCTGCTCGGGGCGCCGGGGGCGTTGGAGGGCCTCCGGCTGGCCGACGGGAGCCTGGTGGAGGGCACCACGGTGTTCTTCTCCTACGCCCACCACCCCACCAACAGCCTCGCCGCCCGTCTGGGGTGCGAACTCGACGACGAGGGCCACGTCGTCGTCAACGTGTGCCAGCACAGCAGTGTTGAAGGGGTCTATGCGGCCGGGGACATCACCCCGGGCCTGCAACTCGTGCCCATTGCCATGGCCCAGGGCGTAGCCGCCGGAGTCGCCTGCGCCACCTCCCTGCGTGGTCACGGCACCACCGACCAGGCGCCCGATCCGGCCCCACCCACCCACCGGTTCACCACAGAATGATCACCGGCAGTCACCAGTGGAGCGACCCACAGCGCTGAGGCCGGCCGCAGTCAGTCCCGAGGCAAGGAGTCCGGGACGATGGGGGTCACTTCACTGCCCCGGTTCCGACTTGTCGTGTCCGGGTGGCTGCATGAGCCCCCAATCCTGGGAAGCGTCCCTCAGGCGGACCTCCCCCGCGTGGCGCTGGAGGCCGCCCAGACCACCCCACCGAGGGAGAACGGCGGCAACCAGGACATCAAGGACCTCGCCCGGGGCAGCCGGGTGTTCTGCCCGGTGTTCGTCGACGGCGCGAACCTCTCGGTCGGGGACCTGCACTTCTGTCAGGGCGACGGAAAGATCACCTTCTGCGGAGCGATCGAGATGGGCGGTTGCCTGGATCTGCCCCTCGACCGCATCCCCGGACGCATGGCCACCTATCGGGTGCGGGAGAATGCGATCTTCCTGCCCGGGAACGAAGCACCCCGCTCCGAGGAACGGATCTCCTTCTCCGGCATCTCGGTCACCGTCGACGATCACCAGACATACCTGGACCCCTACCTGGCCTACCAGCGGGCGTGCCTGCACGCCATCGACTACCTCAGCACCTTCGGCTACTCCCCCGAACAGGCCTACCTGCTGCTGAGGGCCGCACCCGTCGAGGGACATCTCTCCAGCGTCGTCGCCATCCTCAACGCGTGCACGACCGTCTCCCTCCCGACCGCGATCTTCGACTTCGAGATCACACCGACCCCGGCTGGGCCCCACCAGGTCGCATCCACCCTCGGCGTTCCCCGCGCCGACGCGTCAGTCCTGCCAGCGGACGAAGTGCCGCGAGCCGTGCCCAAGAACAGACGCGCCCTGCTGCCCACCGCCCGCCGACTGGCCGGCCACACGGCCCACCCCCTCTGCGCCGCCTTCGGCAAGCCGCTGCGCTGGACTGCCCGCCGGAGTCGACGAAGCCGAAGCTCTGCCACCCGGCAAGGATCCCCGCCACGAGCCGCACGAGAGCCAGAACCATCCCCGCGGAGAAACGACCAGGTGCACCGAAGGGAACTCGGATCTCCTCCTCCGCGTCGGTTCAGTGGCCTCGTTCCTCGTCTGCGGGTCGACGGGAGATCAGGCGCTGTGGGACTTCGTGGAGGGGTCCTCTCCTCGGCGCATCACTGGCAGCTGCTCGATCCGGTGGGCGAGGCCACCGAGGTGGGTGCTGACCGAGCGCAAGACCGGCGCCCCGCGCCCGGGGCCGCGCAGGACCGCGGCGTCCACCAGGTCCCGGACCCGGTCGAGCACCGACAGCGGCAGGGCCGCCACGGCGTTGCCCGGTGGCCTGCGGGCCACCACCGGATGAGCCCTGGTGGGCGCGGTCCGCCGGACCACCTCCCACGCCAGGCCCAGTCCGCGCAGCCGGGTCCGGCCCAGCTTCTCCTGCAGCCGCGGGAGCAGCACGTCTTCCTCGTCGCGCACGTCTTCCCGCAGCACGTCGATCAACCGGGCCAGCACCGGCTTCCGCGCCGGATCGGCCTCCTCCAAGGTCTCCAGGGCGGTGACGAGCTCGTTGACCTCCTGGTGCTCGCGCTCCACTTCCAGGGTCAGCTCGTGTCCGTCCGGCAGGACCCGGCGGATCACCGGCCACAGCACGGCCTCCTCGGCGAAGGCGTGGGGGAAGACCAGCCGGTAGATCCGCAGCAGCACCTGCCTTTGGTCCTCACCGGTGGTGTCCTCGAGGTCCTCCAGCAGGTTCTCCAGCTTCACGTGGTCCCGTCTCTGCCGGGTCAGTACGCTCAACCGCCCGCCGAGCTCGTGGACCTTCTGTTCAGCAATGGATCGCATCATGATGTCCTCTCGAAAAGCCACCGGCCCGGAGTCCGGTGAACGCACAGTGCGGTGCCGGCGGACGACGCCGGGGCAGCACTCCGTCCCCGGCCAGTTTCTTCCGTGTCATAGTAAGCCTACTGAGTCAGAAATCACCGCCGGGCCGCCGGCGGCTGTCTGTGCAACGAGTGAGTGGAGAAGCGTGCAATGAGCGCCAGCAGAGGTGGCAGGGATGAGGCGTTGAGAGCGAGCTTGTGATTCTGGCCGGCCGTGGCCGCGGCTGCGTCCCTGGTGGTCACGATGCTGCAGGTGGTGGCGACCTCGATCATGACTGCCACGACCTCGACCTTCTCCCTGACCGTGGTGGCCCTTCAGCCGGCTTCCCAGCAGTTCTCCCCGAGAGTGCAGAGGGAGTTCGCCCGGGACACCGAGACCCAGGTGGTGCTGGCCACTCTGATCTCCACCTTCGTGATCTCGTCGACCGGGTTGCGCGGAATGGGGTCGGAGGCGCCGTTGCCAGTGCTGGTGCCGGCCCTGGTGATGGTCATGGGATTGGCCTCGGTGGGCGCGCTGGTGATGTTCCTGGGTCATATCGTCCGGTCGTTGCGGGTGGATTCGATGATGGTTGCCGTCCACCAGGAGGCCGCCGCGACCGTGGCTCGGGCCTACCCCGACTACGACGACCACTCGAAGGACCCGGCGCCGGGTTTGCCGGGGCCACAGGGCGGGACCCTGTTGCGCTCGGATCGCAGCGGGTTCGTCCAGGCCGTGCGTCCCGGGGTCCCGGTCGAGGGCTGCGCCGAGCACGGGGTGCCCTTCCTGCTCGGGGTGCGCCCCGGGGATCAACGACCCGATCACCGCCGCTCACGCGATCGGTTACTGCACCGACCACATCGCCCGGCTGCAGCACCGCAACCTCGGTCCCCACCAGCACCTCGACGACGCTTTCCGCGACCGGGCCGGGGAGACCCGCTCCGTCTGTTCCGCTAGTGCTCGAGTGCCGGGACGGGGCAGGTCCGTCCCGGGAACGTTTGAGGCCAGATTTCCTCTGGGATCAGTGAGGAAGAGGAGTCTGAGGCAAAGTGGCTCAGGGTGCTGGCAAGCTCCAGGGTTCGCCGAACACGGTGTCCACCCCCGGGCAGAACAGCACCGACTCCGGCTGGCCCGCTGTCTCCAGGCCGGCCGCGCCCAGCAGCCCGTCCTCGAGGTGCACCAGCCCCGCCGGGTGCAGTGGCCAGGGCCGGTGTGAGACGGGCAGGAAGAAGCTCCGCCTGGTGCACCGGGTGTGCATGCCGAGACGAGCGGTGAGTTCCCATGACAGCTCGTCCTCAGCCTGCACGGACAGGTCCGGGCGGACGACGAAACGCGATGCCGCTTGCCCGCCCCGGCGGCATGAATCGGGCGGCTGCAGGGACGGGAAGGCGCCAGTGCAGGGTCACCGCCTCGGACCAGGTCTGCTCCATCAGCCAGGGCCGGGCCACCATCGGCCCGGCCGGCCACGGATCATCTCCACCGGATCGGCGCTGCCGCATGGGATCAACCTGGCAACGACCCGGGACCCTCCTCCGGAGACCTGCCCTGTGCGCCGGTCGCCGCCGCACGACGGCGCAGTCACCGGCACCAGGTGTCCCGCCGCGCGTCGAGGAATCAAAAGGAATCAGGCGGAGAAAACTCTGGTGGGCCCGAGGAAGCGCGCCTAGCCTGAGAGCACGGGTCCAGCAGCCGGCCGCGCCTCCCCTTTCGTGGCCAGGGAGTCCTGCCGTGGATCGCCAACTGTCCGTTCTCGTCCGGGTCGACCCGGACCGACGACGCGTGCACCTGATCACCGCCGGGTGGCTGACGGAAACGAATCAACAGATTCTGTACCCGTTGATCCACCGCCTGCGGGCTCTCACCCGGGACACCGAGGTCCTCGTCGATCTCACCGCGGTCGATCACCTCGAGGACGCCGCCCTGGACCTGCTGTGCTGGGAGGTCGAGCACGAGGACACGATCTGCTCCCCCCACCCGGTACGTTTCGCCCTGGCCGAACCACCACAGCCCGACAGGCCCTTCCTGTCCCCGGCCTGCCAGGTGCACCGCACCGGATCCACCGCCTGGACACGACCGGCCGTCGCAACGACTTCCGCCACCACGATCCACCGGCACAACGGACCCGGGCGACTCTCGCTCGTTGCCCGCTCCAAGCTAACCAGAGGCAAGACCATGACCACCCCCGCCGCCCGACCCGGCGACCGCACGACCCGCCGCTCACCCGTCCGCACGGCAGCCCTGCTCTACGGGGCCGTCTTCCTGCTCGTGGGCGCGGCCGGATTCATCCCCGGCCTCACCACGAACTACGACCAGCTCATGGTCGCCGGCCACGAGTCCGAGGCCATGCTCATGGGCCTGTTCCAGGTCTCGATCCTGCACAACCTCGTCCACCTGCTCTACGGCATCGCCGGCATCGCCCTGGCCCGGACCGTTCCCGGGGCGCGGAACTACCTGCGCTGGGGCGGGGCCGTGTACCTGCTGCTGTGGCTCTACGGCCTGCTCATCGACAAGGACTCAGGGGCCAACTTCGTACCGCTGAACACCGCCGACGACTGGCTGCACCTGCTCCTGGGCCTGACCATGGTCGGACTGTCCTTCCTGGACCGCAGCACCCACGCCCCGACTGCCGGCAGGACCCGCACCTGAGGTCAACCGCTGAGCATCGGACGTGTCCGCGCTCCGTGGGGAGCGCCCTCCACCGACGGCGGGGAGCCGCTCCCCACGAGGCCCGGTGGCCGGGCTCCGTTCCCCGTCGTCACAGGGGTGTGGTCAGGAGAAGACGTACTCGACCTCGGTGAAGTCGTCGGCGGCGAGGACGTAGAACACGCGCAGCACCCCAGGACTGGTGTTCCGGGCGCCGTGCTCGCGGCCGCCCGGGATGAAGACGTTGGACCCGGGACGGATCGGGTGCTCGACGCCGTCGAGGGTGACCACGCCCTCCCCGGAGAGGACGTAGTAGGTCTCGGCCTGGTCGTGACGGTGCAGGGCGAGGAAACCACCCTCGGGAATCTCGGCCACCCCGGTCACCAGGGTGTCGCTGGGAGTCGCGCCGGCGGAGAACAGGGTGCGCCACGTGAGGCGCCCCCGCTCGTCGTGCCAGCCGTCGACCGGGCGGTCGTCGTCCTGGAGCACCAGCGGGTGGTTCGCGGGGGTGGGGTCGGTAGCCATGGCACCAGTACACACCCTGGACCGCCCTCACCACCACTCGAGAGGTCCGCCCTCAGCCGGCCGGGGCAGAGCCCGGGAGAGGGCCAGGCTCATCGCCCATCGCCGGTGAGGCCGGATCCGCCCAGCGGCCCTGCTCCGGGCGCGGCCCGTAGTAGCGGGTCAGCCAGCGGGACAGTCCGTCGAGGCCGGGGAAGAGGACGCGCTCGGTCATGTTCGCCTGGTCGAGATGGTCGCGGATCCGCCACTTGAGACCCGCCGGGATGACGACCTTCCGGTAGAGCTCGGGATGCTCGCCGAGCCACTCGTGCAGGGAGCCCGTGGCCGCGGACATGGCGGAGAACACCGCGGCCTGGTTCACGATCCGCTCGTCCAGCGACGGAGGCTCGAAGAACAGCGGCACCGCCCGCCCGTGGGCGTCCCGGAACCGGTCGAAGTCGGCCATGGCGTACGCGACCCGCTCCAGCATGCCGGTGGTGAACAGACCCGCGGCGTGGGCGGTGATCTCGCGGCCCAACTCGTCGGGGAGGAGTTCGTGGACTGCCGCGTAGTCCACGCACCACACCGCTCCGGGCACCTCGTAGCAGCGCGGGTCCGCGGTGGCGAAGTGCAGCGCCACATAGGGAGAGTTCGACCAGTCCAGCAGTCTTGTGGGCAGCCCGTGGTGCTGGGCGACGGACAGCCAGTTCCAGTCCGAGTCCCCCGGGGAGGTGTCCCGGGCGGCGTACTTGCGGAAGTTCCGCAGGATGTGGGGCTCGATCTGCTCACTCGAGGCACCCCGGAGCCGGAAGAGACTGGTGTCCAGGTCCCGGTCGGCCACCGCGTGGCCGCGGTAGACCACATTGATCCGCAGGCTCCCGCCCGAGGGCTGCCAGTCGTTGTGGGTCAGGGCCGCGATCAGCCCGTACAGGTCGTCCTCGGCGATCTCGATGACCGGACCCGCACCCGCCGCCCCCGTCCCCACGCTCACCGCCGCCTCCTCGCCCGTCCGGTGCCGGCGTCGACCACCAGCGAGTTCTCGCCCGGGCGGCTCAGGCGCCGGTGCAGGGCGGCCCGGGAGTGCCCGGCGGTGCGCAGCCGGGACCCCGCGTAGGACACCCCGCCGCGCGCCCGGACGGCCACGGCCGCCCACACGCACACCGACCGCTCCAGCACCCACAGCGGAACCCACAGCAACGTGCTCCCCGGGTAGACCGCAGCCCCCCCGCCCCGGCGTCGGCCGAACTCGGCCACCCCGCACACGGCCAGGGCTCCGGCCGCCCACCGCCCCGGGCGCCGCACAGCCCAGCTCAGCAGGGGCAGCAGCGACAGCTCGACGAGCAGACGGGCGGGCTGGGCGAAGTCGTCGTAGGCCTGACGGACGCGCTGGCCGAGGAAGTGGGACACCGAGGGAGGCACCCGACCCACCAGCACGTCCAGGGCCACGATCTCTCTCCCACCGGCCGCCCGCACGGTGCGCACGAGCTCGAGGTTCTCGAACAGGACGTCCCCGTCGTAGCCACCCGCGTCCAGCAGGGCCGACCGGCGCACTCCCAGGGTGCCGGGCCAGTCCCCGCCCAGGGCCCGGTTGAGCAGGGTCCGCCCGGTGTCCCAGCGGGCCTGCCAGGGCAGTTGCAGGTAGTAGTTCTGCGGGCGGACCACCTGGGCCTCCCCCAGCAGCCCCACGATCCGTTCCAGGGTGCACCGGGTGTGGCGCACGTCGTCGTCGGCCACCACGATCCGTTCCTCGGCCGCCCGGCGGACACCGGTCATCACCCCCGCCACCTTGCCGTTGGCCCCCTGCCACCGGTCGGGGCGCACGTGCTCGACCGTCTCCGGCAGCGCCTCGCGATGGTCTGCGAAGAGCTTCTCGGCGGAGCCGTCGACGACGGTGACGGGGATCCACGTCACAACCTCGGCCAGGTAGCGGGCGAGATCGGCCAGACCGGTGTCGTCGGACCACTTCAGCGGCAGGACGTACCGGGCATCGGCCAAGAGGCCGGAAACAGGAGTGCTCCTGCGGAGGCGGCCCGGAGTCGCCTCAGCAGAGGCATCATCGCGGCGGGCGGCCTGGGCCGGCACGAGCAGGGTGTGGTCCACAGGAGCTTCCTCCATCGACAGCAGCGCACTGCGGGCCGGCTGCTCGACCACACCTCACCCTAACCACAAGCAGCTCCGGCAGACCAGGCATCATGCGGAAAATGGCTCCCGATCCCCATGGCACCTCGCGAAGATGCCGCACGACAGCGACCCGTCCACGAGGTCGCGGGCCCGGTCGAGCACCGACAGCGGAACGGCCGCCCCCAGCGCGGGACCGCCGGACCGATCATCGACGGTGCGGACCCCGACTGGAGATCGCCGGCATGCACCGCACCGGCGCCACAACCCCGCTGGTGTTCCTGGACGGGCAGCAGAACGGCGACCTGTCCTGTCTCGGACACCTGCCCCCGGCTTGCGAGGGGTCACGCTGCGGGATTCAGGACCTGTGGGCGTCGGCGGGCTTGGCGACCTGGTAGATGGCTCCGGTGGAGACGTCTTCCTCGAGGTCTTCGAGGGAGCGGTTGCGGGTCTCGGGGACCTGGGTGGCAACGAAGATCAGGGCCAACACGCCGATGCCGGCGAAGAGGAAGAACGTGCCCGAGATGCCGACCGTGCCCACCAGGGTCGGGAAGTACAGGGCCAGGAAACCGTTCATGGTCCAGCCGAAGAACACCGAGATGCCGATGCCCAGTCCGCGCATGTGCAGCGGGAAGATCTCTGCCAGCCACACCCAGACGGCGATGTTCAGGAACGTCTGCATCGAGAGCACGAAGGCGACCACGAGGACCAGGATCACGATCGGGCGGGCCGGGTTGCCTTCGGGATGAAGATTGCCGGCGATCCCGATCAGCAGGTGGCAGGTCGTGGTGAGGCTCAGGCCGATGATGAACGTCTTGCGCCGGTCGAGCCGGTCCATGTTGTACAGGGCGATGAGTCCGCCGATCACGGCCACGGCACCGAAGGCGATGTTGGCCAGCACGGCCTGCTGCGCTGTCATCCCGGACTCCTCCAGGATGCGGGTGCCGTAGTACATGACGGAGTTGATGCCGGTCAGCTGCTGGGTCATGGACACCCCGATGCCGATCAGGATGATCCGCAGCAGCCACTTGTTCGTCATGACCGCTTTCAGCCCGACCTGGTGCGTCTTGACCTCGATGGCGGCGATGCGCTCGATCTCCTGCAGCTCGGCCTTGGCCCGGTCGGACGGACGGACCGTCTCCAGCACCGCCAGAGCCTCGTCGTACCGGCCCTTCTCGGTGAGCCAGCGCGGGGACTCGGGCATGCGCAACATCCCGATGAACAAACCGATCGCCGGCAGCGCGGAGACGGCGAACATGATCCGCCACACCCCGTCCACGACGTCGCCGAGCGTGACGGCGATGACCGCGTTCATCACGAAGGCGGAGAGCTGGCCGAACACGATCGCCAGCTCGTTGCGGCCGGTGATCGATCCGCGGATCTCGTAGGGGGCGAGCTCGGCCAGGTACACCGGCACCACCGTCGAGGCTCCACCGACGGCGAGGCCGATCATGATCCGCCCGCAGACCAGGACCGTGTACCCGGTCAGGGAGAACGTTCCCTCCTCCGGAGGCGTCGGGGTGAGGACCACCAGCGCGGTGCCGAGGAAGAACAGCACGGCCAGCAGGATGATCGTCTTGCGCCAGCCCCAGGCATCCGAGACCCGGCCCCAGACCAGGGCGCCGACGGCTGCGGCGAAGATGAGCGAGCTGATCACCACGCCCAACTGGAGCAGACTCAGCCCCAGGTCCTGGGCCATCGGCCCCTCGGCGCCGTTGGTCACGCCGGTGTCGTAGCCGAACAGCAGCCCGCCCAGGCAGGCCACGACCGAGATCAGTCCGAGCCGCTTCCGATGCGGCCCCTGGGTCAACGGCGGGAGGACGGCCCGGTTGGTGCCCGTAGTGTTGTGTGACATGGGAATTCCTTTGTTGGTGACCTGATGAAGCACGGTCGAACCGTGTGCGGCACCGGTCGGATGGTGGGTTGTTCGTGCGGGTGGATCGGGGATCGGCCGAGAAGGCAGGACTCCGCTCGGGGCCGGCGGGCGTGCAGGCGGAATGCGCTTCGCCGCCCGGACGGGCTCGTGGCTCCTCCGGTCGGTTGCCGCACCCGACATCCGGTGCGACGGTCGCGAAACGTCTACAGCGACTGCTGCGACGTGGAGTGCGCCGGAGGGCGCGCCCACCGGTGGGGCGGGGTGACGTGCGTGCCGAATCCGGGGGTGCGTACCACCAGGCCGGCCTCGACCAGATGCTGCAGAGCGCTGCGCACGGTGACGCGGGCAATGCGCAATCGGGACGCGAGCTCGAGCTCGTTGTCCAGCTTGGTGCCCGGCGCCAGAGCCCCGCTGTGGACAGCCCCCTCCAGGAGGAGAGCGAGTTGGTGGTAGAGGGGCACCGGGGAGTTCCTGTCGATCGGCAGGGACAGCGTTTCAGTCATGAAAGGTCTCCTCTTCTGGCCGGGCCTCGGCCCTTCGACGCACTGCCGCAAATTCGTTCGACAGAGGTGTTGGCGATCACACTAATACGTACTAGTGTTTCTGCCAAGGGTTTGTCAGGACATGTTCACGACACCGTTCCCGGGCATCCCCTTCCGCGCTCCATCCCTGATCTGAAGGAGAATCCCGTGTCGGACCCCCGTACCTTGAACATCGGCCTGATCGGCGCCGGCCGCATCGGTTCCAGCCATGCCGACCTGATCACCCGCACCGTGCCCAACGCCCGGCTGGTCGCGATCGCCGATCCCGTCGAGGGCGCCGCGGCGCGCCTGGCGGAGGCGTTGCACGTGCCGGCGGCCCACACCGACATCGCGGAGCTGCTGGCCGACCCGGAGGTGGAGGCGGTGGTGATCACCGCCCCGGCCCGGTTCCACACCGAGCTGGTGGAGCAGGTCGCCGCGGCCGGCAAGGCGATCTTCTGCGAGAAGCCGGCCGGGATGACCCTGGAGGAGATCGACCGGGTCCACCAGGCCGTCGAGAGCCACGGAGTGCTGTTCCGGATCGGGTTCAACCGCCGCTTCGCCGACGGGTTCCCGCAGGCCCGCGCGGCCATCGAGGCCGGGCGAATCGGCACCCCGCAGCTGCTGCGCTCCATCACCCGGGACCCCGGGCTGGCGAACCCCGGCGCGGTGGCCCCGTGGACGATCTTCCTCGAGACGCTGATCCACGACTTCGACACCCTTAACTTCCTCAACCCCGCCGCCCGGGCCGTGCAGGTGTACGCGGTGGCCGATGCGCTGGTGGCCCCGGACTTCAAGGACGCCGGGCTGCTGGACACCGCCGTGGTCACGATCCGCTACGACAACGGGGCGATCGCCACCGCCGAGGCCAACTTCGCTGCCGCCTACGGCTACGACACCCGGGCGGAGGCCTTCGGCTCGGCCGGCATGGTCACCGCCGGGGACCTGGCGGCCTCGAGCATGCGCTACTACGGCCCCGAGGGCCTCGCCGCCGACACGGTGCGCGCCGACACCCAGTCCATGCGCGGCGCCTACACCGCGGAGCTGCAGGCCTTCACCGACACCGCCCTCGGGCACCTCTCGCCGGGTCCGGGGGTGGAGGCCGCCCGGGACGCGCTGCGGATCGCCCTGGGGTGCGTCGAGTCCTGCCGCACCGGCGCCCCGGTGAGCCTGGACCCGGTGGGAGCGACCCGATGAGCGGCTTCGTCCTGGCAGCGAGTGCGGAGATGCTGTTCGTCGACCTGCCGTTCGAGCAGCGGGTGCGCCGGCTGCACGAGGCCGGGTTCGAGGTGGAGATCTGGGACTGGACCACCAAGGACCTGCCCGCCCTGGCCGCCACCGGGGCCCGGTTCGGGTCGATGACCGGCTACGTGCGCGGGGCCCTCGTGGACCCGGACGGGGCGGCGGAACTGTTGCGCACCGCCGAGGACTCCCTGGCCGCCGCCGAGGTCCTCGACTGCCCCCGGCTCAACGTCCACGGCACCGGCCTGGACCCCCAGGGGCTGCCCGTGGTGCCGCACGAGGTGGTCACCGGGGCGGACTGGCTGGCAGCGGCCCGCACCCTGGAGCGGCTGGCCGTCCTGGGCGAGCGCCACGGGCGGGTCTTCACCCTGGAGAACCTCAACCGCGCCGTCGACCACCCGGGGGTGCCCTTCGGGGCGGCCGAGGACACCCTGGCGCTGGTCGCGGCGGTGGACAGCCCGCACCTGCGGCTGAACCTGGACCTCTACCACGCGCAGATCGGGGAGGGGAACCTGGTAGAACTGTGCCGGAGAGCCCTCCCGTACGTGGGAGAGGTCCAGGTGGCCGACGTCCCCGGGCGGTGCGAGCCGGGCACCGGGGAGATCCACTACCCCCGCATCGCCGCCGCCCTGGCGGAGACCGGATACGAAGGAGTGATCGCGATGGAGGCCTTTGCCGCCGCCGACCCCGAGCTGGCGCTGAGACGATTCCGGGACGCCTTCACCGTTCCCTGCCCGTGAGCCAGGACGCCCCGGGCCGGGAAGCCCCCGGCCGCCCGTCCGGGCGCCGCGTCACCATGCGCGACGTCGCCCGGGCTGCCGGGGTCTCCCAGCCCCTGGTCTCGATCGTCTTCCGCGACGCCCCCGGCGCCAGCGCGGAGACCCGGGCCCACGTCCTGCGGGTCGCCGCCGAGCTGGGCTACCGCCGCGACGAACGAGCCCGGCTGCTGCGCCAGGGCCGCTCCCGGCTGCTGGGGGTGGCCTTCGAGCCGGTGCAGCCCTTCCACGGAGAGATCCTCGACGGTATCCACACCGCCGCCCAGCAGCGGGGCTACGACGTCGTGCTATCGGCCGTCACACCGCACCGGGCGGAGGACGCCGCGGTGGAGGCCCTGCTGCGCGACCGGTGCGAGGCCCTGGTCCTGCTGGGCAGCGCCCTGCCACAGGCCCGCCTCGAGCAGATCAGTGCGACCCTGCCGGTCGTCTCCGTCACCCGAGCTTTCGACGCGGCGGCCTTCGACAGCGTGGCCACCGACGACCACCGCGGCGCGGTGCTGGCCGTGGAGCACCTCCTCGGCCTGGGGCACCGGCGGATCGCCTACATCGACGCCGACCGCGAGGCCGGCGGGGCGCGGCGCCGGGCCGGCTACCAGGACACCATGGCCGCCGCGGGCCTGGGCGACGACATGCTGATCGTGCGCGGCGGCGCCTCGGAGGCCGGCGGCGCCACCGCCATCACCGGGCTCCTGGCCCAGGACCCCGCGCCGACCGCCGTCATCGCCTTCAACGACCGCTGCGCCGTCGGGGTGATCAGCCAGGCCCGCGTCCTGGGCCGGTGCGTGCCCGAGGACCTGTCGGTGGTCGGCTTCGACGACTCCGAGCAGGCGTCCCTGCCCTACCTCGACCTCACCACCCTGGCCCAGGACCCCTGCCTGCTCGCGCACACCGCCGTGGACCTGGCGCTGCGCCGCTTGGATGCGACGGCTGAGGACACCGCCGTGAGCGGCGAGCACGTGGTGCTCCCCGCCCAGCTGGTCACCCGCACCAGCACCACACCCGTCCCCGCTGCCCCCTGAGGCGGCTCCCTCGCCACGCCGGCCCAGGACCGGGCAAGCGGCACCTCGCGGGACGGGATCCTTTCGCCCCGGTCAGGACCCCTGCCGCTCCCTCGATGACACGCCCCACCGAGGTGGCGACCACGGTGCCGCCCGACTCGCGCACGAACAGCACCTGGTCGAGCCGCGCCTCGCCGCGAGAGGTTTCGCGGTTGAATGCCTGGTCCCGGGGACCTCCGATCTCTGGAGCCGGGGAAGAGCCGGGGTCTACGATGGCGGCATGGCCCGCACGGACACCGCCGCACGGGTGGTCCCCGCCTCCCCCGAACGGGTCTACGCCGCCCTGATCGACCCGGACGCGCTCACGGCCTGGTTGCCACCGGAGGGAATGACGGCCCGCTTCGAGCACTTCGACGCCCGCCCGGGCGGGTCCTACCGCATGGTTCTCACCTATGAGGACGCCGCGGGCGCCCCCGGCAAGACCACCGCCGCAGCCGACGTCGTGGAAGCACACTTCGTGGACCTCGTTCCGGGGGTGCGCGTCGTGCAGGCCGGGGACTTCGTCTCCGACGACCCAGCCTATGCCGGCACCATGATTATGACCTGGGAGCTCACCCGGGTCGAGGGCGGCACCCGCGTGGAGGTCCGCGCCGAGAACGTCCCCGATGGGATTTCTGCCGACGATCACGCCGCAGGATTCGCCTCGTCGCTGGCGAATCTGGCCGTCTACCTGCAGCCCGGAGCCGACCACAGGATCGACCCCACGACCACCCCTTAGCCGGTGACTGCCGGCAGCTCCCTCTGCGCCGGGACAGCCATGGCGGTGAACACCATCGAACCCATCGGGATGCAAGTGTCCACGTCTCCCCCACCCGGGTTCAGCACTCGCCACCGGGCGTCCTCAGCCTCGTCGTGCTTCGGCCGAGGCGAGCATGATCCGGGTCGACCGCCCCAGCCGTTCCAGCCTGGTGGTGACCATGGTGTCCCCCTCCTGGAGAGCGCCCACGGCCCTGTCGCACCGGCTCGGGCGCACCGTGCGGACTACACGGAGCCCCTGACGAGCTCGTGCCGGGGCACGCTGCGCTTCACGAGCAGGTACGGGGCCCACAGCAGGGCCGCGGAGAGGACGGTCAGCCCGAAGCCGATCATCGCGGTCCGCTCGGCAGCCGGCCCCATCTCCACGCTGCCCACCAGGACGGAGAAGGAGATGACCACCAGCAGAAGCCAGCACACCAGCCCGTGGAACCAGCGCAGGCCACGGCGCAGCGGCAGGAAGAAGAGCGCGGCCGCCCGCAGGACCACGAGGATCTCCAGCGGCCGGACGGCGGCGGGCAACCACCCGTGCTGCACGAGGTAGGGCAGCAGGAAGCCGGCGCCCAGGGCGTACATGCCGGCGAACCATGCACCGAGGATCCAGTGCCGGCCGGTGGGCCTCTGACGCGCCTCCCGCAGCGCGGGGTCCCGGCGCTCCGCCTGCTCCTGGACCCGCGTGGCGTTCTGATGCCATTGGTTCTCCAGCCGGATCGTGTTGTCCAGCCAGCCGCCGGTGGCGGGAAAGGGGATGACCTCTTCGGTGGTCGCGAGGTACTCGAGCTGAGCCTCGGGACCGAGGTAGGCCTCGCCCTTCCACGAGAGCGCCCGGGCGGTGTAGCCCAGTTCCACGCCGTGCTTGCGCAGCGCCGCGATCCGGGCGTCAATCGCGGGGTCCCGGTGCGAGGAGAAGGGGACGCTGACGATCCGGCGGCTCCCGTCCTGGTCGAACAGGATGTGCAGGACGGGGGCCGTCTCGGTCAGCGTTCCGCCGCCGTTCTCGGTCAGGATGATGCGGCGCAGGATCCGGTAGGAGGCCACGACCGAGGCCATCGCCTCCAAGGGGATGACCCGGCGCACCGGGGCCTCGGCGCCCACGGTGTTCCACTCGGTCGTCTCGATGGCGGCCTCGCGCAGGACGTAGCTCGAGCGGTGGCGCGCGTGCCAGGCCATCCTCCGCACCGCCACCACCGTCTTCACTAGGAGCAGCACCCCGGCCGCGGCGAAGACCAGGGTGAACAGCAACCAGGGGTTCCAGAACTCCACCATCAGCAGGACCGGCGTGCCGACGAGCACCGCGACGACGACCGCGACGAAGAACAGGCCGACCACCGTGGCGCCGCGCCAGAACAGGTCCGCCGTCTGCTCCTGCTGGACGTGGACGACCGGACTGTCGGTCACGGCGGTCCGGGAGACGGGGTGGGGGTCCGGTGTCACGACACGGCGCCACCCTGTCGCCTCCGCCCGTCCGTCCGGAGAGCGCACGCAGAAGGGCGGGGGGGGCCTCCGGAGGGCTCCCCGCCCTTCGCGAGAGTTCTAGTTGCGCGAGCTGCCGGTGTTCGTGCCCTCGCCGGAGTCGTCCCGGTGGTAGAGGTACTCGTTGCCGTGCTCGTCCTTCTCCACGTAGAAGTGCTCCTGGACCTCCTGGTACCAGGTCTGGGCGGCCTCGCTCATCTTCTCGCCCTCCTGCGCCTGGGCCAGCCGGTCCCCCGGCCCGTAGACGCGCATCGCGATGGCGTTGAGCCGGTCGAGGATGCGGTGCTGCTGCTCGCCGTCCCGGTTGGTGTTCTGCCTGTTCCGCGCCATGACGTCCCCCGTTGCCGACTGTGATGGTGATCACCAGTCTAGCGCCCGGGTGCCGGCACGAACCGGGCCCACCGGCGGGTGTGACGCCGGTGGGCCCGTACGGTCCCAGCTGTCCGGGCGGCTACTCGACGTCGCGGATCTGCTTGAGGGAGCCGGTGCTCGTGCGGTACTCCCGCACGTAGTCGGGCTGCTCCGGGTGCTCGATGGCCGGGGCGTTGGCCGGCTCCGAGCCGTGCACGTAGTCCGGGGCCACGACGATCTCCTCGTCCACCTCGGCGCCGGTGGAGGTGCGGCGGTGGAACTCCTCGGGCGGCAGCACCCGGCGCCACTGGCGGGTGGGCAGGACACCCACCTCCCCGGCGTCCTCGCGCAGGGCCCGGAGCAGCGAGTAGATCATCACGTACCCGAGCACGAAGAACGGCAGGCCGATGAGGATCGCCACGTTCTGCAACGCGGCGAGCCCGGTGGCGCCGGTGGCGGTCAGCAGGATCGCGGCGATGAGGCCGATGGCGACGACCCAGAACACGCGCTGGTGCACCGGGGACTCCTCCTCGTGGCCGCTGCCCATCGTGTCCATGACCAGGGCGGCCGAGTCGATCGAGGTGATGAAGAACAGCACCACGATGAGCACGCCCACGGCGGAGGTGACGGTGGAGAACGGGAAGTTCTCGAGGAAGACGAACATCGCGCCGGGGATGTCGCCCTCGTCGACGACCGCCTCCACGAGCCCGCCCCCGCCGTTGAGCTCGATGTCGAACACGCCCATGCCGAAGATCCCGAACCAGATGACGGAGAACAGCGTGGGGAACGCGAGCACCCCGGAGACGAACTGGCGGATGGTGCGGCCGCGCGAGATGCGGGCGATGAAGATGCCCACGAACGGGGACCACGTGATGGTCCACGCCCAGTAGAAGACGGTCCACCCGCTCTGCCACCCGGTGTCCGCGAGCGAGTCGTTCCAGAAGGCGAGCGCCGGGAGCATCGACAGGTACGTGCCGGCGGACTCGACCATGCCCTTGAGCATCAGCACGGTGGGTCCAGAGATGAGGATGAAGACCAGCAGGCCGATCGCGATGAGGATGTTGGTGTTGGACAGCCGCTTGATGCCCCGGTCGAGGCCCAGGGCCACGGAGACCGAGGCGACGAGGCTGACGGCGGCGATGATGAGGATCTGCGACAGCGCCGACTCGGAGATGCCGAAGAGCCGTGCCAGGCCGCTGTTGATCTGCATCGTGCCGAGCCCGATCGAGACGGCCACGCCGAACAGGGTGCCGACGATGGCCAGGATGTCGATGAGCCGTCCGACCGGCCCGTGGATGCGCTCCCCCAGCAGCGGCTGGAACATGGAGCTCACCCGCGGCGGGAGGTTGCGCTTGTACATGAAGTAGCCGAAGGCCAGTGCCGGGAGGGTGAAGATCGTCCAGGTGTGCAGCCCGAAGTGGTAGAGCGTGAAGCCCATCGCCTCGGTGGCGGCCGCCATGGAGGCTGGCTCGACGCCCTGCCGGGGCGGGTTCGCAAAGTGGTTCACCGGTTCGGCGACGGCCCAGAACATCAGGATCGTGCCGATGCCCGCGGCGAAGAGCATCGAGAACCAGGACAGGTTGGTGTGCTGGGGCCGTTCGTCGTCGGCCCCGAGCCGGACCTGACCGAAGCGGCTGACCATGAGGTAGATCAGGAACAGCAGGAAGACGGTCACACCCAGGATGTAGAACCAGCCGAGCTGTTCGATCACCCAGGTGGAGCCGTCCGCGAAGACAGCGTCCATGAATTCCGTGAACACCAGCGTCAGGACCACGAACGCGGCGATCACCAGCGCGGAGCCGAAGAAGATGGTGGGACTGGTCCGCAGTCGCAGGGAGTCGTGCAGTCTGTTCAGCATCGCCGTGCTTCCCCGGCTGCCCTCGGCCTCGGACGAGCGGACGGCCGCCGTGTCTCGGTTGTGTGCGTCGGTCGTGTGCGTCGGTGGTGCGTTCTGGTTGCTAAGACCCTACCGCGTGGTCGTCCCGAGGTGGAGGCTCACTCCGGGGACGGCGTGGACGGCAGGCGCGGCTCCACGTGCCACTCCCACCACGCGTCCACGCGGTCGAGCAGGCGCTGCACGGTGCCGTCGTTGACCAGCACGGTGCTGGAGACGGCGGCCCGCTCCTCGTCGGTGGCCTGGGCGGCGATCCGGGCGCGGGCGTCGGCCTCCGTCATGCCGCGGTCCTCGATCATCCGCCGCACGCGCTCCTCCGCCGGGGCCTGGACCGTGAGGACGAGGTCGAAGCGCCCGTGCTGGCCGGTCTCCACGAGCAGGGGGATGTCCTCGACCAGGACGGCGTCCTCCCCGGCCGCGGCCGCGAGCCGTTCCGCCTCCGCCCGGACGAGGGGGTGGATGATCGCGTTGAGCCGGGCGCGCGCCTCCGGGTCCGCGAACACGCGGGCGCCGAGCGCGGCCCGGTCCAGGCGGCCGTCCGGGGTCAGCACGGAGGGTCCGAACTCCTCTACGATCCCGTCGAGACCGGGTCGGTCCGGCTCCTGCAGGGCCCGCGCGATCGCGTCGGCGTCGACCACGGTGGCCCCGAGCTCCATGAGCCGCCGGGAGACCGTGGACTTGCCCGAGGCGATCCCGCCGGTGAGTCCGATGGTCAGCATGGGACCATGCTATCGGCCGGTCCCGGCCGCGCCCCGCCGGGCGCTCACGCCTCTCCGGCCCCGGCCACGGTGGTCATGACGTCCGGCAGCGTGCCGGGCCCGTGCGCCCGCTGCACCCGCAGCCAGCGGTACCCGTAGCCCTCCAGGGCCAGCTCCGCCGAGGAGTCGGCGTCGAGGGTGCACGTCCCGTTGCCCAGCAGGTCCAGCAGCTCGGTGCCCTCCTCCTCGTCCGGCAGCAGCAGCGGCACCGTGGTGGGCTCGGCGGAGAAGTTGTGCAGCGCCACGATGCCGGAGCCCTCCCACGAGCACCGGTGGGCGAGCACCTCCCGCCGCGGCTGGTCCAGGACCTCGGCGGGCCCCCAGGCCAGCTCGGTGCACTCGCGGTAGCGGCGGGCCAGGGCGGTGACGAAGTTCAGCAGGGAGTCCGGGTCCCGCTTGGCGTCGGCCACGTTCACGGCCGCGGGGCCGAACTCTCCCTCGACGACGGGACCGGAGAGGTCCTCGGCGCCGGCGGAGGAGAACCCCCCGTTGCGCCCGGAGGTCCACTGCATGGGCGTGCGGACGGCCATGCGGCCCTCGGCGGCGAGGTTCTCGCCCATGCCGATCTCCTCGCCGTAGTACAGCACCGGGGTGCCCGGCAGGGAGAAGAGCAGCGAGTAGACCATCCGGATGCGCTGCCGGTCCCCGTCCAGCATGGGCGGCAGCCGCCGGGTGAGGCCCCGGCCGTAGATCTGCATGCGCTCCTCGGGCCCGAAGGCGGCGAAGACCTCCTCCCGCTCGGACGCGGAGAGCTGGTCGAGGGTGAGCTCGTCGTGGTTGCGCACAAAGTTGGCCCACTGGGCGTCCTGCGGGATGCGGGGCTGGTTCTTCAGGGCGGTCGCCAGCGGCCCGGCGTCCCGGCGGGCCAGCGAGAGGTAGAGGTTCTGCATGGCCACGAAGTCGAAGATCATGGTCAGCTCCCCCGCGTCCTCGGTGCCGAACAGCTCGAGCTGCTGCTGGTAGGGCAGGTTGACCTCGCCCAGCAGGGCGGCCCGGCCGTTGCGGCGGTTGACGAACCTGCGCAGCAAGCGCAGGAACCCGTGCGGGTCCGTGAACCCGCCCTGATTCTCGAAGTCGTCGCCCTGCGCCAGCGTGAGCAGCTGGGGGATCCCGTCCACGCGGAAGCCGTCGAGGCCCAGGTGCAACCAGAACCCGACGATCTTCGCGATCTCGTCCCGCACCTTGGGGTGGGAGAGGTTGAGGTCGGGCTGGTGGCGGTAGAAGCGGTGCAGGTACCAGTGCCCGGTGATCTCGTCCCGGGTCCAGATGCCGCCCTCCCGGTCGGGGAACACGGCCTTCCCGGAGGTGTCCGGCGGCTCGTCGGTCCGCCACACGTAGTAGTCGCGGTACGGGCTGTCCGTGCTCGAGCGGGCGGCCTGGAACCACGGGTGCTGGTCGGAGGTGTGGTTGACCACGAGGTCGGCGATGACCCGCAGACCGCGGTCCTGGGCGGTGCGGACGAGCTCCACGAGGTCGCCGAAGCTGCCCAGCCGCTGGTCGACGCCGTAGAAGTCGGTGATGTCGTAGCCGTCGTCCCGGTTCGGCGTCGGGTAGAACGGCATGAGCCACAGGCAGGTGACGCCGAGCTCCGCCAGGTAGTCCACCCGCTCGGCCAGCCCGGCGATGTCGCCGACGCCGTTGCCGTCCGTGTCCAGGAACCGCTCGACGTCCACGCAGTACACCACCGCCTGCTTCCACCAGAGGTCGGAGGTGTCGGCGATGCGCATGTCTGCTCCCTCCGTCGCGGCTGCTCTCCTGTCTAGCACCCCGTCCCGGTCCCGTCGAGGGCGCGCGGGGCCCGGCCTAGAGTGGGGAGCATGGACCCGGACCCCCTGCTCAGCCGCGCGACCCGGTACACGACGCTCGCCGCGGGCACAGAGGCGGTGGCCGAGCTGGAGATCAAGCGCTCCCGCTTCCTGGCGGTGCTGCGGCGGGCGTCCACGGAGGCCGAGGCCCGGACCCTGGTCGAGGAGCTGCGGCGCGAATTCCACGACGCCCGCCACCACTGCTCGGCGTTCGTCCTGGGCCCGGACCGGGACGTGCAACGCTCCTCCGACGACGGCGAACCCGCCGGCACCGCGGGCCTGCCGATGCTCGAGGCCCTCGTGCTGCGGCGCACCGCCACGGACGCGGCGGGCCGGGACGTCACCGACCTCTCGGACGTGAGCGCCGTGGTGGTCCGCTGGTTCGGCGGCACCCTGCTCGGCGCCGGCGGGCTGGTCCGGGCCTACTCCGAGGCGGTGTCCCAGGCCCTCGACGGCGTGTCCCTGGTGGTCCGCCGGCGGCAGCGCCTCTACCGGCTCCCCGCCTCCCACGCGGACGCGGGCCGGATCGAGAACGAGCTGCGCGCGGCCGGGACCACGGTCCTGGACACCGACTACGGGGCGGCAGGCGCGGAGCTGGGCCTCGCCCTGCCCGACGACGACGCGGCCGTCGCCGCGCTGCACTCCCGCGTGGCCTCGCTGACCTCCGGCGCCGGTCTCCTGCGGCCCGTCGGCACGGACTGGGTGGACACCCCCGCCGGCAGCCGGCCCTGAGCGGCGCCCGGCCGGTCCGGCGGCCCCGGGGACAGCACGACGGCCCCCGCCCTGCGAAGGGTGGGGGCCGTCGTGGTCAGCGCCGTGCGGGACGGCCTGGCGGTGCCTGTCGGATCAGGCTCCGGTCAGCTTCTCGCGCAGAGCGGCCAGGGCCTCGTCGGAGGCCAGGGTGCCGGAGTCGGCGGCCGGGGCCTCGGAGGAGTAGCTGGTCGGGGCCGGCGCGGACGAGGAGGAGGACGAGGAGGACGAGGAGCTCGTCGTGCCGCCGGCGGCGGCCTCGGCGTCCTCGGCGATCGACTTCCGGACCTGCTCCTTGTGCGCCTCCCAGCGCGACTGGGCGTCGGCGTACTGCTGCTCCCAGGCGGCGCGCTGGGTCTCGTAGCCCTCGATCCACTCGTTGGTCTCGGGATCGAAGCCCTCGGGGTACTTGTAGTTGCCCTGGTCGTCGTACTCGGCGGCCATGCCGTACTGGGCCGGGTCGAATTCGGTGGAGTCCGGGTCCACGCCCTCGTTGGCCTGCTTGAGCGACAGCGAGATGCGGCGGCGGTCCAGGTCGATGTCGATGACCTTGACGAACAGCTCGTCGCCCACGGAGACGACCTGCTCGGCCATGTCCACGTGGCGCTGGGCCAGCTCGGAGATGTGCACCAGGCCCTCGATGCCGTCCTCGACGCGCACGAACGCGCCGAAGGGGACGAGCTTGGTGACCTTGCCCGGCACGACCTGCCCGAGGGCGTGGGTGCGGGCGAACAGCTGCCACGGGTCCTCCTGGGTCGCCTTCAGCGACAGGGAGACGCGCTCGCGGTCCATGTCGACGTCCAGGACCTCGACGGTGACCTCCTGGCCGACCTCGACGACCTCGGAGGGGTGGTCGATGTGCTTCCAGGACAGCTCGGAGACGTGCACGAGGCCGTCGACGCCGCCCAGGTCCACGAAGGCACCGAAGTTGACGATCGAGGAGACCGTGCCCGTGCGGACCTGGCCCTTCTCGAGCTTGTGCAGGAAGTTGGAGCGGACCTCGGACTGGGTCTGCTCGAGCCAGGCACGGCGGGACAGGACCACGTTGTTGCGGTTCTTGTCCAGCTCGATGATCTTCGCCTCGATCTGCTGGCCGATGTACGGCGCGAGGTCGCGCACGCGGCGCATCTCGACGAGGGAGGCCGGGAGGAAGCCGCGCAGGCCGATGTCGAGGATGAGGCCACCCTTGACGACCTCGATGACGGTGCCGGTGACGACGCCGTCGTCCTCCTTGATCTTCTCGATGTCGCCCCAGGCGCGCTCGTACTGAGCCCGCTTCTTGGACAGGATCAGGCGGCCTTCCTTGTCCTCCTTGGTGAGGACCAGAGCCTCGACCTCATCACCCACGGTCACGACCTCGTCCGGGTCGACATCGTGCTTGATGGACAGCTCGCGGGACGGGATGACGCCCTCGGTCTTGTAGCCGATGTCGAGAAGGACCTCGTCGCGGTCGACCTTGACGACGGTGCCCTCGACGAGGTCGCCGTCGTTGAAGTACTTGATGGTCGCGTCGACAGCGGCGAGGAAGTCCTCGGCGGACCCGATGTCGTTGACGGCAACCTGCGGGGTGGTGGTGGTCATGTAGTAGGGGCTCCGATGGGGATAGTTTGTGATCAGTCGGAACGGAGATTGTCCGGCCGGACCGCGGCCGTTCCGAAGGATTGCTGGACAGGGCACGTGCAGAGCACGCACCGGGTCATTCTACGGACGGAGGAAAAGGGGCGCAACACGCGACCCGCCGCGCCGTGCGGGCTCAGAACTGTGTGACGCCGTACGGGGCGGTCGGGGTCTCCATGAAGTCCTGCAGGTCCCGCAGCGCGTCCTCGTCCCGGGCCACGATCAGCCCCGCCTGCGCGAGGGTGCTCGCCTTCACCGCCCCGAGGTACAGGGACCCGAGCACGTCCACCCGCATCGCCACGTCGGCCCCGTCGGGCAGCTCCACCGCGGGGACCGAGCGCCCGGCGTCGTCGTCGGCGGTGCGGGGCCGGTCGCCCAGCCGCTCGACCACGGGCGTCCCGCCGCTGGTGTCCAGCGCCCAGACGCCGTCGGCGTAGCCCATCGAGTCCACGAGGGAGATGACGATCCGCCCGCGGAAGGTGTACGGGCGGGCCTCCAGCGCGGCGGCGGGGTCCAGGACCCGCACCCACACCTTGTCGGACTCCGCGGTGACGCGGTACTTGGCCCGGTCCGCCATCGCCCACACCAGCGGGTCCTCCACGGGGGCGCGGCCGAAGCGGACCTGGTCCACGAGGTCCAGGGAGGTCACGAACTCCCACAGGGCGATCGACACGTCCGGGGAGGCGCCCACGAGGTCGAGCACCGTCAGGGTCAGCGGGTAGGAGGTGTTCGGCTCGAACCGGTAGGTCACGTAGCCGTCCGGGCGCATCGCGTCGTCGTAGTGCACGGCGCAGCGCACCTCGGGGTCCGCCTTCTGCGGGGTGATGGCGTACTCCCCCGTGTACTCGGGCCAGTGGTAGGCCACCCGGCTCACCGATCCGTGGGAGCTCTCGTGGAAGCGCTGGAAGAGCACGGGGGCGAGCTGGCGCACCGCCTCGCCGTCGGCCATCTCCACGCTGCCCACGGTCGGCGCCTTGAGCTGGAGGCGGGTCGTGGCGTCCACGGTGACCTCGCGGTTGAACGTGGCCGCGCCGAAGCCGAACCGGCCGTAGATGGTGGCCTCGGTCGCGGTCAGCAGCGCCACGGGGTAGCCGTCCCGCCGGGCGCGGTCGAGCTCCCCCGTCATGAGCCGGCGCAGCAGCCCGCGGCGGCTGTGCGTGGGCCGCACGGTGACCTCGGAGATGAGCCGGGCCCGCAGCAGCCGGCCGCGGCCCGCGTTGAGCGAGCCCTCCCAGGAGGTGAAGGTCGCCACGGGCCGCCGGGTGGGGAGCGCCGCCTCCGGCACGGCGTGCGGGTACGCCGCCCGCAGCCGCACCCGCTCGGCGTGCATCCAGGACAGGGTGCGCTCGAGGGTCTCGTCGGTCGGCTCCGCCTGGTGGAAGCCCTGCCGGATGGCCCGCACCCACTCCACGGCGGCGGGGTTGGCCGCGACGCCGCCGGGGCCCACGCCGAACTCCGCGAAGGTGTAGTCGTGCCCGCCGGCCGAGTAGGACTCGGTCACGGTGCCGGGGGTGGACGGTGTCGTCGGAGCGTCGTGCTGGGGGTCCATGGTGGGTTCCTCGTTCGCGGTGGGGTCGGGGAGCGGGCCGGCCGGGGCGCCGGTCCGGCCGGTCAGTGGGCTGCCTCGTGCCAGGAGCGGCCCGCGCCGACGTTGACCTCCAGCGGCACGGACAGCTCGGCGGCGCCGCCCATCTCCTCGCGCAGCACCCGCTCCACGGTCTCGCGCTCCCCGCGCACGACCTCCACCACGAGCTCGTCGTGGACCTGCAGGAGCATCCGGGAGCCGAGGCCCTCGTCGGCGAAGCGCCGGTCCACCCCGAGCATCGCCTTTTTGATGATGTCGGCGGCCGAGCCCTGGATGGGGGCGTTGAGGGCGGCGCGCTCGGCCATGGAGCGCAGCTGCCGGTTGTCGCTGGAGAGGTCCGGGAGGTACCGGCGGCGTCCGTCGATCGTGGCCGTGTAGCCGTCCTCGCGGGCCTGCTCCACGACGCCGCGCAGGTAGTCGCGCACCGCCCCGAACCGGGTGAAGTAGTCGCTCATCAGGGTGCGGGCCTCGTCCACGGGGATCCGCAGCTGCTTGGAGAGCCCGAAGGAGCTCAGCCCGTAGACCAGCCCGTAGCTCATGGCCTTGACCTTGGAGCGCATGGGCGCGGTGACCTCCTCCGGGGCCACGCCGAAGATCTTCGAGCCGACGAAGCGGTGCAGGTCCTCGCCGCTGCGGAACGCCTCGATCAGCGCCTCGTCCCCGGACAGGTGCGCCATGATGCGCATCTCGATCTGGGAGTAGTCGGCGGTGAGCAGCTGCTCGTAGGCCCGCCCGTCCTCCGGGCGCCCGACCACGAACAGCCCGCGGATGCGGCGGCCCTCTTCGGTGCGCACGGGGATGTTCTGCAGGTTGGGGTTGGTGGAGGACAGCCGGCCGGTGGCGGCGACGTTCTGCATGTAGGTGGTGTGCACGCGGCCGTCCTCGGCGATGGCCTTCTGCAGGCCCTCGACGGTCTGGCGGAGCTTGTTGGCGTCCCGGTAGGCCAGCAGGCCGGCGAGGAAGCGGTGCCCCTTGGAGTCCGGGTCGGTGCGGGTGAGCAGCTCCGCCACGGCGTCGGCGTCGGTCGTGAAGCCGGACTTGATCTTCTTGGTCTTCGGCAGCCCCAGCTCCTCGAACATCACCTGCTGCAGCTGCTTGGTGGAGCCGAGGTTCACGGGCTCCGCGATCTGGGCGTGCGCTTCCTGCTGCGCCTGCTCGATCACCCGGGCGAAGTCGTCGAGCAGGACCTGCACCCCCTCGGGGTCCACGGCGATCCCGGCGAGCTCCATCCGGCCCAGCACCACGGCCAGGGGCAGCTCGAGGTCCGTGAGGAGGGCGGTCTGGTGGGTCTCGGCCAGCTTCTCCAGCAGGTGCTCGGAGAGCTGGACGGTGGCGACCGCCAGCTCCGCCTCCCGCCGCAGCACCGCCGGGGCGGGCCAGGGCTCGGCGTCCAGGGCGAGCTGCTGCTGCCCCTCGGCGGCGGGGCCGTCCGCGGCGGGCGCCACCGCCAGGCCCAGCCGGTCCTCGAGCAGCGCGGGGAGCTCGTAGCTGCGCCGCGCCGGCTGCAGCAGGTAGGCCGAGAGCTGGGGGTCGTCCACGACCCCTGCCAGCGGTAGGCCCCGCACCGCGAGGGACTTCCAGACGTCCTTGAGCCCGTCCACGATCTTGGGCCGGTCCGCGTCGCCCAGCCAGCGGGCCAGCGCGGACTCGAGGCCGGAGTCGGCGGCCGCGAGGTCCAGGAACAGCGCGGACGGCTGGTGGCCGCCGCGGGCGAGGACCGCCCCGGAGAGCTCGCGGGCGCCCGGCAGCACGGGGTCGTCGTCGCGGTGCAGGGCGTGCAGCACCACGGGACCCTCCCCGCCGGCCAGCCACTGCTCGAGGTCCTCGGCGGTGCCGGGGCGCTCGACCTCGCCCAGGCCGAGGTCGGCCGGCGGGGCCGCCTCCTCCGCGGGGCGCCCGAAGGCGTCGAAGAGCCGGTTGCGCAGGCCGTCGCCGAACTCGAGGTCGTCGAAGACCTCCCCCACCGCCTGGGCGTCGGGCACGGGCAGGCCGGCGTCGGCGAGGTCGACGTCCAGCGCGAGATCGGTGATCAGGCGGTTGAGCCGGCGGTTGCGCTCGACGTCGGCGCGGTGCTCGCGCAGCGCCTCGCCCTTCTTGCCCTTGACGCGGTCCGCGTGCGCGAGGATCGCGTCGACGCCGCCGTAGGCGAGGATCCACTTGGCCGCGAACCCCGCACCCACGCCGGGGATCCCGGGGAGGTTGTCGGCCTGCTCCCCGGTCAGGGCCGCGAGGTCCGGGTAGTGCTGGGGCGGCACCTTGTACTTCTCCACCACGGCGGCGGCGTCCATGTGCTTGAGGTCGGACGGGGTGCGCCCGGGGTAGACCACCGTGACGTGCTCGTCGATCATCTGGAAGGCGTCCCGGTCCCCGGAGAAGACCAGCACCTCGTAGTCCTGCTCGGCGCCGCGGCGGGCGAGGGTGGCGAGGACGTCGTCGGCCTCGTGGCCCTCGGCGGTGACCACGGGCACGCCCAGGGCGTCGAGGATCCGGCGGATCTGCGGGACCTGCCCGTGGAACTCCTCGGGCGTCTCGTCCCGCCCGCCCTTGTACTCCTCGTACTCCTGGGAGCGCAGGGTGGGGCCGTCGAGGTCGAAGGAGACCACCAGGTGGGTGGGCTTCTGCTCGCGGATCAGCTTCACGAGCGTGTTCACGAAGCCGTAGACCGCCTCGGTGTGCCGGCCGTCGGAGGTCACGAAGGCGGGCCCGCCGCCGTACTCCGCGGCGCGGGACAGCGCGAAGAACGCGCGGAAGGCCAGGGAGTGGCCGTCGACCAGCAGCAGCTTCCGCTCGGGCCGGGAGACCGGGTGGGGGATCTCGACGTCGACGGGGTGGTCGGTGTCGGTCCCGACGGTCACCGTGCGGACAGCGGTCTCGGGGCTCGGGTCGGTCTGCGTGTGCTGCGTCGTTTTCTCCACGGACCCATCCTAGGGCCGGGCGGGAGCCGGGGCGGGCGGTTTGCCGGGGCCCGGCGGGTCAGCCCGCGCGGCCGGACGGTGCGCTCAGGCGACCTGGTTGATGATGGCCTCGGCGACCTCCCGCATGGACAGCCGGCGGTCCATGGAGGTCTTCTGGATCCAGCGGAACGCCTCGGGCTCGGTGAGCCCCATCTTGGTGGTCAGCAGCGACTTCGCGCGCTCCACGAGCTTGCGGGTGGCGAACTGCTCCTTCATGTCCGAGACCTCGCGCTCGAGCGCGGCGATCTCCTCGGCGCGGGAGATCGCGATCTCGATCGCGGGCACGAGGTCGTCCACCGTGAACGGCTTGACCACGTAGGCCATGGCCCCCGCCTCGCGGGCCCGCTCCACGAGCTCCCGCTGGCTGAAGGCCGTCAGCAGGACCACCGGGGCGATCCGGTCCGAGGCGATCTGCTCCGCCGCGGTGATCCCGTCCAGGACGGGCATCTTCACGTCCATGAGCACGAGGTCGGGGCGGTGCTCGCGGGCGAGCTCCACGGCGCGCTGGCCGTTGTCGGCCTCCGCGACCACCTCGTAGCCCGCGTCCTGGAGCATCTCCACGATGTCCAGGCGGATCAGGGTCTCGTCCTCGGCGACCACCACCCGACGGGCCGGGCGCAGGTCGCGCTCCGCCGCCTCGCCGGACGGGTCGTCGCGGGTCTCGGGCTCCTCCGCCGGGGAGGGGTTCGGCTGCTCCGTCACGCTGACTCCTTGGCTGCTGGTGCGTCGTTGCCCGCGCCGCGCGGGCAACGGGGCCGGCGGCGCCCGACTGCCCGGCGCCGCGCGTTCCGTCCGATCAGCCCCAGCCTATAACTGTTGTAGAGTGGTCGAGCGCAGGAGCCGCCCTCCCGAGGCGGCGCGGACTGCGACCGCAGGCCCAAGTGGCGGAATTGGCAGACGCGCCGCACTCAAAATGCGGTTCCCCTGGAGTGTGGGTTCGAGTCCCACCTTGGGCACCAGCACCCCGGACCTCCCGGTCCGGGGTCTTCTCGTCCCACCCCCGTGCCGTCAGCCCGCGGCGCCCCGCTCCCGCACCAGGTTGGTGACCCGGGCGGTGGACAGCCGCCGCCCCCGCTCGTCGGTCATCACGACCTCGTGGACGGTGAGCGTGGCGCCCAGGTGCAGCGCCGTGCACGTGCCGGTGACCGTCCCGGAGGCCACGCCGCGCTGGTGCGTCGCGTTGACGTCGACACCCACCGCGTACCGCCCGGGGCCGGCGTGCACGCTCGCCGCGGTCGAGGCGAGCGTCTCGGCGAGGACGCAGTGCGCTCCCCCGTGCAGGATCCCGCCCGGCTGCGTGTTCGGCTCGACCGGCATCGTGGCGACCGCCCGCCCGGGCGTGAGCTCCGTGAACCGGATGCCCATCGCCCGGGCCAGACCGCCCATCCCGTGACCGGGGAAGGCGGCGTGCAGCTCCTCGGGGACCCCGTGCTCGCGCAGGTCCCGGGAGTGCTCCTCGGGGGTCATGGCCGGGGGGTTGCTCACCCCTCCCGCCACGGTCCCACGCGCTCGCGCCGCTGCCCGCTGCCCAGCAGCTCCCCGGCGTCGGCGACGTCGCCCACGCGGTGCACCTTGACGAGGTTCGTGGTGCCGGCGACCCCGGGGGGCGAGCCGGCGCAGATCACCACGAGGTCGTCCTTGCCCGCCAGGCCCTGCTCCTGCAGGTGCAGGTCGACCTGCCGGGTCATCTCGTCCGTGTGGTCGACCTTCGCGACCTGGATGGGCTGCACGCCCCAGAGCAGGGACATGAGCGCCGTGACGAGGGGCTCCGGGGTGAACGCCAGGATCGGGTGGGCCGGGCGCAGCCGGGACAGCCGGCGGGCGGAGTCCCCGGACTGGGTGAACGTGCAGAGGTAGCTGACGTCGAGCTGCCGGGCGATGGTCACCGCCGCCCGCGTCACCGCACCACCCCGGGTGCGCGGCTCCGTGCCGAGGGCCGGGACGCGCTCCAGCGCCTGGCTCTCGATGGCCTCGATGATGCGGGCCATCGTCTCGATCGTCTCGATCGGGTACTTGCCCACCGAGGTCTCCCCGGAGAGCATGACCGCGTCGGCGCCGTCGAGCACCGCGTTGGCGCAGTCGGAGGCCTCGGCCCGGGTGGGGCGGGGGCTGTCGATCATCGACTCGAGCAACGGGGTGGCGACGATCACGGGCTTGGCCCAGCGCCGGGCGAGCTCGATGGCGCGCTTCTGCACGATCGGGACCTGCTCCAGCGGCAGCTCCACGCCCAGGTCACCGCGGGCCACCATGATGCCGTCGAAGGCGTCGATGATCTCGTGCAGGGAGTCCACCGCCTGCGGCTTCTCGATCTTGGCGATCACCGGCAGCCGCCGGCCCTCCTCGTCCATGATCTCGTGCACCCGCACGATGTCCTTGGCGTCGCGCACGAAGGACAGGGCGATCAGGTCCACACCGCGGCGCAGGGCCCAGCGCAGGTCGTCCTCGTCCTTGTCGGACAGGGCCGGGACGTTCACGGCCACGCCGGGCAGGTTGATGCCCTTGTTGTTGGACACCGCCCCGCCCACGACCACCTCGGTCGTGACGGTGGTGTCCGAGACGGCGGTGGCGCGCAGCGCCACCCGGCCGTCGTCGATGAGCAGCGGGTCGCCCACGTTGACGTCGCCCGGCAGGGCCTTGTGCGTGGTGGAGCACAGGCTCGCGGTGCCCTCGACGTCGTCGACGGTGATGGAGAACACGTCGCCGGGGAGCAGCTCGTGCGGGCCGTCCGCGAAGCGGCCGAGCCGGATCTTCGGTCCCTGCAGGTCCGCGAGGATCGCGACCGTCTGCCCGGCGTCCGCCGAGGCGCGCCGCAGGTTCTCGTAGGACGCGTCGTGCACGGAGTGGTCGCCGTGGCTCATGTTGAGCCGGGCCACGTTCATGCCGGACCGGATCGCCTGGGAGAGGTTCTCGTACGAGGAGATGGCCGGACCGATCGTGGCCACGATCTTTGCTCGTCGCATGTGTGCCGCCTTGGGTCGAGGGGTGCCACCGGGGAGGACGTGCACAGCACTGCGGCCGGGGGCTCCGTCGCGCAGGACACGACGCAGCTCCCGGCCGCACTGCCTGGATGTCCGCCCTGGGGCGGGAGGTCGTTCCCAGCCTACCAACGCCGCCGCCGGTGTCGAGGCGCCCGGCCCGTCCGCCCGCCCCGGACGTGCGACGGCGCGTGCCGCCCCCCTCTCGGAAGGGGGCGGCCCGCGCCGTGGGACCGTCGGGCCCGGTGCCGTCCTACAGGGTGAGGTCGATGGCCCGGTCGGTCGGGGCCACGGGCTCCGGCAGACGGGTCGAGCCCATGAGGAACCGTTCGACGGCGGCCGCGCAGGCCCGGCCCTCGGCGATCGCCCAGACGACGAGGGACTGGCCGCGGCCGGCGTCGCCGCACGCGAAGACGCCGTCCACGCTGGTCATGTACCGGTCGTCCCGGGCCAGGTTGGTCCGGCCGTCCAGCTCGGCGCCGATCTGCTCGGTGATGTCCTCGGACTCGTTGCCGGTGAAGCCCAGGGCCAGGAAGACGAGGTCCGCCGGGATCACCCGCTCGGTGCCGCCCTTGGGGGCGCGCCGGCCGTCGGGCAGGTACTCGGTCTCGGCGACCTTCAGGCCGGTGAGCTTCCCGTTCTCGCCCACGAACTCCACGGTGGAGGCCATGTAGGTGCGGTCGCCGCCCTCCTCGTGGGAGCTCGACACCTCGAAGACCTTGGGCATCATGGGCCACGGGTCGGCGTCGGAGCGGTCCGCGGCGGGCTTGCGCCCGATCGCCAGGGACGTGATCGACGCCGCGCCCTGGCGGTTGGCGGTGCCGATGCAGTCCGAGCCGGTGTCGCCGCCGCCCAGGACGATGACGTGCTTGCCCGCCGCGGAGATCTGGTCCTCGACCTCGTCCCCGGCCACCACGCGGTTGCCCTGCACCAGGTAGTCCATCGCGAAGTGGACGCCGTCCAGGTCCCGGCCCGGGATCTCGAGATCCCGCGGCCGGGTGGCGCCGGTGGCGACCACCACGGCGTCGTAGCGGCGCTTGAGCTGGTCCCAGGTGATGTCCTTGCCGATCTCCACCCCGGGGCGGAAGCGGGTGCCCTCGGCGCGCATGACGTCGAGGCGCCGGTCGAGGACCTCCTTCTCCATCTTGAAGTCGGGAATGCCGTAGCGCAGCAGCCCGCCGATGCGGTCGTCGCGCTCGTAGACCGCCACCGTGAACCCGGCCTGGGTCAGCTGCTGGGCGACCGCGAGGCCGCCGGGACCGGAGCCCACGACCGCCACGGTCTTGCCGACCAGGCGCTGGGGCACGTACGGCTTGACGATGCCCTCGTCGAAGCCCATCTCCCCGATCGAGTACTCGATCTGCTTGATGGTCACCGCCGGCTGGTTGATGCCGAGCACGCACGAGGACTCGCACGGGGCCGGGCAGACCCGCCCGGTGAACTCCGGGAAGTTGTTGGTGGCGTGCATGCGCTCGACCGCCTCGGCGTCGAGGCCCCGCCACACGAGGTCGTTCCACTCGGGGATCAGGTTGCCGAGGGGGCAGCCCTCGTGGCAGAAGGGGATCCCGCAGTCCATGCACCGGCCGGCCTGCTTCTGCAGGACCCCCCGGTCCTGGGCCTCCTGGACCTCCTTCCAGTCCATGATCCGGACGGGCACCGGCCGCTTGGGGCGGTCGACGCGCTCGGTCACCTTCATGAAACCGCGCGGATCAGCCACGGGTCGTCACCTCCAGGATCTTGTGCCAGGCCTCGTCGCCGTCGGGGTCCTGCCCCTGGGTCCGGGCCTCTTCGCGGATGCCCTGCACGGCGGCGTACTCCCGCGGCAGGACCTTGGTGAAACGTCCGAGCGTGGCCACGGGGTCGGCCAGGAGCCGGTCCGCGAGCTCGGAGCCCGTCTCCTCGGCGTGCTTCGTGATGAGAGCCAGCACGACCTCGGCGTCCGCCTCGTCCAGGGGCAGCAGCTGCAGCTCGCCGCTGTCGCGCGCCTGCTTGTTGACCGAGGTCTCGGCGAGGTCGATGACGTAGGCCACGCCGCCGGACATGCCGGCGCCGAAGTTGCGCCCGGTACGGCCGAGCACCAGGGCGGTGCCGCCGGTCATGTACTCGCAGCCGTGGTCGCCGATGCCCTCGACCACCGCCGTGGCGCCCGAGTTGCGCACCAGGAACCGCTCGCCCACGGTGCCGCGCAGGAAGATCTCCCCGCTCGTGGCGCCGTAGCCGATCACGTTGCCCGCGATGACGTTCTCGGAGGCCTCGAACACCGCGTCCCGCTCGGGGCGCACGATGATCCGCCCCCCGGACAGGCCCTTGCCGCTGTAGTCGTTGGCGTCGCCCTCGAGCCGCAGGGTGATGCCCTGCGGGAGGAACGCGCCGAGGGACTGGCCGGCCTGGCCCATGAGCGTCACGTCGATGGTGTCGTGGGCCAGGACGTCCGTGCCGAACGTCCGCGTCACCACGTGGCCGAGCATCGTGCCGACCGCGCGGTCCGTGTTGATGATGTGCTGCTGGATCCGCACGGGCTCGCGCTTCTCGAGGGCGGCCCGGGAGAGCCGGATCAGCTCGTTGTCGAAGTGCTTCTCCAGCTCGTGGTCCTGGCCGCGCATGTTGCGCACCGCCGCGCCCCGGTGCTCGAGCACCGTGGAGTGCAGGATCGGCGAGAGGTCCAGCCCGTGCGCCTTCCAGTGGTCGATGGCGTCCTTGGTCTCGAGGACCTCGGCGTGCCCGACGGCCTCCTCGATCGAGCGGAACCCGAGCTGGGCCAGGTACTCCCGGACCTCCTCGGCGATGAACTCGAAGAAGTTCACCACGTGCTCGGCCCGCCCCGTGAACCGCTTGCGCAGCTCCGGGTTCTGGGTGGCCACGCCCACCGGGCAGGTGTCCAGGTGGCACTTGCGCATCATGATGCAGCCCTCGACGATCAGCGGCGCCGTGGCGAAGCCGAACTCCTCCGCCCCGAGCAACGCGGCGACGATCACGTCCCGGCCGGTCTTCATCTGCCCGTCCGCCTGGACGACCACGCGGTCCCGCAGCCCGTTGAGCATCAGCGTCTGCTGGGTCTCGGCGAGGCCAAGCTCCCAGGGGGCGCCGGCGTGCTTGAGGGAGTTCAGCGGGGCCGCGCCCGTGCCGCCGTCGTGCCCGGAGACGAGCACCACGTCCGCCTTGGCCTTGGTGACGCCCGAGGCCACGGTGCCGATGCCGATCTCGGAGACCAGCTTGACGTGCACCCGGGCCTGCGGGTTGGAGCGCTTGAGGTCGTAGATCAGCTGCGCCAGGTCCTCGATCGAGTAGATGTCGTGGTGCGGCGGCGGCGAGATCAGGGACACTCCCGGGGTGGAGTGGCGCGTGCGGGCGATCCACGGGTACAGCTTCTGGGCCATGAGCTGGCCGCCCTCGCCGGGCTTGGCGCCCTGGGCCATCTTGATCTGGATGTCGTCGGCGTTGGTCAGGTACAGGCTCGTGACGCCGAACCGGCCGGAGGCCACCTGCTTGATCGCCGAGCGCCGCTGCGGGTCGAGCAGCCGGTCGACGTCCTCGCCGCCCTCCCCGGTGTTGGACTTCGCGCCGAGCCGGTTCATCGCGATCGCCAGGGTCTCGTGCGCCTCCTGGGAGATGGAGCCGTAGCTCATCGCCCCGGTCTGGAAGCGCTTGACGATCGAGCTGACGGGCTCGACCTCCTCGAGCGGCACCGGCTTGCGGTCCGCGGTGAAGCCGAGCAGCCCGCGCAGGGTCAGCAGCTTCTTCGTCTGGTCGTCCACGAGCTTCGTGTAGGACTTGAAGATGTCGTAGCGGCCGGTACGGGTGGCGTGCTGCAGCCGGAAGACGGTCTGGGGGTTGAACAGGTGCGGCGGGCCGTCCCGGCGCCAGTCGTACTCGCCGCCGGTCTCGAGGTCCCGGTGGGGCTCGGTCACGCCGTCCGCCGGGTACGCCCGGCGGTGGCGGGAGGCCGTCTCCTCCGCGATCACGTCGAGGCCGATGCCGCCGATCTGGGTGTGGGTGCCGGTGAAGTAGTCGTCCACGAGCTCCCGCGACAGGCCGAGGGCCTCGAAGACCTGGGCGCCGCAGTAGGAGGAGACCGTGGAGATGCCCATCTTGGACATGATCTTCTGCACGCCCTTGCCCAGGGCCTTGATCAGGTTGTGCACCGCGTGCTCGGTGGTGATCCCGGTGAGGTCGCCCGAGCGGACCAGCTCCTCCGCGGACTCCATCGCCAGGTAGGGGTTCACCGCGGACGCGCCGTAGCCGATGAGCAGCGCCACGTGGTGGACCTCGCGCACGTCGCCCGCCTCCACGACGAGCGCCACCTTGGTGCGGGTCGCGGAGCGCAGGAGGTGGTGGTGCACGGCCGATGTGAGCAGCAGCGACGGGATCGGGGCCCACGCGCCGTTGGAGTCGCGGTCGGAGACTATCACGTACTCGACGCCGCGGGCCACGGCCGCGGAGACCTTCTCGCAGATCTCCGCGATCCGGGCGCGCAGGGACTCCGCGCCGCCGTCGGGGCGGTACAGGCCCCGCACCTTGAGGGCCGCGGGCATCCCGTCCTCGCCCTCCAGGTGCAGGAACTGGTCCAGCTGGTCGTTGTCGATGACCGGGAAGTCCACCGCGACCTGGCGGGTGCGCACCCGCTCGGTGGTCAGTAGGTTGCCGGAGGGGCCCACGGAGCCGCGCAGGCTCGTGACGAGCTCCTCGCGGATGGCGTCCAGCGGGGGATTGGTGACCTGGGCGAAGGACTGCACGAAGTAGTCGAACAGGGTGCGGGACTTCTCGGAGAGCACGGCGATCGGGGTGTCGGTGCCCATCGCGTAGATCGGCTCGGCGCCCTTGGCCGCCATGGGCCCGACGATCATCTTCAGCTCCTCCTGCGTGTACCCGAAGGTCTTCTGGCGCAGGGTGATGGAGGAGCGCGGGTGGATCATGTGCTCGCGCTCGGGGAGGTCCGTGATGTCGACGATGTTGCTGTCGGCCCACTCCTCCCACGGGGCGGCGGAGGCGATCTGGGCCTTGATCTCGGCGTCCTCCACGATCCGGCCCTGCGCGGTGTCCACGAGGAACATCGTGCCCGGGGACACGCGGCCCTTGCGCACGATCTTGCGGTCGCCGACGTCGACGACGCCGACCTCCGAGGCGAAGACGACCAGGCCGTCGTCCGTGACCCAGAACCGGCCGGGGCGCAGCCCGTTGCGGTCCAGCAGGGACCCGACCTGCACGCCGTCGGTGAAGGCCACCGCGGCGGGCCCGTCCCACGGCTCCATGAAGGAGGCGTGGTAGCGGTAGAACGCCTTGCGGGCGGGGTCCATGGTCTCGTGGTTCTCCCAGGCCTCCGGGATCATCATCATCATGGCCTGGGTGACGGGCCGGCCGGAGAGCACGAGCAGCTCGGCGACCTCGTCCAGGGACTGCGAGTCGGAGGCGCCCTCCGAGCAGATCGGGAACAGCTCCTCGGGGTTGCGGCCCAGCAGCGGGGACTTCAGCTGCGACTGGCGGGCGCGCATCCAGTTCCGGTTGCCCTTGACGGTGTTGATCTCGCCGTTGTGCGCGAGCGTGCGCATGGGCTGGGCCAGCGGCCACGAGGGGAAGGTGTTGGTGGAGAACCGGGAGTGCACGATCGCGAGCTCGGTGGTGAACCGCTCGTCGGACAGGTCCGGGTAGAAGGGCTCGAGCTGCTGGGTGGTCAGCATGCCCTTGTAGACGATCGTGCGCGAGGACAGCGAGGGGAAGTAGACGCCGGACCGGTTCTGGGCGCGCTTGCGCAGCCGGAACGCCTTCTGGTCCAGGCGCCGCCGGGCGGCCTCGTCCTCGGGGGCCGGCGTGGTCTCGGCAACGAAGAGCTGCACGAAGTAGGGCATGACCTCCCGCGCGGACCGGCCCACCACGGACTCGGCGACCGGGACGGGCCGCCAGCCGAGGACCTGCAGTTCCTCGGAGCGCGCGAGCTCCTCAAGGGCGCCCTGGATCCGCTCCGCGTTCTCCCCGCCGTGCGGGAGGAACGCGGTGCCCACGGCGTAGCCGCCCAGGGGCGGCAGCTCGAAGTCCAGCACGGCGCGGAAGAACGCGTCCGGCAGCTGGGTCAGCAGCCCGGCGCCGTCACCGGTGCCCTCGTCGCCGCCCACGGCGCCGCGGTGCTCCAGGTTGCGCAGCGCCGTCAGCGCCGCGTCGACGATCTCGTGGCTCGGTGCGCCGTTGAGGGTCGCGACCACGGCGAGGCCGCACGCGTCCTTCTCCTCGTCCGGGTGGTAGAGGCCCTGCTCCTCGGGCGCGTTGGAGAACTGCTCGAACGGGGACTCCGGCTGCTCCTGCGCGGTCTCGGCGGGATCGGCCGGACGCGGGTCCGTGCCGCCCTGGGCGGAAGTGTCACCGGGGGTGCCGGCCGGGGTAGAGGTCATGACTGACGTCTCCTCACCATGGGATGCGGTCAACAGGAGCGGCCCCCGCGGCAGAGCTCCGGTCGGGAGGTGCCGCCGGATCGTGAGCTGCCGCCGACGTCCTCGAGCAGTGATCGAGGGGGTGCCGGGCGGCGGAAGGGCCCCGTTCCAGGAATGTCCGACGATGGACGATCGTGGCGTGCACCGGAGCGGTGGACGTGGTTCACCCGTCCGCCGGTCAGGCGCTGGAAAAATCTAGCACTCAGATGTTACAGCTCTGAAAACTCTTCGGCCAGGAGCCCCGGTGCGGCCCCCGGTGCGGTATCAGGCGCGCGAGGACTCCACCGCGGCGCCGCGGGCCCTGCGGCGGCGGAGCACCACCGCCGCGAAGAGGGCCAGCCCGAGCAGCACGAGCCCCAGGGCGGTCCACACGTGCACGCGCAGGCCCAGCACCATGAGGGACGGGTCGATCCGCAGGAACAGCTCGATGAGCATCCGGCCCAGGCCGTAGTGGACCAGGTAGAGCGCGAAGAGGCGGCCGCCGTCCAGGCGGAACCGCCGGTCCAGGGCCAGCAGGAGCACCACGCCGGCCAGGTTCCACAGGGACTCGTACAGGAACGTGGGGTGGAAGAGGGTGTCCGCCGGCAGCCCGGCCGGGAAGTTCGGGCTGCCGGGGTCGATCTCGAGGCCCCACGGCAGGGTGGTGGGCCGGCCGAAGAGCTCCTGGTTGAACCAGTTGCCCCAGCGCCCGATCGCCTGCGCGAGCAGTAGGCCGGGTGCCGCGGCGTCGGCGAAGACGGCCAGGGAGACGTTGTTGCGGCGGCACACCCACCACGCGGCCGCCGCGCCGAAGGCCACGGCCCCCATGATCCCGAGACCGCCCTCCCAGATCCGCAGCGCGTCGACGGGGTCGGCGCCCGGGCCGAAGTAGCCGGCCGGGTCGGTGATGAGCACGTGGTAGACGCGGGCGCCCACGATCCCGGCGGGAACGGCCCACATCACGATGTCCCACACGATCTCCGGGTCCAGCCCCCGGGCCGCCCAGCGGCGCGTGGTCAACCACAGCGCCGCCGCGATGCCCGCGAGGATGCACAGCGCGTAGGCGTGCACGGTCAGCGGGCCGAGCGAGAAGCCGGACCAGTCCGGGGAGGGGATGCCCTGCCGGAGCGGGGCGCTCATCAGGGCGGGCACGGGGGGAACGGCGCTCAGCAGCATGCGGTGGGGCCTCGGCTCGTGGGGTCGTCGGGACGGGCGGCCCCGCCCGGAGGAGGGCGGGGCGCCACGTCACGCTATCAGGCGCGCCCGGCCAGTTCCCGGGCCAGCGCGCCCACGGCCTCGGGGCCGCCGTCGGCCAGCGCCTGCACGAGGGCGGTGCCCACGATGACGCCGTCCGCGTAGGCCCCGATCTCCTCGACGTGCTCCCGGCGGGAGACGCCCAGGCCCACGCACACGTGCTGGGCCCCGGCGGCCCGCGTGTCCGCCACGAGCTTCTCGGCGACGTCGGAGACGGCGTCCCGGGCGCCGGTGACGCCCATCACAGAGACCGCGTAGACGAAGCCGCTCGCGGCCTTGACCACCAGGTCGAGCCGCTCCCGCGAGGAGGAGGGCGCCACCAGGAAGATCCGGTCCAGGCCGTGGGCCTGGGACGCGGCGAACCACTCCCGGGCCTCGTCGGGGATCAGGTCGGGGGTGATGATCCCCGCTCCCCCGGCCTCGGCGAGCCGGCGGGCGAACGTGTCGACGCCCATCTGCAGGACGGGGTTCCAGTAGGTCATCACCACGGGCACCGCGTCGGTCCGCTCGGCCACGGCCCGGACCACGCGGAACACGTCGGCCACCCGGAAGCCGTTGGCGAGGGCCGTGGTGGTCGCGTGCTGGATCACCGGCCCGTCCATGACGGGGTCCGAGTACGGGATGCCGATCTCGATGACGTCGGCGCCGTTGATGCCCAGGGCCACGGCCGCCTCGATGGACTCGTCGACGGTCGGGAAGCCCGCGGGGAGGTAGCCGACGAGGGCCGGCCGGCCCTGGCCCCGGCACTCGGCGATGCGCGCGGCGAGCCGCGAGCCGGGGTCGGCGCTCAGTCCCGGCGGCAGGAGGCGGGACGCGAGGTCCGCCCCGGGGGTCTCGTGTCGGGTGGTGCTCACAGTCGCTCGCCCTTCTCGCCGAGCTCGGCCTCGGCGCTGTCGTCCGGGAGCATCCCGAACCATTCCGCGGCGGTCGCCACGTCCTTGTCGCCGCGCCCGGAGAGGGAGACCACGATGATCTTCTCCGCGGCCGCCTCCGGCCCGAGCTCCTCCACCCAGCGCCGGCCGATCTTCAGCGCGCCGGCCAGGGCGTGGGAGGTCTCGATGGCGGGGATGATGCCCTCGGTGCGGCACAGGAGCCGGAAGGACTCCATCGCCTCCACGTCGGTGATCGCCTCGTAGCGCGCCCGCCCGATGTCGTGCAGGTAGGAGTGCTCGGGGCCCACGGCCGGATAGTCCAGGCCCGCGGAGATCGAGTGGGACTCGAGCGTCTGCCCGTCCTCGTCCTGCATGAGGTAGGTCCGGGCGCCGTGCAACACCCCGGGACGGCCCAGCGAGATCGTGGCGGCGTGGCGTCCGGACTCCACGCCGTCCCCGCCGGCCTCGAGGCCGTAGAGCTCCACCGAGGGGTCGTCCAGGAAGCCGTGGAAGATGCCGATCGCGTTGGACCCGCCGCCCACGCAGGCCGCGACGGCGTCCGGGAGACGCCCGGCCTGGTTCAGGATCTGTTCGCGGGTCTCCTCGCCGATCTGCTCGTGGAAGTATCGGACCATCGCGGGGAACGGGTACGGCCCCGCCGCGGTGCCCAGCAGGTAGTGGGTGTGCTCGACGGAGGCGACCCAGTCCCGCAGGGCCTCGTTGATCGCGTCCTTGAGCGTGCGGGAGCCGTTGGTCACGGGCACCACGGTGGCGCCCAGCAGCTCCATGCGCGCGACGTTGAGGGCCTGGCGCCGGGTGTCCTCCTCGCCCATGTAGACCACGCACTCCATGCCGAACAGGGCGGCGGCGGTGGCCGAGGCCACGCCGTGCTGACCGGCGCCGGTCTCGGCGATCAGCCGGGTCTTGCCCATCCGGCGCGCCAGCAGGGCCTGGCCGAGCACGTTGTTGATCTTGTGCGAGCCGGTGTGGTTGAGGTCCTCCCGCTTGAGGAAGATCCGGCACCCGGCCTCGGCGGCGAAGCGCTGGGCCTCGGTCAGCAAAGAGGGCCGGTTCGAGTAGTCGCGGGAGAGCCGCTGGAACTCCGCGGTGAACTCCGGGTCGGCCTTCGCCTTCTCGAACACGTCCGTGAGCTCGTCGAGGGCGGCGATGAGGGACTCGGGCATCCACCGGCCCCCGAAGTCCCCGAAGTACGGCCCGGGGGCCTCGCGCAGGGAGGCGGCCTCCGCGGCGACGGCCTCCGCCTCGGCCTCGGGGACGTGCCGCCGGGCGCGCGCGGCGGCACCGGCGGCGCGGAAGGCCGCGATGGTGGACGCGGGCTCGGCGCTGCGCACGAGGGCCTCGCCGACTAGGACGGCCTTGGCACCGTGCGAGGCGTAGAGGGCGATCTGCTCCTCGCCCTCGACACCGGACTCGGCCACGATCACCGCGTCCTGGGGCAGGAGGCCGGCGAGCCGGCCGAAGGTCTCGACGTCGGTGTCGAGGGTCTTGAGGTTGCGGACGTTGACGCCCACGATGCGGGCGCCCACGGCGACCGCCCGCTCGATCTCCTCGGGCGTGTGCGTCTCCACCAGGGCGTGCATGCCCAGCTCGTGGGTCAGCGCGAGGAAGCGGCGCAGCTCGTCGTCGGAGAGGGCGGCGACGATCAGCAGGACGAGGTCGGCCCCGTGGGCGCGCGCCTCCCAGATCTGGTACTCGTCGACCGTGAAGTCCTTGCGCAGCACGGGCACCCCCACGGCCGCGCGCACGGCGTCGAGGTCCGCCAGGGAGCCGTTGAAGCGTCGCTGCTCCGTCAGCACGGAGATCACCGAGGCCCCGCCGTGCTCGTAGGCCGCGGCCAGGCGCGCCGGGTCCTCGATCGGGGCCAGCGCGCCCTTGGAGGGGCTCGAGCGCTTGACCTCGGCGATGACCTGCACGGCGTCCGCGCTGGGTCCCCGGAGCGCCGACTCGGCGTCCAGGGCCGGCGGCCGCTGCGCGGCGGCCCGGCGGAGCTCGTCGAAGCCGACGTGCTCACGGCGCTCCGCGAGATCTGCCTGGACGCCCTCGATGATGGCGTCCAGGACCGTCCCGGTGCTCTGTTGCGACATGGTTTCCTGTCCTCTCGGCGGCGCTGGCCGCGCTGGTGCGTTCGTGGGCCGCGCTCGGACCGGGCGGGGACGGCGACCGGTCCCTTCCGGGGACCGGTCGGCCCGTGCGCGTCCCGCGCTCCCGGGGCCGGCCCGCGCCGGCCCGGTCTCAGCCCTGGTGCTGGCGCGCCTCGTGCTTGCGCTGCTCGGAGCCGCTGCCGTGGCCCATCCTGCTCAGCACGGCGCCGGCGACGAGCCCGACGACGACCAGCACGATGCCCGCGATCAGCAGGGCGGTGCTGCCCACCGTGAAGCCCACCACGCCCACGATGACGCCCACCGACATGATGCCGACGGTCACCCACGCGGCCAGCGTGTTGCCGTGCCCCACGAAGCCGGTGTGGTCGAGGACGATCTCGTTTCCGTTTGCCATGTTGTTGCACTCCCGATTTCCCTGCCGGAGCCGGCCGGCTCCGCGCGCACGGCCCCGGCGGGGCGCGGCGGTTGCTGACAGTCTGTCCCGTCCCATTGTGCCACCCCTCGGGCCGCGCCCGCGCACGCCCCACGGGGCCCTGGGGCGCCCGCTCCCCCGCCGCGGCGGGCCCGGAGCCCCGGAGCGGGCAGGGCGCTCAGGCGGTGGGGTCGCGGCCCTCGGTGAGGGCGTCCCACGAGTCGATCTCGTCGCCGGAGCGGGCCGTCCCGGACGGGGGCCCGTCCGCCACGGAGCGCTCGTAGCGCCGGGCCGCGGTCCAGGTGCGGCCGGCCACGAGGGCCCAGGCGCCGCACAGCGCCACGAGCGCCGAGGCGGCCGCCGCGAGCGGGGGCCAGGCGGTGACGGCGAAGTCGCCGCCGGCGTTGATCATGCCGGTGGCCTCACCCACGGCGGTCTGCGCGGCCCCGGTCGGATCGGCCAGCACGGCCACGGACGCGGCCAGGGCGCCGAGGCCGGCGAGCACGACCACCACGGACACCACGGTGCGCAGCACCCGGCCGGAGATCGCCGTGGTGAGGGCGCCAGCGGCCGCGACGAGCCCGAGGGCGGTGACGGCCGGCGCCGCGTCGGACCCGGCGACGTCCACGGTCACGGGCTCGAGCGTGGTCTGCACCGTGGCGGAGACCCAGGTGGCGGCCGAGCAGGCGAACACGGCCAGGGCGGCGACCAGGGTGGCGAGCACCACCGTGGACCGCCGGGACAGCGCCGCCCGCCGGGAGCCGCGGGCCTCAGGCACGCCCGGCGCCCGTCTCCGGCACGGCCACCCGGTCGAGGTCCAGGGCGTGCAGCCGCTCGGCGAGCAGCACCGCCCGCAGCGGTGCGGTGGCCTTGTTGAGGGACTCGAGGGCCTCGGTCTCGGGGTCGGAGTCCGCGACGATCCCGCCGCCGGCCTGGACGTAGGCCTTGCCGTCGACGAGCAGGGCCGTGCGGATGGCGATGGCCATGTCCATGTCCCCCGCGAAGTCGAGGTATCCGACCACGCCGCCGTAGACGGCGCGGCGCAGGGGCTCGTACTCGTCGAGCAGGCGCAGGGCCCGGGGCTTGGGCGCCCCGGAGAGGGTGCCGGCGGGGAACGTCGCGGCGAGCACGTCGTAGGCGGTGGCGTCCGGGCGCATCCGGCCGACGACGTTGGAGCACAGGTGCATGATGTGGCTAAAGCGCTCCACCTCCATGAACTCCGTGACCTCCACCGAGCCCGGGACGGCGATCTTGGAGATGTCGTTGCGCGCGAGGTCCACGAGCATGAGGTGCTCGGAGCGCTCCTTCTCGTCCTGGAGCAGGTCCCGCTCCAGCGCGAGGTCCTCCTCGACCGTGCGCCCGCGCGGGCGGGACCCGGCGATGGGGTGGGTCACCGCCTGGTCCCCCGTGACGGTCACGAGCGCCTCCGGGGAGGAGCCGACGATCGAGAAGGGACGGCCGCCGGCGTCCTCGAAGCTGTACAGGTACATGTACGGGCTGGGGTTGATGGCGCGCAGCATGCGGTAGACGTCGAGGGAGTCGGCCGTGCACCCGGTCTCGAAGCGCCGGGAGACGACCACCTGGAAGATGTCCCCGTCCACGATGGCCTTCTTGCCCTCCACGATGGAGTTCATGAACAGGGTGCGGTCCCAGCTCTGGTCGACCTTGGACTCGAGGTCCCCCCGGATCTCGTCGCTGCCGGTGAGCGTCGAGGCCGTGCCGTGGCCGAGGGGCCGGGCGAGCCGCTCCAGCATCGCGTGAACCCGGTCCACGGCGTCGGCCCAGGCCTCGTCGACGCGCTCGTCGGTGTCGTCGAAGTTGATCGCGTTGGCCACGAGCATCACGGTGCCGTCCGTGTTGTCGTGGATGGCGATGTCCGAGACCAGGTTCATGGCCAGCTCGGGGATGCGCAGGTCGTCCTCCGGCGGGTGCGGGAGCTTCTCCCAGCGGCGCACGGCCTCCCAGCCGACGAAGCCCACGAGCCCGGAGGTCAGCGGGGGGACGTCCTCGAAGCGCGCCGTGTGCAGCAGCGCCATGGTCTCCCGCAGCGCCTCGACGGGGTTGCCGCCGGTGGGTGCGCCGGCCGGGGCCTGCCCGATCCAGTGCGCCTCGCCGTCCCGGGCGGTGAGCGTGGCCCGCGAGTTGGCGCCGATGAAGGAGTAGCGGGACCAGACGCCGCCCTCGGCGGCGGACTCGAGGAGGAACGTGCCCGCCCGGGCCGCCCCGTCCTCGAGGGCGAGGGCCCGGTAGAGACCGATCGGGGTCATGGCGTCCGCGAGGATCTTGACGCGGACGGGGATGACGCGGCGCTCCGCGGCGAGCGCGCGGAACTCCTCGAGCTTGGGGCTGATGCTGCCCAGGTCCTGCATGGGTGTCGACCTGACTTCCTGGTGGCGGACGGGAGGGAGGAGGGTGGCGGGGCTCAGACGGCGGCGACGGCGCCGAGGTCGCGGCCGTCGAAGCAGCTGCGGGTGCCGGTGTGGCAGGCCGCCCCGGTCTGGTCGACCCGGACGAGGAGGGCGTCGCCGTCGCAGTCGAGGCTCACGCTGTGCACGGCCTGGACGTGCCCGGACGTGTCGCCCTTGCGCCAGTACTCCTGGCGGGAGCGGGACCAGAACGTCACGCGGCCCTCCGTGAGGGTGCGGCGCAGGGCCTCGTCGTCCATCCAGCCCAGCATGAGCACCTCGAGGGTGTCGTGCTGCTGCACCACGGCGGCCACGAGGCCCGAGGGGTCGCGCTTGAGCCGCCGGGCCACGGCGGGGTCGAGGACGTCGGTTCCGGTGTCGGGGGTCTGCTCGCTCATCGCCACCCATCCTATCGACCTGTCCGGGCGGCCCGGCCCCCGGCGTCCGCCGGGATCCTCCGGAGCCGTCAGGGGGACTCCGGCCGGGCGCACCACCGGAGCCCGTTCGTGTCCTCGTCCGTGTCCTCGTACTCGTCGGGGGACTCCCCTGTGTCCGCGTGGCCGAGCAGCCGGCGGGTCAGCGCCTCCCGGCCGGAGAGGAGCTCGTCGAGGGCGGCGGACAGGTCCGCGTCCACCGCGCCCTCGCCCCGGACGGCCGCCGCGAGGACGGCCCGGCGGACCAGCTCCTTCGGGAAGGAGCCGGTGGTCCCCTCCGCGCGCGCCGCCGCGGCGTCGAGGGCGGCGGCGGAGAACCTCTGCTCCCCCGCGTACCGCCGGAACAGCCGGGACCGGGCGTCCGCGTCCGGCAGCGGCACCTCGACCGCGAGGTCCACGCGTCCGGGGCGCTCGGCGAGCGCCCGCTCCAGCACGGCCACGCGGTTGGTCGTGAGCACGAACGCGACGTCGGCGTCGCCGTCGAGCCCGTCCAGGGCGTCGAGCACCTCGAAGAGCACCGGCTGGGGCCCGGGCCCGAGGTCCCGGTCCATCGCCACGAGGTCGACGTCCTCGAGCACCACGATCGACGGCTGGAAGGTGCGGGCCACCTCGGCGGCGGCCCCGATGAGGTGCAGGCCCGACCCGGTCAGCAGGATCGCCGTGGTCCCCGGGGTGACGGAGAGCAGGTGCCGGACCGTGAGGGTCTTGCCGGTCCCCGGCGGGCCGTGGAGCAGGATCCCGCGCTTGAGGTGCTGGCCCGCGGCCCGGAGCGCGTCGCGGTGCTCCCCGATGCCCACGACGTGCCCCACCACCTGCTCCAGCAGGCCCGGGGGCAGCACGATCTCGTCGGCGGGCACGTGCGGGCGCGGCAGGAACGTGGCCCCGGCCTCGCTGCCGTACTCGGTGGCGGCGAACGAGAGCACCTGGCCGCGCAGCACGCTGCGCTCGAGCATCAGCGCCCGCAGCCGGGCGAGGAACGTGCCGCAGACGGCGGGGTCCGCGGCGAGCACCTCCAGGACCACCTGCGACCGGCCGTACTCGGGCCGAGGCATGCGCTGGAGCACGGCCACCGGCACCCCGTCCACGGTGAGGCACCGGATGCCGAACGCGACGACCTGCCGCTCGGTGGCCGGGCCCGTGGCCCGGGTCGCGTAGTCGACGGGGCCGATGCCGGCCCCGGAGTACGGGGCCGTGAGCAGCTCGGCGAGGCCGAGGTCGTCGCGGCTCCGGCCACCGCTGACGCCGAGGAGGGAGCCCGGCCCGTCCCCCGCCAGCTCGGCGAGGGCGATGTCGACGTCCGCCAGGCGGTGCGGGGCGAAGTCCTCCGAGACCACCGGCAGGATGCGCACGTCCGCGCCGAGCACCGCGGACAGGTGTCGCCCGAGCGGCGTGGGCTCGTCCCCGCGCTCGGGCGGCAGGGCGGCGAGGCGGTCCACCAGGCGCCGGACCGAGCGCAGGAGCTGGGCGTCGTCCGGATCAGGGACCGGCCCGGCGGGAGAGGAGTCGTCCATGGGCCGACCCTACCGGGACGGTGGGCAGACGGGTGGCGGCGACGGCCAGGAAGGACACCGCGAGGATCAGCACGGACAGCCCGAGGGCGTAGGTGCCCACCGCGCGATAGCCGCCCACCAGGGCGGGGTCGAGGAAGAAGTACGGGTACCAGCCCACCAGCTGCCCCCGGACCAGGGTGTACACGGCCCACAGCGCCGGGAACACGGTGGACGCCCAGGTGGCGGCCCAGCGCAGCCGCCGGCGGCCTGGGCACAGAAGGAAGTCGGCCACGGCGTAGACCGGCAGCACGAAGTGCAGCACCTGCGAGGACAGCGGGACGAGGAAGAGGTGGCCGAACAGCTCCGCGTTGGCCAGCAGCACCCCGAACACCGCCCCGGAGACCACGGTGTAGGTGGTGGCCATCGCCCGGAGCCCGGTCAGCCAGCCCGGCTCCTGCGCCCCGGCGGCGGTGTGCAGGAGGGCCAGCAGCACGGCGAGGATCAGCAGCACGGCGCTGTGGACCGTGAAGTAGCTGAACAGGTTCGACCCCAGGCAGGTGCGCGTCACGAAGGCGCAGTCCGCCCGCGAGACCAGGGCCCAGACCGCGACGGCCAGGGCGCAGGCCCGGGCGGCGACGACGACGACTCGCACGTTCGTCCTCCTCCCGGTCCTCCGGGCTCCAGGATAGGAGTTCCGGCCCCGCAGGCCGTGCCCGCCCGCCCGTGGCCCTGCCGGGTCGGCGGCGCCTATGGTGGGAGCAGGACCAGAGCGGCGACGGCGGGCGGGACCGAGACGATGCATCCCAGGACGGCGACGGAACGGCGCGCGGCCCCCGGCACGGCGGTGGCCGCGCTCGTCGTCGCGGTGCTGTGCGGCTGCGGGAGCCCCGACGCACCGGGCCCGCCGACCGGCTCGCCCACGGCCGCGGCGCCCCCCGCCTCCCCCGCTGCGTCGCCCACTCCCGCCACGGACGTCACGTGGGGCGCCTATCCGGACCGCCGAGAGGCGTGTGCGGCGGTCGCCGACGACCTCCTGGTGCTCGCGCTGCTGCCGGCCGGCCTCTCGGCGGGCCCGACCGTGGCGGAGGTGCAGGACGTCGAGGACGAGGTCGAATCCGTGCGCGGGGCCGCTCCTCCGGCGCTGGCCGCGGACTACGCGCGGGTGCAGCTGCTGGTCGACTCCTACGGGGAGGACCTGGCGGAGGACTCCTCGGCGCGGTTCGACGGGCAGGCGCTCGACGAGGCGCTCGCCCCCGTGCGGGACTGGCTGGAGGGGACCTGCCGGGACGGGGACCGGGCCTGAGGACTCAGCGGTGCAGCGTGGTGCCGGGCGGCTCCCCGAACCGGGCCCGGTAGGCGGTCGCGAAGCGCCCGGGATGGCCGAAGCCCCAGCGGGCCGCGACGGCCGCGACCGTCACGCCCCCGGCCGGGTCGGCCCGGAGCAGCTCCTGCCGGGCGGCGTCCAGGCGGGCCTCCCGCAGGTAGCCGACGGGGGTGCGGCCGAGCTCCCGGCGGAACGCGGCCTGCAGCCCGCGGGGACTCATCCGTGCCGCCGCGGCGATCTCGGCGAGACCGACGTCCTCGTGCAGGTGCTCGTCGACGAAGGCGACCGCCCGGCGCACCTGCACCGGCAGCGCCGGTGCGCTCCCCGACGGCGCCGGCTGCGCCAGGAAGGTGTTCGGGAAGCAGTGCAGCAGGGCACCGGCCAGCGACCGGAACGCCTCGGCCCGCACCAGGGGCGTGCGCAGCGCCTCCGCGTTGGGCAGCAGGTCCCGGTGGAAGTGCCGGACCTGGGCCAGCCAGTACCGCGTCATCTGCGCGGACACGGGCGCGCTGCCCGTGAAGCGCAGCGCGAAGTCCGGCGTACCGAGCAGGCCGCGCGCGATCTCCTCGACCGAGCGGGCGTCCAGGACCACGGTGCTCAGCTCCAGCAGCCCGTCCCACCGGCCGCCGTACAGTCCCTGGGGCAGCAGGAACGGCAGGGTCGTGCCGATGCGCTCCTTCCCGGAGCTGACCGTCAGCCGCCCGCTCAGCACGTGCACGACCGAGTACGTGCCCGAGACGTCGCCCGTGCCGGAGGACTCCGAGGTGGACAGCCGGAACCGGTGCGCCAGGAGCGGGCCCACCGAGGCCGCCGCCATGCGCAGCTCGAACGAGCCGTCGGTGGGCGGGCGCATGCCGAGACCCGTGTAGAGCTCGGACATGGCGGCGATGCCCCGGTCGGCGTCGTTCGTGGCGAACGACGTCCGGCGGACCGGGTCCGCCGCGGGACCGGAGTCCTCTCCCGGCGCGGACGTCTCGTTCGTGGTCATGGATGTCCTCGGCATGTGCAGGGGCGGCCCCGTTCCGGGACCGCCCCTCGTGCGGTGCGCTATCGGCGGTTGAGGAGGCCTCGCAGCTTGCCGCCCAGACCGCGGACGCTCCTGCCCCCGCCCGCCTGGCCGGCGGCGTTCATTCCGCGGGTTCCCCGGCGTCCGCCGGCGGGACGGCCGGCGGTCCCCCCGGCACGTCCGGTGAAGCTCCTGATGATGCTGTTCAGTCCCACGGTGGACTCTCCTTCGGGTCGGCCTGTCGAGCGACTGTCGTCAGCTCACTGTCGACTCTACGCCCGGTGGACGTCCCGGACCACGGGGCCGTTCAGCGGACCTCGTGGCCGGCCGCACGCAGCGCGTCCTTGACCTCGGCGATCGCGTGCACGGGACCGAAGTGGAAGATCGAGGCGGCGAGCACGGCGTCCGCGCCCGCGTCCACCGCCGGCGGGAAGTGCTCGGGGGCGCCCGCGCCGCCGGAGGCGATGAGGGGCACGTGCACCCGGGCGCGCACGGCCCGGATCATCTCCAGGTCGAAGCCCGCCTGGGTGCCGTCCGCGTCCATGGAGTTGAGCAGGATCTCCCCCACGCCGCGGTCCTCGGCCTCCTGCGCCCAGTCCAGGGCGTCGAGACCGGTCAGCGTGCGCCCCCCGTGGGTCGTGACCTCGAAGCCGGAGGGCGTGTTGCCCGTGCGGCGGGCGTCGAGGGAGAGGACGAGCACCTGGCTGCCGAAGTGCCCGGTGATCTCGTCGATCACGCCGGGCCGGGCGACCGCGGCGGTGTTGATGGACGCCTTGTCCGCGCCGCAGCGCAGCAGCCGGTCGACGTCGGCGACCGCGCGGACGCCGCCGCCCACCGTGAGCGGGATGAAGACCTGCTCGGCCGTGCGGGAGACCACGTCGAAGGTCGTGGCCCGGGCGGCCGAGGACGCCGTGACGTCGAGGAACGTCAGTTCGTCCGCACCGGCCTCGTTGTAGCGCTTGGCGAGCTCCACCGGGTCACCGGCGTCGCGCAGGTTCTCGAAGTTCACGCCCTTGACGACTCGACCGGCGTCGACGTCCAGGCAGGGGATGACACGTACGGCAACGCCCACGGGCGGCACCTCCTCGGCTGCGGGGATGGGGCGGGAAGGGGTCAGATCCGGGCGGCCTGGATCGGGGATACCAGGATGGCGCGGGCCCCGACGTCGTAGAGGGCGTCCATGACCTTGTTGGTCTCGGACTTGGGGACCATGGCGCGCACGGCCCAGGCGTTGCCGCGGCCGAGCCGGGAGATGGTGGGCCCCTCCATGCCGGGGGTGATCCGGGTGGCGGCCTCGACGTACTCCTCGGCGACGTCGTAGTCCATCAGCACGTACTGCCGGGCCACGAGCACGCCCTGCAGGCGCCGCCGGAGCACGGCCAGGCCCTCGGGCTCCCCGGCGGCGCGGCTGCGGATGAGCAGCGCCTCGGAGGTCATGATGGGGTCGCCGAAGACCTGCAGGCCCGCGGCGCGCAGGGTGTTGCCGGTCTCCACGACATCGGCGATCGCGTCCGCCACGCCCAGCCGGATGGAGGACTCCACGGCGCCGTCGAGGCGGACCACGGAGGCCTCCACGCCCCGCTCGGCGAGGTAGTCGCGCAGCAGGCCGTCGTAGCTCGTGGCGATCCGCCGGCCCGCCAGCTCGGCGATCGAGGAGAACTCGCCCGCCGGGCCCGCGAACCGGAACGTGGAGCGGGCGAAGTCCAGCCCCAGGTCCTCGTCGGCGTGGGCCCCGGAGTCCAGGAGCAGGTCCCGGCCGGTGATCCCGACGTCGAGGATGCCCCCGCCCACGTACACCGCGATGTCCCGGGGGCGCAGGTAGAAGAACTCGACGTTGTTCTCGGGGTCCACGAGCACCAGCTCGCGGGAGTCCCGCCGCTGCCGGTAGCCGGCCTCCTTGAGCATGGTGACGGAGGACTCGGACAGGGCGCCCTTGTTGGGCACTGCGACACGCAGCATGGGGTTCCTTCTCGGCTCAGGGAATTCGGTGGGGCGGGGACGCCGGTGCGGCGGGGCGCTCAGAGGTGGCGGTAGACGTCCTCGAGCCGCAGACCCTTCGCGACCATCATCACCTGCACGTGGTAGAGCAGCTGCGAGATCTCCTCCGCGGCCTGCTCCGAGGTCTCGTACTCGCAGGCCATCCAGACCTCGGCGGCCTCCTCGACGACCTTCTTGCCGATGCCGTGCACGCCGGTGTCGAGCTCCCGGACCGTGCCGGAGCCCTCCGGTCGGGTCACGGCTTTGTCGCTGATCTCGGCGAAGAGGGTCTCGAAGGTTTTCACGACTACCAGGGTAATGGGTCCGCGACGGCCTCCGGACCGGCGGGGGCCCGCACGGCGCGCGGGGCGGGGCTCAGACGCCGAGGGAGCGCAGCAGCAGCGCGGTGCGCACCGCGGCGGCCGTGGCCTCGTAGCCCTTGTCCTCCTGGGAGCCCTCGAGCCCGGCGCGGTCCAGGCCCTGCTGCTCGGTGTCGCACGTGAGCACGCCGAAGCCCACGGGCACGCCGGTGCGCACCGACACGTCCGTGAGGCCCTGCGTGGCCGCCGAGCACACGTAGTCGAAGTGCGGGGTGCCGCCGCGCACGACCACGCCGAGGGCCACCACGGCGTCGAGGCCCGGGGCGAGGCGGGCCGCGGCGACGGGCAGCTCGAAGCTGCCCGGCACGCGCACGACCGGCGCGTCCCGCACGCCGGCGTCGGCGAGCGCGCGGCGGGCGCCGTCGACCAGCCCGTCCATGATCTCGGTGTGCCAGCTGGAGGCGACGACGGCGACGCGCAGGCCGCTCGCGTCGTCGGTGCTGAGGTCGATGTCGGGGGCGCCGTGTCCGCTCATGGGGTGTGGTCTCCTGTGCTGTTGGTGGTGCTGTCGGTGGTGCTGTCGTACGTGCGGTCGGTCGTGCGGTCGGTCCGGTCGGCGGGCTCAACCGCCACGCCGCGGTGGGCGGTGGGGTCGTCGACGTGGCGCAGGTGGTGCCGCATGCGGTCCCGCTTGGTCACGAGGTAGTCGTGGTTCTCCGGGCGGGCCGGCACCTCGTTGGGCACCATGGCGACCACCTCGATCCCCAGGTCGGCCAGGCGCTCGGCCTTGACGGGGTTGTTGCTCAGCAGCCGGATCCGGGTCAGCCCGAGGCGGTGCAGGATGGCCGCCGCGGCGGTGTAGTCCCGGGCGTCGGCGGGCAACCCGAGCAGCTCGTTCGCCTCGACCGTGTCCGCCCCGCCGTCCTGGAGCTTGTAGGCGCGCAGCTTGTTCACCAGCCCGATCCCCCGGCCCTCGTGGTTGCGCAGGTAGATGAGGGTGCCGCCGTCGTCGGAGATCCGGCGCAGCGCCAGGTTCAGCTGGGGCCCGCAGTCGCACCGGTAGGAGCCGAAGACGTCCCCCGTGAGGCACTCGGAGTGCAGCCGCACGAGCGGGGGCCGGCCCACGGGCACGCGGTCCGAGGAGGGCGCGGTGAGGCTGAGGTGCTCGGCCACCGCGTCCCCGGGCCCGCCCGGCAGCTGCCAGCCGATCACCTCGAACCGGCCCTCGGGCGTGGGCACCACCACGGGTTCGGAGCTGACCAGGGGGGCGTCCGGCCTCATCGGCGGTCCTCCTGCAGCTGCGCCGCCAGGTCCTCGATGCTCACGAGCGGGATGCCGTGCCGGTCGGCGAAGGCGCGCAGGGCGGGCAGCCGCATCATCTCGCCCTCGTCGTGGACGAGCTCGGCGATCACCCCGACCGGCTCGAGCCCGGCGAGCGAGCACAGCTCGACGGCGGCCTCGGTGTGCCCGCGGCGTACGGCGACCCCGCCCTCGGCGGCCCGGAGGGGCAGCACGTGCCCGGGCCGGGTGATGTCCCCGGGCCCGGCCGCGGGGTCGGCCAGCACCCGGGCGGTGAGCGCGCGGTCGGCGGCGCTGATGCCGGTGCTCACCCCGAGGCGGGCGTCGCACGTGACGGTGTAGGCGGTGCCCTTCGAGTCCTCGTTGACGTCGACCATCGGGGGCAGCCGCATCGCGTCGGCCCGAGCCCCGGTCATGGGCACGCACACGACCCCGGAGCTGTGCCGGATGGTGAAGCCCATCAGCGCGGGCGTGGCGTGCTCGGCCGCGAAGACGATGTCGCCCTCGTTCTCCCGGTCGGCGTCGTCCACGACGACGACGGGCCGGCCCTGGGCCATGGCCTCGACGGCCGCCCCCACGGGGTCGAGCCGGATCTCCCCGGTCGCCCCGTCGCCCCCGCGGCCGGTCCCCTCGTGGGTGCTGCTGGTCCGCATCATGCTCCTTCTCCTGCCGTGGTCCGGGCCGTCTCCGGCGCCGGGGTGCTGTCGGTCCGGGCGAAGGCCAGCAGGCGCTGGGCGTACTTCGCGAGGACGTCGACCTCGAGGTTGACGGACGCGCCGACGGGGCGGCGTCCGAGGGTGGTCTCGGCGAGGGTGGCCGGGATGAGCCCGACCTCGAACCAGTGCTCCGCGGCACCGGGGGCGCTGACCGCCGTCACGGTGAGGGACACGCCGTCCACGGCGACCGACCCCTTCTCGGCGAGGAACGGGGCGAGCTCGGCGGGCACGGCGACCTGGACCCGCTCCCACTCCCCCAGGTCCTCGCGGACCGTGACGGTGCCCGTGCCGTCGACGTGGCCCTGGACCACGTGCCCGTCGAGCCGCCCGCCGGCGGGCACGCAGCGCTCCAGGTTCACGGTGTCCCCGGCGGCCAGGGCCCCGAGGTTGGTGCGCACGAGCGTCTCGCCGATGACGTCGGCCAGGAACTGCCCGGGGCCGATCTCCTCGGTGCGCGTGGCCGTGAGGCAGACCCCGTTGACGGCGAGGGAGCCGCCGTGCGGCAGGTCGGCCACGAGCGGCCCGGCGTCCACGAGGAGGCGGGCGCTCGTGCCGTCGGGGCGGGGGTCGACCGAGCGCACGGTGCCCTGTCCGGCGACGATTCCTGTGAACATGCGGTGCTACCTCTGTCTCTGTCTCGGTCTCTGACTCTGTCTCGGTCGGTCTGTCGGTCTTCGCTGCCGGCGGTCCGCTCAGTCCGGCGGGACGGGCCGCAGGTGGATCCACAGATCGGGGCCGAGCTGCTGCACGGGCCCGCCGCCGGCGGGGTCGAGCCGCCACCGGGAGGCGTCCGCGAGGGTGCCGATGCCCAGCTCCTCGAAGGCGGGCCGTCCCGTCCCGAGCACGAGGGGCGCCTGGTAGAGGCTGAGCTCGTCGACGAGCCCCGCGCGCAGGAAACCGGCGGCGACGGTGGCCCCGCCCTCGATCAGCAGGTGGCGCACGCCGGCGTCGTAGAGCTCGGCCAGCGCGGAGTGGGGGTCGCGGGTGGCGACGTGCCGGAACCGCCCGTCGGTCCCGCGGATCGCGGCGTCCGGGGGCACGGGGCGCAGGCCCATGGCCACGCGCAGGGGCTGCCGCGGGACGACGCCGCCGTCGCCGGTGCGGGCGGTGAGCCGGGGGTCGTCGGCCAGGACCGTGCCGCTGCCCACGAGGACCGCGTCGGCACGGGCGCGCAGGTCGTGCCCGTGCTCGCGGGCCGACGACGACGTGATCCACCGGCTGGTCCCGTCCGCGGCGGCGATCCGGGCGTCGAGGCTCTGGGCGACCTTCAGGGTCACGAATGGGCGCTGGGCGCGCACGGTCTCGCCCCAGCGGTCGTTGAGCCGCTCGGCGTCCTCGGCCAGCAGCCCCGAGCGGACCTCGAGGCCCGCGGCGCGCAGGGTGGCGGCTCCGCCGGCGGCGGCGGCGGTGCGGTCGGGGGCGCCGTAGACCACGCGGGGCACACCGGCCTCCACGATCGCCTCGGCGCACGGGCCGGTGCGGCCCCAGTGGTTGCACGGCTCGAGGGTGACGTACATGGTGGTGCCTCGGAGGTCGGTGCCGGCGGACTCGGCGCGCTCCAGGACGTCGACCTCGGCGTGGACGGTGCCCGCCCCGCGGTGGTGGCCGACGTGCAGGATCCGCCCCTCGGCGTCGACGAGGACGGCTCCGACGAGAGGGTTGGCCCCGCGCGGGCCGCGCGCCGCCGCGTGCAGGGCGGTCCGCATGACCGAGCGCTCGGCGTCGTCGCCGGTCCGGTGCTGCGGGTCCATCACGTCGTCCTTTCCCGGGGCGGAACCGGGGCGCAGGACAACGGTGCCGCCGTCGGGACCCACGGGTCCCGACGGCGCCGTGGCCGGTGCCGTCGACGGCACGCCACGAGGGCCGTTGAACGTGTTGCCTTCCATCCAGACTGTGACTGTCGGTACCGGAGTTCCACCGGTTCGGCCGGGCGACCCGTCGGTGCGGGCGCTGGGCGCCCGCAGGGACGTGGTCGTCCGGTTCGCGGACTGTGACCGCCGGTTCGGACTTCCACCGACCCCGGAACACGTTGTTCGTGCCCCGATTATGTCACAGGGCGTGCCCGCGGCGGCCCGCGGCCGGCCGGCTCAGGACTGTGCGGAGCGGGCCGCCCCGCGCAGGGCCGTGATCGCGGTCCCGGGGTCCTCCGCGCCGTAGACGGCGGAGCCCGCCACGAACGTGTCGGCCCCGGCCTCCGCGGCCCGCGTGATGGTCTCCTCCGTGATCCCGCCGTCCACCTGCAGCGCCACCCGTCCCCCGCCGGCCCGGATCGCCTCGGCGGCCCGGCGGATCTTCGGCAGCGTGACGTCGAGGAAGGCCTGGCCGCCGAAGCCGGGCTCCACCGTCATGACCAGGAGCATGTCCAGCTCGGGCAGCAGGTCGAGGTACGGCTCCACGGGGGTCGCGGGGCGCAGGGCCATCCCGGCGCGGGCGCCGTGGGCGCGCAGCTCGCGGGCCAGCTTCAGCGGGGCGCGCGCGGCCTCGGCGTGGAAGGTGACCGACTCGCAGCCGAGCTCGGCATAGCCCGCGGCCCAGCGGTCCGCGTCCTCGATCATCAGGTGCACGTCCAGCGGGAGGGGGCTGACGGCGAGGATCCGTTCCACGAGGGGCATACCCAGCGTCAGGTTCGGGACGAAGTGGTTGTCCATGACGTCCACGTGCACGGCGTCGGCGGCGGCGATCCGGCCCAGCTCGGCCTCGAGGTTGACGAAGTCGGCGGAGAGGATCGAGGGATGGATGCAGGTTCGGGGCACGGGGACTCCTGGTGGTCGGGCGGTCGGGGGATCAGCGCCTGCGCAGCAGGGCCAGGAACATGGCGTCCGTGCCGTGGACGTGCGGCCACAGCTGGACGGTCGCGGGGCCGGCGTCCCCCGCCCACGGGCGGGAGGGGTCGCGGTCCCCGTCGAGGCTGCCGGGCAGGGCCGCGGCCCGGACCGGCGCCAGGGCGTCGACCAGCTCGGCGTCCTCGCGGCGGGCCAGCACGTCCTGGACCACGGCGAGGGTCTCGGCCGCGTGCGGGGAGCAGGTCGCGTAGGCGACCAGGCCGCCGGGGCGGGCGACATCCAGGGCGGCGTGCAGCAGCTCCCGCTGCAGCGGCCCGAGCTCGGCCAGGTCGCGGGGGGTGCGCCGCCAGCGGGACTCCGGGCGGCGGCGCAGCGCCCCGAGGCCGGTGCACGGGGCGTCGACGAGGACCCGGTCGAAGCCGGCCTCCTCGACGGGGCGGCCGCCGAGCAGCTCGTCGGCGGCGCGCCCGTCCCCCGTGCGCACCGTCCAGGCTCGCTCCGGGACCGGCCGCAGGGCCCGGCGCACGAGCTCGGCCCGGTGCGGGGCCACCTCGTTGGCCGTCAGGTGCGCCCCCTGCCGGTCGGCGAGCGCCGCCAGCAGGGCCGCCTTCCCGCCCGGGCCGGCGCACAGGTCCAGCCAGCGCCCGCCCCCGGCACCGCCGTCGGCGCCCTGGCCGGCGGCGAGCAGGGCGCGGGCGACGAGCTGGGACCCGGCGTCCTGGACGCGGACCCCGCCCTCCCGGACGGAGGCGAGCCGGTGCAGGTCGCCTCCGCTGCTCAGCGCTGAGCCCGGGACGAGCGTCCCCTGCTCCGCGCCCGCGGCGAGGGCCTCGTCGAGGACGCCGAGACCCGGCAGGACCACGAGGTTGACCACGGGGGCGGCGTTGTCCGCCTCGAGCAGCGCCTCGAGCTCGGCGGCGTCCCGCCCGTGGGCGGTGAGCGCCTGGCGCAGGGCCCGGACCACCCACGCCGGGTGGGCGTGGGCCAGGCCCAGGCGGGCGGTCTCGTCGGCGGCGTCGGCGGTCAGCTCCGCGATCCACGCGGGCAGGTCCCGGGCCGCGACCTTGCGCAGCACCGCGTTGACGAGCCCACCGGGGCCCGCGCCGACGACGGCCCGGACGAGGCCCACCGTCTGGTCGAGGGCCGCGTGGTCGGGCACCCGCATCGCGAGCAGCTGGTGGGTGCCCAGGCGCAGGGCGTCCAGCACCGCGCCGTCGAGCTCGCCCAGGGGTCGGTCGACGCACCGGGCCAGCACGGCGTCCCAGGTGCCCTGCCAGCGCAGCGCCCCGTAGGCCAGCTCCGTGGCGAAGCCCGCGTCCCGCCGGTCCAGGCGGTGGGCCCGGACCAGCTTGGGGAGCACGAGGTTGCCGTAGGCGCCCTCCTCGGACACCGCGCGCAGGGTCTCGAACGCCGCCAGCCGGGCCGGATCGGCCCGCCGCGTGCGCCCCGCGGGCGCCGACGAGGAGAAGGCGCGGTCGGACTGCGCCCGCCGGTTGCGCTCGTGGCCCCTCGCGTTGCGCCGCGGGCCTCCCGGTCGCCGGTCGCGGTCGCCCCGCCGGTCGCCGCCCTGCCTGTCCTCGTGCCCGCTCACTGGAACACCACCTCGTCCTCCGTGCTGCGGCCCCGCGCCCAGGCGGTGGCCTCCATGGTCTTCTTCCCCGCCGGCTGCACCCGGGTGAGCTGGACGGCGTACGAGCCCGTGCCCACGAGCACGGCGTCCCCGCGCAGGACGCACCGGCCCGGGACGAGGTCCCGGACGTCGGGCCGGGGCAGCACGAGGTCGAGCTTGAGCCGGCGCTCCTCGAGCCGGGTCCACGCCCCGGGCTCGGGGGTCGCCCCGCGCACCCGGTGGGCCACGGCCACGGCGGGGTCCGACCATCGGACCCGCCCGTCCTCGGCGGTGAGCTTCGGGGCGTGGGTCACGTCGCCCTGCTGCGGGGCCGGGCGGGCGGAGCCGTCGACCACGGCGCGCAGGGAGTCCGCCAGCAGCGGCGCCGCGGTGCGGGACAGTCGCTCCAGGACCGTCCCGGCCGTGTCGTCGGGACGGACCTCGTCGGTCATCGTGCCGAGGACGGGCCCGGTGTCCAGGCCGGCCTCCAGCAGGAAGGTGCTGGCCCCGACCACCGTGTCCCCGGCCATGAGGGCCCGCTGGACGGGGGCGGCGCCGCGCCACTGCGGCAGCAGGGAGAAGTGCAGGTTGATCCAGCCGTGCGGCACGGCGTCCAGGGCCGCCTGCGGGACCAGGGCCCCGTAGGCGACGACGGCGGCGACGTCCGCGCCCAGCCCCCGGATCCGCTCGGTCAGCTCGGCGTCCACCCGGTTGGCCTTGAGCACGGGCAGGCCCCGCCGCCCGGCCTCCTCGGCCACGGGCGAGGGGGTGAGCACCTTCTTGCGCCCCACGGGGGCGTCGGTGCGGGTGAGGACGGCCACGATCTCGACGTCGGGCCGCTCGGCCAGGTGGACCAGGGGCGGCACGGCGACGGACGGCGTGCCGGCGTAGAGGATCTTCACGGCTCTCCTGACGGGTGGGGACGGGGGGGCGGAATTCAGGCCGGGCCGGCGCCGAAGGAGCCGGCGCCGAAGGAGGTGCCCACGTGCGCGGCGCGCTGCCCGGCCACGCCGCGCACCACGCCGTCGTAGCCGGCGGCGCGGATGGCTCGCATCGCATCCCGCTTGGCGGCGCCGGTCAGCCGGTCGACGTAGAGCCGCCCGTCCAGGTGGTCGGTCTCGTGCTGCAGGCAGCGCGCCAGCAGGCCGGTGCCCTCGACGGTCACGGGGGCGCCGTGCTGATCGAGGCCGGTGACCCGGGCCCAGTTCCGGCGCGGGGTGTCGTAGGCCAGTCCCGGGATGGAGAGGCAGCCCTCGCCGCCCTCCTGGGGCTCCTCGCCCACCTCCAGGACCGGGTTGACCACGTGTCCCGCGCTGCCCTCGACCGCCCACGTGAACAACCGCACGCTGACGCCCACCTGGGGCGCGGCGAGGCCGACGCCGCCGACGTCCAGCATCGTCTCGTGCATGTCGGCGACGAGGCGGCGCAGGGCGTCGTCGAAGGCCGTGACCTCCTCCGCGCGGGTGCGCAGGACGGGATCACCGATGGTGCGGATGGGCAGGACGGACATGGCGGGACCTCGCTCTCGACCCGGCAAGTCTACGGGCCGCCCGTCCCCCCGCGGGCACGCGGGGCGCTCCCGGCCTACGCCTGCTCGCGCAGCGGCGGGGGCGGCACGGGGCGCAGGGCGGGGCCGGCCGCGGCGAGGGCCGTCTCCTGGGTCCACAGCCGGTGCAGGGCGCAGAACTTGTACCAGTGCTGCTCGAGCACCGCCGGGACGGCCTGCACGGGCACGACCTCCGTCTCCCCGACCGCCACGCCCAGCAGCAGGTCCGCGCCGCCGTACGCCCACGGCTCCCAGGTGCCGGCGTCCGCGTCCACGAGGGACTCCTCCGCCTTGAGCCCGGCCACGAGCTGGGTCACGACCTTGGGGTCCAGGGACTTCACGCGCCCGTCCCGGTCTGTGCCCTTCGTCTTGTAGTCGATCAGGCACACCTTGCCCGCGATCCGGGCCACGAGGTCGAGGGTCCCCGCGTAGCCCACGGTGGAGTTCCACACCGTGACCTCCACCGCGAGCGGTTCGGGGGCGTAGAGGTCCCACCACTCGTCGAAGCGCGAGGCGAAGCGCTCCTCGCCGTGCTCGGCCAGCGCGGCCCGCGCCTCCGCGGCCCGGTGGGGCCGGCCGAGGGCCCGCAGGGCGATCTGCTCGGCGTAGGTGTGCACGCGGTCCCCGCGCGCCGCGGCCTCGTCGCGGTGCCGCTCGGCGGCCTTGGCCGCGTCCCGCACCACGGCGCGCAGCTGGGCCGGCGAGCCCAGGGCCGCGCGCAGCCGGTCGTCCCGCACGGCGGCCTGCGCGGCGGAGTAGCCGTACCACCCGTCCAGGTCCGTGGCGGCCCGGGAGAGGACCGTGGTGATGGAGGGGACGGTCGCCTGGTCCGCCACGGACCTCGCGTACATCCGCCCGTACTCTGTCTGTTCCGCCAGCCTGGGCTGTGTCACGCTGCTCGTCGCCTCTCCCTCGCCTCGCCCCGGGGCCCGGGGCGGTCCCGGGGCTCCGGGTCCTGCCCCGCAGGCTACCGACCGCCTCGGACACGGCGCCCGCCGGGCGGTGCCGTGTCCGGGCACGACGAAGGCCCCGGCTCGTGGAGCCGGGGCCTTCCAGGTGGTGCGCGATACTGGGATCGAACCAGTGACCTCTTCCGTGTCAGGGAAGCGCGCTACCGCTGCGCCAATCGCGCTCGACCGGCGGTTCCCGAGGGATACCGTCAAGCGTGGTGGGTGTGCACCGAGGTGGAGACGGGATTCGAACCCGCGTAGACGGCTTTGCAGGCCGCTGCCTAACCACTCGGCCACCCCACCGGGACCTGGTCCTTGCGGACAGGGCCGTCGGTCACGACATCGTTCATGCCGATCACTGCGAGCGGACGACGGGAGTCGAACCCGCGACATCCACCATGGCAAGGTGGTGCTCTACCAGCTGAGCTACGTCCGCATGTCTTGCTTCGGCCGATCTCTCGATCTTCCGATCAGGAACTCTAGCACAACCGTTCCGGCGGTGTTCGCGCCGGTCCGGGGTGTGCAGGGGTCGACGGGATCGGTGCCCTGGGCGGCCTCGCAACTGCTCCGCTCGCCGGAACCCGTCGGTGTTCCTGACAGGTGGAGACTTTACGGGACCCTTTTCCGAAACGCCAAATCCCCCGGGGAGCCGCGGCGCGGCGGGTGCCGGCGGACCGTGCCCGCCCCCGAATTGGCCCGCGGCCGGGATGTGGGTTATGGTTTTCGAGCAGTGAGCGCGATTGGCGCAGTGGTAGCGCGCTTCGTTCACACCGAAGAGGTCACTGGTTCGAACCCAGTATCGCGCACGAGCAGTGCACAGAGGGCCCCGGCTGGAATTCCAGCCGGGGCCCTCTGTCGTCGTCGGTGCGTCCTGACGACGCGCGGGCCCGGCGCCGGGCCCGTCCCTCCGGGCGCCGCGGCGCCCGGAGGGGTGCGGGCGCTCAGACCGCGGAGACGTCCCCGAGGATGCCCTCGCGGGCCAGCGCCGTGAGGCGGGAGACGGCGCGGAAGTACTTCTTCTGGTAGCCGCCGGCCATCATCTCGGCCGTGAAGACCTCGTCGAAGGGCCGGCCGGAGGCGATGATCGGCAGGTTCTTGTCGTAGAGCCGATCCGCCAGCACCACGAAGCGCAGGGCGACGGCCTGCTGCTCGATGGTGTGCACGTCGCGCCAGACCACGGCGTCGATCCCCTCGAGGAGCTTGCGGTACCGGGAGGGGTGCACGCTCGCGAGGTGCTCCACGAGGTCGGCGAACCGGTCGGCGGCGACGACCCGGCCCGGGAAGTGCTCCTCCACGGCCCGGTCGAGCTCGCCGTCGGACAGCGGCGCCGGGGCCTGCGGCAGGCCCCGGTGGCGGAAGTCCTCGCCGTCGATGCGGAGCACCTCGAACTGGTCGGCCAGCACCTGGATCTCCCGCTGGAAGTCCTGCGCGGCGAAGCGGCCCTCGCCGAGCGAGCCGGGCAGGGTGTTGGACGTCGCCGCGATCCGCACGCCGGAGTCGGCGAGCTCGCGCATCAGCCGGGACATGAGGACCGTGTCCCCGGGGTCGTCGAGCTCGAACTCGTCGATGCACACGAGGCTGTAGGCGCTCAGGGCGTCGACGGCCTTGCGGAAGGTCAGGGCCCCCACGAGGTTGGTGTACTCCACGAAGGTGCCGAACGCCTTGGGACCGGGGACCGCGTGCCACAGGGACGCGAGCAGGTGGGTCTTGCCCACCCCGAAGCCGCCGTCGAGGTAGATCCCCGTCCGGACCTCGTCCTTGCGGGGGCCCCCGCCGAAGAGCCTCGTGAAGAACCCGCCGCCGGAGCCGGTCGAGCGGTTGACGGACTCCGCGAACTTCCGCAGCTCCCGCACCGCCTCCGCCTGGGACGGCTGTTGCGGGTCGGGGCGGTAGGTGTCGAACGAGACCTCCCCGAAGCGCTCCGAGGGCCGGAACGCCGACAGCAGTTCGTCGGCCGACACCTGGGGGCGCCGCTCGGTGAGGTGTTCGATCTGGATGCTCACGGGGAGACCTCTCTGTCCGCCGCGCCCGGCGGTTCGCTGGTTCGGCGCGCCGAGCGGCGCACGCGCGTGCTCCGGCGATTTTACCGGCTCCCCGTCGCCCGGGACGCGCCCGCCGCGTCATCAGGGCGGCGGCACCGCCGCGACGGGGTCGCCGCAGGGCCGGGCCGGGGCCCCGGCGGCCCCCCCGGCGGGGACGGGCCACCGCCGGGACCACTACCCTGGAGGGGAAGCCGGTCCGCGAGGACCTGTTGCCCTGATCCCCACCCCGGAAGGAGTCCCCATGGGCGTTGCCGTGGAGAACAACGAAGAATTCGCGCAGTACGCGCACCCCGAACGACTCGTGTCCACCCAGTGGGTCGCCGAGCACCGGGACGACCCCGGGGTCGTCGTGGTCGAGTCGGACGAGGACGTCCTGCTCTACGAGACCGGCCACGTGCCCGGCGCCGTGAAGATCGACTGGCACACCGACCTGAACCACCCCGACACCCGGGACTACGTCGACGCCGCGGAGTTCGCCGAGCTCATGGCGCGCAAGGGCATCTCCCGCGACACCACGATCGTGGTCTACGGGGACAAGTCCAACTGGTGGGCCGCCTACGCGCTGTGGGTGTTCGAGCTGTTCGGCCACCCGGACGTGCGGCTCATGAACGGCGGGCGGGACAAGTGGGTCGCCGAGGGCCGTGAGCTGTCCACGGAGAAGGTCGTGCCCGAGCGCGCCGACTACCCCGTGGTCGAGCGCGACGACGCCCCGATCCGCGCCTTCCAGGAGGACGTGCTGGCCCACCTGGGCGAGCAGCCGCTAATCGACGTCCGGTCGCTGCCGGAGTACACGGGCGAGCGCACGCACATGCCCGAGTACCCCCAGGAGGGCACGCTGCGCGGCGGGCACATCCCGACCGCGGCGTCCGTGCCGTGGGCGCGGGCCGCCGCCGAGGACGCCACGTTCCGCTCGCGCGAGGAGCTCGAGGCGATCTACCGCGACGAGGTCGGGCTCTCCCCCGACGACGACATCATCGCGTACTGCCGCATCGGCGAACGCTCCAGCCACACGTGGTTCGTGCTCAAGCACCTGCTGGGCTACGACCGGGTCCGCAACTACGACGGCTCCTGGACCGAGTGGGGCAACTCCGTGCGCGTGCCGATCGTCCGCGGCGAGGAGCCCGGCGAAGTCCCGGGGTCGGCCCGATGAGCGGGGCCCTGCCCGCCCAGCTCGAGGAGCTCGTCGCGGACTTCACGGCCGTGCCGCAGGAGGACAAGCTCGAGCTGCTGCTCGACTTCTCCCGCTCCCTGCCGGCGCTGCCGGACCGCCTGGGCGAGCACCCGGAGGAGCTCGAGCAGGTGGTCGAGTGCCAGTCGCCGCTGTTCCTGACCGTCGAGTGGGAGGAGGGTGCCGTCCCCGGCCCCGGCGCCCCGGTGCGGCTGTTCTTCTCCGCCCCGGCGGAAGCCCCGACCACCCGCGGCTTCGCCTCGATCCTGCACGAGGGCCTCGACGGGCTCCCGGCCCAGCAGGTCCTGGACGTCCCCGACGACCTGCCGGAGCGCTTCGGGCTCACCCAGCTGGTCTCGCCCCTGCGGATGCGCGGGATGTCCGCGATGCTGGCCCGGATCAAGCGGCGCGTCCGCGAGCTCCAGGACGCCTGAGGCCCCGGGGCACCGGCATGGCGAAGGCGCCCCGCGGAGCGGGCCCCACCGCAGCCGTCGCGCTCCTGGCGCGGGAGCGGGTGGCCTTCACCGTGCACGAGTACGCCCACGACCCGGCGGCGGCGTCCTACGGCCTGGAGGCCGCCGCCGCGCTGGGGCGCGACCCGGACCAGGTGTTCAAGACGCTGCTGGTCGTGCACGAGCGGGATTGGGCGGTCGCGATGCTGCCCGTCTCCGCGCGGCTGTCCCTGCGCGCGGCGGCGGCGGCCCTGGGCTGGAAACGGGCCGCCCTGGCCGAGCCCCGACTGGCGGAGCGACGCACCGGGTACGTGGTGGGCGGCATCTCGCCCCTCGGGCAGAAGACGCCCTCCCCCACCCTGCTCGACGACTCCGCGGACGCGTGGCCCACGGTCCTCGTCTCCGGCGGGCGACGCGGGCTCGACGTCGAGCTGCCGCCGGCCGAGCTGCTGCGGCTCACGGGCGGGCGCACCGCCGCGCTGCGCTCCTGACCTGGTCTCGGCGCCGCCGGGCCGCGGCCCCGACCAGATCTCAGCGCCGCCGCGCTGCGGTCCGGGCCTCAGCTCCGCTGCGCGCGCACGGGCCCGAGGGTCCTGGCGTCCTGGGCCAGCCGGGCGGGCAGCCACCGCCGCACGGCGTCCTCCCAGCGCTGCGGGTCCACGTTCCACTCCTTGGTGTGCCGGGCGCGGGCGAAGGGCACGAACTCCACGAGCCGGTTGAGCTCCGCGAGCCGGCGGGAGCTGGCGGCCGGGACGAACTCGTCGTCCACGGAGTGCAGCACCAGGGTGGGCGTGCGCAGGTGCTCGGACCGGGAGAGCCAGTCGAGCGCCTGGAGGTCCACCGGAGCGGCGAGGCCCGTCAGCATCCGCCCCGCCGGGTGGGAAATCAGGTTCGTGGCCAGCCGGCCGATCCCCGAGGGGATCCGGCGGGAGCGGGAGTGGTGGGCGATCAGCTCGAACCAGTCGACCACCGGGCCGGTGAGCACGAGGGCCGCGATGTCGTCCCGGTAGAAGGACAGGTCCGCCGTCTGCAGCGAGATCGCCCCGCCCATGGACCAGCCGAAGAGCACGATCTGAGTGGCGCCGCGGGACTTCGCGTAGCTGATCGCCGTCTGCACGTCCTTCCACTCCGTGAAGCCCAGCCCGTACCGGAAGTCGTGCGTGGGCGGCGCCTCCCGGTCGTTGCGGTAGGAGATCAGCAGGGAGGTCAGCCCGAGCTCCCGCGCCACCGGCACGGCACGGACCGTCTCCATCCGGTTGGCGCCGCGCCCGTGCACCATGATCGCCCACGGACCCGGGAGCACCCGGGGCCGCTCACCCTCCGGCGTCGGTCCACCCTCCGCGGGGACCACCCAGCAGGGTGCCGGCCCGACCTCGATCGGGATCTCCACCTCCTCGAACGGCAGGCCCGCCGCCCCGGGGTCCGGGTAGACCGTCCCGGACCAGAAGCCGCGGGTCGCCCGGGAGAGGTCCCCCGAGTAGACCTCCTCGACCACCCGGGTCACGGTGCCCTCCCGGGGGGAGTAGGAGCGGATGGCGCCGATCCGGGCGTGACCGCGGCCCGCGTCGAAGCGCAGGCTGTAGGTCCCGGCCACGGTCGTGTCCACCGTGGCGGGGAGCCGCACGAGCGTCGTCGCGGACGGGTCGCCGTCCTCGCCGGTGCGGGTGACGCCGAGGATCTGCAGGTCCTCGGAGCGGTACTTCGGCGGGACCACCACCTGCCGCGCGAAGTAGGCGGCCGCCGCGCTCGAGAGCCCGAAGGACAGGGACGCCGCGCCCACCGTGACGGCCGCGCCCACCACGGCACCGCGCGCCCACTGCGTCGCGAACTGGGGCTCGGGGGCGGCGGGGACCGGCAGGGGGCGACGGGGCATGCCCCCCAGTCTTCCACGCAGCCCGGGCATAACCGGGAGGGACGCGTCGTTGTGCTGGCCGGGCGGTCCGCGCCCCGCAGGCCCCGAGCCGCCCCGTGCGGACCGCCGGGCGGGCCCCGTGCGGGGACCGCCGCCCGGAGCACCGACCACATCCCGGAGGACCACACCATGAGCGAGACCACCAGGCACGGCGACCGCCCCGACGCCACCGGACGGACCGAGGAGGACTGGCGCTCGATCCTGTCCCCGGAGGAGTACCACGTGCTGCGCGAGGCGGGCACGGAGCGGCCCTTCACCGGCGAGTACTGGGAGACGAAGGCCGAGGGCGTCTACGAGTGCCGCGCGTGCGGGGCGGAGCTCTTCCGCTCCGACACCAAGTTCGACGCGCACTGCGGCTGGCCCTCCTTCTACGCGCCGCTGGCCGAGGACCGGGTCCGCTACATCAAGGACACCGCCCTGGGCATGGAGCGGGTGGAGGTCCGGTGCGCCGCCTGCGACTCGCACATGGGCCACGTCTTCGGCGGCGAGGGCTTCCCGACCCCCACGGACCTCCGGTACTGCATCAACTCCGTCTCCGTCCGCCTCGTGCCCGCCGGCTCCTGAGCGGTCCCACCCGGACGGGACCGGGGTGACCGGGACCACGCTGATCGCGCGCTCGCGGCGTGGCACGACGGGCCGGGACGCCCCGACGGCCTACCCTTCCAGTGTGAGCGCGGTGAACGACCTGACCGAGGTGTATCAGGACTTCCAGGACGCCCTCGAGCAGCTGCGCCGCACCGGCCACCGGGAGGGCGTCGAGCTCACGGCGATCCCGGCCCCGACGCACCTCGCGCCGTTCGCGGCCGCGGTGCGCGCCGAGGTGCGGCGACCGCCCGCGCCGACCCGCGCCCCGGCCCTCACGGCCGGTCTGGCAGCGGCGCAGGACGCCGGCGCGGCCGCCGTCCCGGACCGGGCGCCCGGCGCCCCGGAGGACGAACTGGCCACGGGACGCTTCGTGCTCCTGCACGACCCGTCCGAGCCGACGGCCTGGGGCGGACCGTTCCGCATCGTCACCTGGGCCCGCGCGGCCGCGAGCCGCGAGATCGGCTGCGACGACACGGCGGGCGCGCACGCGTGGACCTGGCTCCTCGAGGCCCTGGAACGCCACCGGGCCGGATATTCTCGGGAGGGCGGCACCGCGTCCCGGGTCCTCGCCGAGGGCTTCGGTCTGCTCGGCGACCAGGAGGAGGGGGCCGACGTCGAGCTGCGGGCCTCCTGGACGCCCGACGGCTCCGACGTGGCACCGCACCTGGCGGCCTGGGCCGACACGGTCTGCACCTTCGCGGGCCTGCCCCCGTACCCCCGGGGCGTGACCGTGCTGCACCCGCGCCGCTGACCACCGAACCGACCGCGCCCCGCCGGGGCCGACACAGAATCGAAGACGCTCCTTGACCAGCCCAGCCGACCGCCGATCCGCGCCCGACGAGCCCTCGACCCCCGTGGTCGCCGGCTTCGAGGACTTCGAGATCCCCGACAGCGTCCACCTCGCGGCCCCGTTCGACGGGATCCCTCCCGTCATCGACACCGTGGCAGGACTGGAGCGGACCGCCGCCGCCGTCGCCGCGGGCTCCGGCCCGGCGGCGATCGACACCGAGCGGGCGTCGGGCTTCCGCTACGGGCAGCGCGCCTTCCTCGTGCAGCTGCGGCGCGAGGGCGTGGGCACCGTGCTGATCGACCCGGAGGCCACCGGTTCGCTGGCCGTGCTGGGCGAGGCGCTCTCCGGCGTCGAGTGGGTGCTGCACGCCGCCACCCAGGACCTGCCCTCCCTGCGCGCCCTCGGCATGGAGCCGGACCGGCTCTTCGACACCGAGCTGGGCGGGCGCATCGCGGGGCTCCGGCGCGTGGGCCTGGCCGCGGAGACGGAGGAGCTGCTGGGCTACACGCTGGCCAAGGAGCACTCCGCGGTGGACTGGTCGAAGCGACCCCTGCCGAGGGACTGGCTGAACTACGCCGCGCTCGACGTGGAGATGCTCATTCAGCTGCGCTGGGCCATGGAGGAGCTGCTGCGGGAGAAGGGCAAGCTGGACTGGGCGCTCCAGGAGTTCGAGGCCGTGCGCACCGCCGAGCCCGCTCCCCCGCGCCAGGACCCGTGGCGCCGGACGTCGGGGCTCAACAAGGTGAAGGGCCGGCGCCAGCTCACCGCCCTGCGCGGGCTGTGGGAGGAGCGGGAGCGGCTCGCCCAGCACAAGGACGTCGCCCCCGGCCGGCTGCTGCCCGACGCCGCCCTGGTCGCCGCCGCGGCCGCCATGCCGCGCACCGTGCCGCAGCTCCTCGACACCCCCGGCTTCCACGGCCGGCTCGCGGCTCGGGAGGCGCCCCGGTGGCTGCGGGCGATCGCCGAGGCCCGCACGGCCACGGAGCTTGTCCCCTTCACCGTGAAGTCCGACGCCCTGCCGCCCGTGAAGGCGTGGGAGGTCAAGCGCCCCGAGGCCGCAGCACGGCTGCGCGTCCTGAAGCCGCTCGTCGCCGAGCTCGCCGAGGCGCACGAGCTGCCCACCGAGAACCTGCTCACCCCCGAGCACCTGCGGCGCTTCTGCTGGCAGCCGCCGAAGAGCACCACCGACCAGGCGGTGGCGGACCGCCTGCGGGACCTCGGGGCGCGCCGGTGGCAGGTCGAGCTGACGGCCCCGGTCCTCGGCCCGGCCTGGCGGGAGCTGCGAGCCCGCAAGCGCGCGGCGCGCCAGGTGGAGCGCGACCAGCCGCCGGCCGGGGACGAGGGCGAGCCCGCCGCGTGAGCCGCTCCCCCCGGGGCGGAGGAAGGGCCCCGGCCGACGGCCGGGGCCCTTCCTCCTGTGCGGGCCGGGCTCCGCGCGCCCCGCGGCCCGCGTCCTGCGGCAGCGGTGCTGCGGGCGGGCGCCGGCGGGTCAGTGCTGCGTGTCGCCGGGGGCCGGGTGCGGCTCGGCCGGGTCCAGGGGGCTCTCCGGGGTCACCGGCTTCGCGTCCTGCAGGTCGGCGTAGCCGGTGGTCGAGGTCCCGGCGGTCGAAGCCCCGGCGGTGGCACCGCTCGAGGATTCCGTGCCGGCCGAGGACCCGGAGACCTTCTCCTTGACGGACGAGGAGGCGTCGGCGGCCTTGGTGCCCACCGTGTCGGCGGCCTTCTTGGCGCTGTCGGCCAGCTTCCCGCCGACCACGGGCACCTCGGACTTCACCCAGTCGGTGCCCTCGGAGACCTTCTCCTGGACCTTGGGGTCGTGCCACGTCTTCACGGCGTTCTGCTTGAGGGCCTCGTAGCTCTTGCGGCCCGAGGCCGAGCCGACCACGAAGCCGACCCCGAATCCGGTGACGAAGATGAGTCGCTTGATCATGGTGCTGTCCTTCCGTCCGTCCCGGCGCGGCTGCCGGGCCCGAGGACGAGCTGGTCGTGCACGGCCCGTCCCGCTGACTGATGTCTTCATCATCCTACTGATGAACCGGCGCGGCGGACACCGGCCCCGTGTGGCTCCGCTCACAGCGATCACCGCACGGGGCGCCCTCGGGCAGGCAGCGCACGGGGGTGGGGCGCGGCGCCTAGACTGACGGCGGACCCGCACCCCGCCGTCGAGAGGACCCCGATGCCCGAGCGCCCGACCACCCCGTCCGCCCCGTCCCGGCGCACTGTTCTCGGCCTGGCCGGGGCCGGCTCGACCGCGGCACTCACCGCGTGCACCGCCGACGCCCCGCCGTCGACGGGCGGCGGCCCCGCCCCCGCGGGTTCCGGCCCCGTGGACGCGGGCGCCGTCGAGGACCTGCCGGTGGGCTCGGCCGTGAAGTTCGACCGGGACGGCGTGCAGGCCGTCGTGAGCCGCCCGGACCCGGACACGGTCGTCGCGTTCTTCCCCGTGTGCCCGCACCAGGGGTGCATGGTGGCCCCGCAGGAGGAGCTCTACTTCTGCCCGTGCCACTCCTCGCAGTTCGACCCCACGACCGGTGAGGTCCTGGCCGGACCCGCCGAGTCCGGGCTGGAGCCGTACCCCGCGAGCGTGACGGACGGGCGGATCCTGCTCGGCTGAGCGGGGCTCAGCCCCGGTGCGACCGCGGCAGCGACGCCCCGCGGGCGTCCTCGGCCGTGTCGGGCACGGCGCCCTGGCCGGCGGCCGCGCCCTGCACCGGTCGCGCGTAGGGCACCCGGGTGCCGAGCACGGAGGCCAGCGTGTCCTGGGCGACGCGCTGGGCGGTCAGCCCTACCCGCGCGAGGACCTGGGAGCGGGAGCCGTGCAGGAGGAACTCCGTGGGCAGTCCCACCTCGTTGAGGGCGGTGTCGACGCCCGCCGCCCGCATCTCCTGGCGAATCCGGGAGCCGATCCCGCCGGCGCGCACGCCGTCCTCGACGACCACCACGATCCGGTGCTGGGCGGCGAGCTCGATGACCGAGGCCGGCACGGGCAGCACCCAGCGGGGGTCGACCACGGTGGAGGTGACGCCGTGGGCCTCGAGCCGGTCGGCCACGTCCAGCGCCAGAGCGCTCATGGCGCCGACGGACACGAGCAGGACGTCCCGGCGGGCGCCCTCGGTCCCGCTCTCGCCGCCGCGGCGCGCGAGCACGTCCACCCCGTCCGCCAGCCGCTCGACGGCCGGGACGGGGGCGCCCACGGCGCCCTTGGGGTACCGGATGACGGTGGGGGCGTCGTCGACGGCCACCGCCTCGCGCAGCTCCTCGGTCAGGGTGGGCTCGTCGCGCGGTGCGGCCAGGTGGAGCCCGGGCACGATCTGGAGCAGCGCGAGGTCCCACATGCCGTGGTGGCTGGGGCCGTCCGGGCCGGTGACCCCGGCCCGGTCGAGGACGACCGTGACGCCGGCCCGGTGCAGCGCCACGTCCATGAGGAGCTGGTCGAAGCCGCGGTTGAGGAACGTCGCGTAGAGGGCTACCACGGGGTGGAGGCCGCCGTAGGCCATGCCGGCGGCCATGGCGATGGCGTGCTGCTCGGCGATGCCCACGTCCACGACCCGGTCGGGGTGGGCGGCCTGCATCTTCTGCAGCCCCACGGGGATGAGCATGGCGCCGGTGATGCCGACGACGTCCTCGCGCTCGTCGGCGATCCGGGCGATCTCGTCGCGGAACACGGCCGTCCAGCTGCGCTCGGAGCTCGTGGCCGTGGAGCGGCCGGTGACGGGGTCGATGACGCCCACGGCGTGGAACTGGTCGTCCACGTTCGCGGTTGCGGGCCCGTAGCCGTGGCCCTTCTCGGTGATCGCGTGCACGATGACCGGTCCGCCGTAGTTCTTGGCGTTGCTCAAAGCCTGCTCGACGGCCTCGAGGTCGTGACCGTCGACGGGGCCGACGTACTTCATGCCGAGGTCCTCGAAGATGCCCTGGGGCACCACGACGTCCTTGATGCCCTGCTTCATCCCGTGCAGACCGCGGTAGAACATCTCCCCGACGGGGCCGGAGTGCTTCAGCAGGTCCTTCACGGTCTCGAGGGTCTGCTCGTAGCGGCGGTCGGTGCGCACGGCGTCCACGCCCTGCTGCACGCTGGCCTGGAGCTCCGCGAGGTGGTTGGCGAAGCCGCCGACGGTCGGGGCGTAGGAGCGGCCGTTGTCGTTGACCACGATGACGACCTTGCGGTCGCGGTCGGAGGCGATGTTGTTGACGGCCTCCCAGGCCATCCCGCCGGTGAGCGCCCCGTCCCCCACCAGCACCACCGTGTGCCGGTCGTGCTGGCCGGTCATCGCGTAGCCGCGCGAGATGCCGTCGGCCCAGGACAGGGAGGAGGACGCGTGCGAGGACTCGACGATGTCGTGCTCCGACTCGCGCCGGTCTGGGTAGCCGGCGAGACCGCCCTCCTGGCGCAGGGTCTCGAAGTTCTTGCGGCCGGTGAGTAGCTTGTGCACGTAGGACTGGTGCCCGGTGTCGAAGACGACGGAGTCCTTGGGCGAGTCGAAGACCCGGTGCACCGCGAGGGTCAGTTCGACGACACCCAGGTTGGGTCCCAGGTGGCCGCCCGTCGCGGAGACGTGGGTGACGAGGAACTCGCGGATCTCCTCGGCCAGCCGGCCCAGTTCCGCGCGGCTCAGTCCCGCGAGGTCCTCGGGCCCGGACACCCGCTCCAGCACGCTCATGGTTTCTCCCGCAGTCCTCGGCGTCGTGGTCGCTCGCGCCGTCGGTCCCTAGGGGCCGGGGCGGCGCGCTCCCCCGATCCTACTCGTTCGCCCCGACAGGGCCGACGACGCGCAGGGGCCCGGTCCGTTCCCGGACCGGGCCCCTGCGTGTTGCGAACGCCCTGGAATCAGGACCTCGCGATGTTCCTGAGCACGTACTGCAGGATGCCGCCGTTGCGGTAGTAGTCGGCCTCGCCCGGCGTGTCGATGCGCAGGACCGCGTCGAACTCGACGGTGGAGCCGTCCTCCTTCGTGGCGGTGACCTTGAGCGTCTTCGGGGTGGTGCCCTCGTTGAGCCCGGTCACGCCCTGGATGTCGAAGGTCTCCGTGCCCTCCAGACCGAGGGAGTCCGCGGACTCCCCGGCCGGGTACTGCAGCGGGAGCACGCCCATGCCGATGAGGTTCGAGCGGTGGATGCGCTCGTAGCTCTCGGCGACGACGGCCTTGACGCCCAGCAGGGAGGTGCCCTTCGCGGCCCAGTCGCGGGAGGACCCGGAGCCGTACTCCTTGCCGCCCAGCACGACCAGCGGGACGCCGGCCTCCTGGTAGTTGATTGAGGCGTCGTAGACGGCGGCCTGCGGGCCGCCCTCCTGCGTGAAGTCGCGGGTGTAGCCGCCCTCCACGCCGTCCAGGAGCTGGTTCTTGATCCGGATGTTGGCGAAGGTGCCGCGGATCATGACCTCGTGGTTGCCGCGGCGGGAGCCGTACGAGTTGAAGTCCTTGCGCTGGACCCCGTTCTCGATGAGGTACTTGCCGGCCGGGGTGTCGGACTTGAACGAGCCCGCCGGGGAGATGTGGTCGGTCGTGACCGAGTCGCCCAGCTTCAGCAGCACGCGGGCACCCGTGATGTCCTCGACCGGGGTCGTCTCCATCGTCATGCCCTCGAAGTAAGGGGGCTTGCGGACGTAGGTGGACTCGGGGTTCCACTCGAACGTCTTTCCGGTGGGGGTGTCCAGGTTCTGCCAGCGCTCGTCGCCGTCGAAGATGGTGCCGTACTCGCGGGTGAACATCTCCGTGTCGATGGACGCGTCGATGATCTTCTGCACCTCGGCCGGGTCCGGCCAGATGTCCTTGAGGTACACCTCGTTGCCGTCGGCGTCCTGGCCCAGGGACTCGCTCTCGAAGTCGAAGTCCATGTTGCCGGCCAGGGCGTAGGCGATGACCAGCGGCGGGGACGCCAGGTAGTTCATCTTCACGTCCGGGTTGATGCGGCCCTCGAAGTTGCGGTTGCCCGAGAGCACCGAGGTCACGGCCAGGTCGTTGTCCTGGATGGCCTGGGAGATCTCGTCCTCGAGGGGACCGGAGTTGCCGATGCAGGTGGTGCAGCCGTAGCCCACGATGAAGAAGCCGAGCTCCTCGAGCGCCGGCACCAGACCGGACTTCTCGTAGTAGTCGGTGACGACCTTCGAGCCCGGGGCGATCGAGGTCTTGACCCAGGGCTTGGCCTTGAGCCCCTTCTCGACGGCGTTGCGCGCCAGCACCGCGGCGGCCATCATGACCGACGGGTTCGAGGTGTTGGTGCACGAGGTGATCGACGCGATGGACACCGCGCCGTGGTCGAGCTCGAACTCGCGGCCGTCGGGCATGGTCACGGGGACCTGCTTGCTCGGGCGGCCGTCCTCGGCGTAGGCGTGGTGCTCGCGCGGGCGGTCCGCCTCCGACTGGTGGTCGTCCGCGGTGTAGCCGGGGGCGTCCGAGGCCGGGAAGGACTGCGCCGCGACGTCGTCCACGGTGTCGCCGGAGGCGTCGTCGTCGACGTGCGTGGCGTAGTTCTTGATGTCCTCGTGGAACTGCGCCTTCGCGTCGGTGAGCGAGATGCGGTCCTGCGGCCGCTTCGGCCCGGAGATCGAGGGGACCACGGTGGAGAGGTCCAGCTCGAGGTACTCCGAGAAGGTGATGTCCTCGGACGGGTCGTGCCACATGCCCTGTTCCTTGACGTACGCCTCGACGAGGTCGATCTGCTCGTCGGAGCGGCCGGTCAGGCGCAGGTACTCGAGGGTGACGTCGTCGATCGGGAAGATCGCGGCGGTGGAGCCGAACTCGGGGCTCATGTTGCCGATGGTGGCGCGGTTGGCCAGGGGCACGGCGCCGACGCCCTCGCCGTAGAACTCGACGAACTTGCCGACCACGCCGTGCTCGCGGAGCATCTCGGTGATGGTCAGCACCACGTCGGTGGCGGTGGCCCCGGACGGGATCTGGCCGGTCAGCTTGAAGCCGACCACGCGCGGGATGAGCATGGAGATGGGCTGGCCGAGCATCGCGGCCTCGGCCTCGATGCCGCCCACGCCCCAGCCGAGCACACCGAGGCCGTTCTCCATGGTGGTGTGCGAGTCGGTGCCCACGCAGGTGTCCGGGTAGGCGCGCAGCACGCCGTCGACCTCGCGGGTCATCACGACGCGCGCCAGGTTCTCGATGTTGACCTGGTGGACGATGCCCATGCCCGGGGGGACGACCTTGAAGTCGTCGAACGCCGTCTGGCCCCAGCGCAGGAACTGGTAGCGCTCCCCGTTGCGCTGGTACTCGATGTCCATGTTGATCCCGATCGAGTCCGAGGTCCCGAAGGAGTCGATCTGCACGGAGTGGTCGATCACGAGCTCGGCCGGGGCGAGCGGGTTCACGCGGGCGGGGTCGCCGCCGAGGTCCGCGATGGCCTCGCGCATCGTCGCGAGGTCCACGATGCAGGGCACGCCCGTGAAGTCCTGCATGATCACGCGACCCGGGGTGAACTGGATCTCGATGCTGGGCTCGGCCGTGGGGTCCCAGTTGGCCAGGGCCTCGATGTGCTCGGAGGTGATGTTGGCGCCGTCCTCGGTGCGCAACAGGTTCTCGAGCAGAACCTTCAGGCTGTACGGGAGCTTCTGCGCACCCTCCAGCGTGTTCAGTCGGAAAATCTCGTATTCGGTGCCTTTGACGTCGAGTACGCCCTTGGCCCCGAAGCTGTCCACCGTGCTCATATGCGTGGAACTCCTCTCGCCACCGTCTTGGAAACGCCCGCGGGAGGACACCGGCGAAGGGCCGGAGGTTCTCCCGTGAACAGTCATCCGCCAGTGTAGCCCGTGTGAGCCCGGTGACTCCGAACGACTCCCGGCGGTCGCCGTCACGCAGCGGGCGGCGGCGTCCGTCAGGGCTCCAGGACCGCCAGGGTCTCGACGTGGTGGGTGTTCGGGTACATGTCGAAGGCGCGCACCGACCGCACGTGCCACCCGGCGCGGCGGAACCGGCCCAGGTCCCGCGCCAGCGTGGCCGGATCGCACGCGAGGTAGACGATCCGGCGCGGGGCCAGCGCCACGAGCTGGTCCACGACGGTCCGTCCGGCGCCCGCCCGGGGCGGGTCCAGGACCACGACGTCGGGGTGGGCCGCGCCGCTCCGGGCCGGGCGGCCTCCCCGCGCCGGCCGGCGGCCACGGGCCGGCGCCGCCTGCGGCCAGGTCCGGGCGAGCACCTTGTCCACGCTCCCGCGCTCGACGCGGACCCCCGGCCGGCCGGCGAAGGCGCGGCGGGCGTCGGCGCTGGTGACCGGCGAGCCCTCGACGGCCAGGACCGTGCCCGTCTCCCCCACGGCGTCCGCGAGCGCGGCCGTGAACAGTCCGGCGCCGGCGTAGAGGTCGAGGGCGTGCTCCCCGGGGCGCGCCGCGGCGGCTGCGGGCACCTCCCGGTGCAGCAGGGCGGGGGCGGCGCGGTGGATCTGCCAGAACCCCTCGGCGGAGACCTCCCACCGGTGCGGGCCCACGTGCTCGGCGACCGACGGCCGGCCCGCCCACGTCTCGGGCTCGCGCTGCCGCTCGGCGCGGGCGGTGACGGAGACGTCCCGGTCCGTGGTGAGCCGTGCCAGTTCGCGGCGCAGCCGGTGCGGGTCGGCCCCGTCGGCCATGCTCAGGTGCACCAGCGGCGTCCCGCCGTCGGCGGGGGCCGCGACGTCGACCCGTTCCGCCCCGCGCAGGTCGAGCCGCCCGAGCCGCAGGGCGTCGATGGCGGGGACCACGAGCGGGAAGCCGTCCACCGGGACGACGGCCGCGCTGCGGTGGGGGTGCATCCCGATCCGCCCCGCGGGGTCGACCGCGAAGTGCGCCCGGGTGCGCCAGCCGCGGCCCTGCGGGTCCTCCCCCGGCATGGCCTCGACGACGAGCTCGGTCTCGAGCCCGGCCAGGCGGGTGAGCTGCTCGGTGACCACGGCGGCCTTGAGGGCGCGCTGGGCCTCCAGCTCGGCGTGGCCGAACTCCGCGCCGCCGACGGGCGGCTCGCCGCGCCGCCAGGTCAGCAGGGGGTCGGCCGGGGCCCACACGTGCTCGGTCCGCCGGTGGGGGTCCGCCTCGAGGACGGCCACGACGTCGCCGCGCCAGAACCGGGCCTCGGGGCCGCTGTCGGTGAGGCGGACGCGGACGAGCTCGCCGGGCAGGCCGTGGCGGACGAACACCACGCGGCCCTCGCCGGTGCGGGCCACGGTGTGGCCGCCGTGGGCGACGGGGCCCAGGCGCAGCTCGAGCTCGACGGGGACGGCGGGCTCGGCGGGGGCCGGGGGGTGGGACGGGGTCACGGGCGGGACGCTCTCTGCTCGGGGGCGGACTCGGGGCCCGTGTCCTGGCCGGAGGCGGAGGACAGGTGCCAGGGCACGGAGGCCGTCATGACCCCGCGCTCCTGGTGCAGGCGGGCCCGCAGCGGCCGGATGGCCTGGTTGTGCAGCAGCCGCTCCCACCGGTGCCGCACGACGTACTCGGGCAGGTACACCACGACCAGGTCCCGGGGCGACTTGCGGCGCACCCCGCGCACGTGGTCGAGGACCGGGCCGATGGTGTCCCGGTAGGGCGCGTGGAGCACGGTGACGGGCACCGGGATCTCGAGGCGGCGCCACTCGTCGAGGATCCGGCGGGTGGCGGCGGCGTTCGTGTCCACGACGACGGCCTCGAGGGTCGAGGGCCGGGACGCCCGGGCGTAGGCCAGGGCGCGCATGAGGGGCTTGCGGACGGAGGAGACGTAGATGATGGCGTGCACCCGCGAGGGCAGGGCCCGGACCGGGGAGTCGGGCTGCAGCGCGAGCTCGGCGTCCACGGCGTCGTAGTGCCGCCGGACCCCCGCCATGACCGCGCTGAGGACGACGATGGCCACGATGGTGATCCACGCGCCCTGGGTGAGCTTGGTGACGAGGACGACGACGAGCACCGCCGCGCACAGCACGAAGGCGACCAGGGCCACGGCCCGGCGCACGAACAGCTCGCGGCGGACCCCGGGGTGCGGGCGCATCCGCCGGACGCGCGCCCAGTGCCGGACCATGCCGGCCTGGGTGAGCGTGAAGGAGACGAACACGCCCACGATGTAGAGCTGGATGAGGCCGTTGACGTTGGCCCCGAACGCCACGGTGAGCACTACGGCGACGAGCAGCAGCAGCAGGATGCCGTTGGTGAACGCGAAGCGGTCCCCGCGCGCCTGCAGCTGCCGGGGCAGGAAGGCGTCCCGCGCCAGCCGGGACGCCAGCGTGGGGAAGCCGGAGAAGGCGGTGTTCGCGGCGAGGATCAGCACGCCCACCGTCGCGGCGACGAGCACGAAGAACCACAGGGAGTCGGTGCCGAAGACGGTCTTCGCGAGCTGGCCCAGCACGGGGTCCTGGAAGAAGTCGGGGCCGGGGAGCCGGCCGTCGACGAGCAGCTGCTCCTCCGGGTCGCCGACGACCACGACGTCCGTGCGGTCCGCGAGGTACAGCACCCCGGCCAGCAGGGCCGCCGAGATCGCCCCGAGCACGCCCAGGGTGGCCGCCGCGTTGGCGGCGCGGGGCTTGCGGAAGTACGGCACCGAGTTGGTGATGGTCTCCACGCCGGTCAGCGCCACGGCCCCGGAGGAGAAGGCCCGCAGCACCAGCAGGGCGCCCGCGAGACCGGCCAGCCCCGCGTCGAAGCCGGCGGCGGGCAGGACCTCCCGGCCGGCGCTGGGGGCGTCCCCCAGGGAGCCGGTGAGGTCCTGGACCAGGCCCACGAGCAGCAGCGCGGTCAGGACCGCGAGAAAGAAGTAGGTGGGCACGGCCGCGGCCCGGCCCATGAACTTCAGCCCGCGCAGGTTGAGCAGCCCCACGAAGAGGATCCCGGCCACGGCCAGCTCCACCCGCCGCCCGGCGAGCGCGGGCAGCGCCGCGGTGACGTACTGGGCGGCGGTGGCCATGGACACCGCCACGACGAGGGCGTAGTCGGCCATCAGGGCCGCGCCCACGCCCACCCCCGCGGTGCGGCCGAGGTTCTTGGAGACGATCTCGTAGTCGCCGCCGCCGGAGGGGTAGGCGCGCACGTTCTGCCGGTAGGCGGTGATCACCACGGTGAGCACCACGAGCACGGCCAGGCCCACCCACGGGGAGACCGCCACGGCCGTGGTCCCCGCGAGCGCGAGGGTGAGGATGATCTCGTCGGGGGCGTAGGCCACCGAGGAGAGGGCGTCCGCCGAGAAGACCGGCAGCGCCGTGCGCTTGGGCAGCACGGCGTCGCTGAACCGCTCGTTGTGGATGGGCTTGCCGACGAGGGCTCGCCTCAGCGCCCGGGGAATGCTCTGCACGGCTCCCCACGGTAGTCCGTCCCGCACCGATTGTCCGCCGCGCCCCGTGCGGGCCGCGCGCCCCGGGGTGACCTAGGCTGGGACGCATGGCGCATTTCGTGATCATGGGAGTGGGGCGCGTCGGCGTGATGGTCGCCCACACCCTCGAGGACTCCGGGCACACCGTGGCGGTGATCGACCAGGACGACCGCGCCTTCCGGCGGCTGCGCAAGTCCTTCGAGGGCAAGAAGGTCACCGGCCTCGGCTTCGACCAGGAGGTGCTGCGCCGGGCCGGGATCGAGGAGGCCTACGCCTTCGCGGCCGTCTCGAGCGGGGACAACTCCAACATCATCGCGGCGCGCGTGGCGCGCGAGACGTTCAAGGTCCGCCACGTGGTGGCCCGCATCTACGACCCCTCCCGGGCGGAGTTCTACCAGCGGCTGGGGATCCCCACCGTCGCCGCCGTGCGCTGGAGCGCCGACCAGGCGCTGCGCCGGATCCTGCCCGAGCAGACGATCACGGCCGACTTCCGCGAGGCCTCGGGACGGTTGCAGCTGGGCGAGCTGTCCCTGGACGACTCGTGGTCCGGGCTGCACCTGGACGCGATCCAGGAGGCCACGGGGGTGCGGATCGCGTTCGTGACGCGCTTCGGGGAGGGCGTGCTGCCCGGTCCCGACATGAGCTACCAGCAGGGGGACGTGGTGCACGCCATGATGCGCACCGACGACGTCGAGGCCGTGTCCCGCGTCCTGTCCCGCCCGCCCGGCCCGGACGTGCTCGACTTCGCCAACTCCCTGCGCCGGGAGTCCGACGACGCGCCCGGCTCCGACGACACCTCCCGGGGAGGATCCTGATGCGCGTGGTCATCGTGGGCGCGGGCGCCGTGGGCGCCTCGATCGCCCGGGAGCTGCTGTCCCACCAGCACGAGGTGGTGATCTTCGACGAGAAGCCCGAGGTCATCGGCCGCTCGGACCTGCGCGGGGCCCAGTGGATCATCGGTGACGCCTGCGAGCTCTCCACGCTGCGGGAGGGCGGGCTGGAGGAGACCGACGTCGTCGTCGCCGCCACGGGCGACGACAAGGCGAACCTGGTGGTCTCCCTCCTGGCGCGCAGCGAGTTCGGCGTGCCCCGCACGGTGGGCCGGGTCAACAACCCCAAGAACGAGTGGCTCTTCGACGACGCGTGGGGGGTGGACGTGGCCGTGTCCACGCCGCGGCTGATGACCGCGCTCGTGGAGGAGGCGGTCGAGGTGGGTGACGTGGTGCGGCTGCTGACCCTGCAGACGGGCGGGGCGACCCTCTCCGCCTACACGGTGCCGCACGAGCACCCCATCATCGCCACGATGGTCTCCCAGGTGCCGTGGCCGCCGGACGTGACGCTCGTGGCCATCCTGCGCGACGGGGTGCCCATCACCCCCTCGGGGGACGACGTGGTGGAGGGCGCCGACCAGCTGTTCTTCGTCTCCACCACGGAGGGCGAGGCGCAGCTGCGCGCGATGTTCACGACGGCCGGCCGGCACGAGCCGCACCGGAGCTGAGCGCGGTCCGGGGCCTCAGGGGGTGTCCTGCTCCTGGGCGGCGATCTGCTCCGGGGGCCGGGAGACGAGCCAGGCGAGCCACAGGGTCAGCGCGTACAGCGGCACGCCCATGACCAGCCGCGCCACGCCCAGGCCGGTGAGGTTCTCCGCGAAGTACAGGGGCACCTGCACGAGCAGGCGGGCCGCGAACATCGCCATGAGCATGACCGTGGCCACCTGGTAGGCGCGGCGGCGCACCGGGACGTCGCGCCACTGCGCGCCCTCCCCGCGGATGTAGCCGTAGAAGACGCCGAGCAGCGGCCAGCGCAGGAGCAGGGACGCGCCCAGGCCCCCGAACCAGGCCGCGTTGATCCAGAAGCCGGGGACGTAGTAGTCCAGCGCCTCGCCGGTGGCCCGCGCGAACAGCGCGCAGACGCCCACGCCCACGAACCCGGACACGGCCTGGACCAGGCTCTGGCGCTGGACCAGGCGCAGCACGGTGAACAGGGCGGCCGTGCCCAGGGACGCGGCGAGCGCGACCCCGAGGGCGTTGCCGACGAGCAGCACGGCGAGGAACACGAAGCCCGGAAGGATCGTCTCGGCCAGACCGCGCCAGCCGCCGACGGCGTGCAGCACGTCGAGCTGCCCGTTGTCCTTGCGGCGCATTCCCGAGCGCGCGGCGTAGGCGGCCATCGAGCGCTCCACGTCGTGGCCGCGCCCCGGCCCGTCCCCGGCGCACCCGGGCTCCTGGGGATCCGTCATCTGCTGACCTGCTTCGCGATGATCTCGTAGCGCGGGTTGAACATCGAGGGGCGCCCGTCCCGGAAGCTCACCACGCCCACGCAGCGCAGCCGCGTCCCCGCGGTGACGCCCGGCACGGTGCGCTGGCCGTGCCACACGAGGCGCAGCGGCCGGGGGGCGGCCAGGCCCTCGTCCCCCGGCGCCTGCGGGCAGTCCGGGGCGAGCAGGGCGGTGTAGTTCTGCGCGCCGGTCACCGGGGGCACGGTCACCTCCACCACGAGACCGGTCGCCATCACCCGGCGCCGGCTCCCGGCGGCGGTCGAGGGGTCGAGGTCGCCTGCGCACACGGGCGCCTCGGCGACCACGTCGATGGACCCCGTCCCCGGTGTCGGCCGGAACTCGCCGGCGCCTGTTCTCGTCATGGCTCAGCCGATCTCGGTGATCTCGGGTCCGCGCCGCGGCGGCCGCACGGGCTCCGGAGCCGGCTCAGGCTCAGGCTCCGTCTCCGTCTCCGTCTCTGGGGCGGGGGAACGGACCGCGTCCTCGGGCACGACCAGCGTCAGCAGCTCCCGGGGGGGCATGGGCCGGTCGCCGCGCACCACCACGAGCTCGCGCACGACCTCGTCGAGGGCCGCGGCCGACTCCGCGGTCACCGCGGCGGTGCCCGTGAACACCGCCCGCACGAACCAGCGCGGCCCGTCGACGCCCACGAAGCGAGCGAGGCGGAAGCCGCGGGTCCCGTCGGAGGCGGTGGCGGGGAAGCGGGTGACGACCTGGAGCCCGAACGGGCCCTTCTCGACCGTCGGCTCGCCGTTGCTCGAGCGCAGCGACTGCACCAGCTCGCGGCGGACCTCGTCCCACAGCCCCTCCGAGCGGGGCGCGGCGAACGCCTGGACCTGGACCGAGCCGCCGTCGAGGTCGAGGGCGACGGCACGGGGGCGCTGCGTGCGCTCGTCCACCTCGAGCCGCACCCCCAGCCCCGGGCGGGGACGCACGAGCACGGCGCCGAGATCGAGGTAGCCGTCCCGGTCCTCCACCTGGGAGACGTCGAGCGGGCCCTGCGGCTCGCGCCGCCGCGCCGCCGCGGCGTCCTCCGCGCTCGGCGCGGCCTCCGGCTGCTGCGGGGCGGCGTCCTGCGCCGCGGCCTTCTTCTTCTTGCGACCGAACATGGTGTCGTTCTCCTCCGCCGGCACGCGGTGCCGGCTCGTGGCGTGAGCTCGTGGGGGGGGTCTGCTCGTGGATTCAGGCGGTGCCGCTGGAGCCGAACCCCGTCCCGCCGCGCGCCGACTCGGGCAGCACGTCGACGAGCTCGAAGACGGCCTGCTCGACGCGCTGGACGACGAGCTGGGCGATGCGGTCGCCGCGGCGGACGGTGAAGGGCTCGGCGCCGTCCGTGTTGAGCAGGGTGACCATGATCTCGCCCCGGTAGCCGGAGTCCACCGTGCCCGGGGCGTTGACCACCGTGATCCCGTGCCGGGCCGCCAGACCCGAGCGGGGGTGCACGAACCCGGCGTACCCCTCGGGCAGCGCGATCGCCACCCCCGTGGGCACCAGGGCCCGCTGACCGGGGCCGAGGACCACGTCCTCGCGCGAGCGCAGGTCGGCGCCCGCGTCTCCGGGCTTCGCGTACACGGGCAGGGGAAGGTCCGGGTCGAGGGCCTGCAGCGCGATGCTGAGCGGGCGCCCGTTGCCCGACGGCGGCCGGTGGCCTGTCGACTGGTCGTTCACAGTGCCCCACTCTAACGCGCCGGACCCCGGGCGCAGTCGTGAGACGCTAGAGGCATGTCCCGTCCTGCGTCCTCCACTGCGTCCCCGGCCGACGGCCCCCGCGAACCCCGCCGGTCCTCCTCCGAGCGGCCCGGCGCCGAGATCCTCTACCAGGAGAAGCTCACCCCCGCGTGGTGGATGTGGCTGCTCGTGCTCTTCGCCGGCGTCGTCGCCCTCGTCGCGCTCGCCCCCGTCGACCCGTGGGTGGCCGGAGCGGCAGCCGTCGTGGTCGGCGGCGGCGCGGCCGTGGCCCTCGTGGCCTCCAGCAGCACCATCGTCGTCACCGACGAGTCCCTGCAGGTCGGCCGGGCCCGCATCGAGCGACGGTTCGTGGGCGAGGCCGAGGCCTTCCGCGGCGACGACGTCCGCAGGGTCCGCGGCCCCGACCTGGACGGGCGGGCCTTCATGAACTTCCGGGCATCCGTGGGCCCCGTGGTGCGGATCCGGATCACCGACCCCGTGGACCCCACGCCGTACTGGCTCACCTCCACCCGGCACCCGGAGCGGATCGTCGAGGTGCTGTCCGCGCGCCCGTGAGCGCGCCCGCCGCCACCGCACGGAAGAACCCCGCCGCGACGACCGTCGCGACGGGGTGCTCCGGTTCTCCGGACGAGCTCGGCCCCGTGGGGCTCAGCCCACGCACTCGACGCAGTACTTGACCCCGCCCCGCTCCTCGGCGATCTGGGAGCGGTGGCGCACCAGGAAGCACGAGCCGCAGGTGAACTCGTCCTCCTGGGCCGGCAGCACGACGACGGACAGCTCCTCGTTGGAGAGGTCCGCGCCCGGCAGCTCGAAGCTCTCGGCCGCGGCCGCCTCGTCCTCGTCGACGGTGCCGGACTGCGCATCGGTGCGGCGCGTCTGCAGCTCCTCGATCGAGTCCTCCTTGAGCTCGTCCTCCTGCTTGCGCGGCGCGTCGTAATCAGTGGCCATGTCCGGTCTTCGCTCCAATGCGGGGTCCGAGGGCGGGCTCCGGCACGGCTGTGCGCCGCCCTCCGGGCTCTGTGTCGCGTAGATTGTTCACCATCCGAGGGCAAAAATCCAACCCCGTCACGGGCCCGCGAACACGCGGCCGGGCCCGTCCGCGGGCGACCTCCGGCCGGGGCGCGCGACGGCCAGTAGGATTGGGGGCGGGTCCGGGCCGGCACGTCGGCCGCGACCGACGGACCCGCCCCGCAGCGCCCGCTCGACGACCCCGAGCGCACCCGAGAACCACCCGGAGGAATGACAGCATGGAGCAGTTGCGCCTGGCAGGTGTGCACGACGACGGTGAGCACCTGGTCGTCGAGGACGAGGCAGGCACCCGCCACCTGTTGCGGATCGACCAGGAGCTGCGCCTGGCCGTCCAGCGCGCCCGGCGGCTGCCGGGCGCCCGCCAGCGGGGAACGGGCCAGTTCGGGCCGCGTGAGATCCAGGCCCGGTTCCGCTCCGGGGCCACGGTCGAGGAGATCGTGGCCGAGAGCGGGTGGGAGGCCTCCCGGGTCCGCCGCTACGAGTGGCCGATCCTCGCCGAGCGCGCCCACATCGCCACCGAGGCCCAGAAGGTCGAGATCGAGGACCGCTCCGCGCACCGCGGCTACCACTCCGTCTTCGAGGGCGAACCCCTGACCCTGGGCCGCGCCGTCGCCCACCGGGCCGCCGACCTCGGGGTGGACCCCTCCTCCCTCGAGTGGGACTCCTGGCAGCGGGAGGACCACCTGTGGGCGGTGGTCGCCCGGTTCTCCGTGGTGGACCGCGCCGCCGCGCCCGCCCACGACGAGCCGCTGGCCGAGTGGCTCTACAACCCGGCGAACCAGAGCGTCCGTCCCACGAACGCGTGGGCGGAGGCCCTCACGGAGGCCGGCACCCCGGACACGCCGCTCGGCACGGGCCTCGGCGTCCTGGACGGGGGCCTCGACCCCGAGCTCACGCAGCTGCGCCGGTCCGCCGTGGAGGCCGACGACCTGCTCGACGTCCTGCAGGCCCGCCGCGGGCAGCGCATCGGCGAGGACGCCGAGGGGGACGACGCCCTCGCCGAGATCCTGGGCCGCGGCATGGGACACGTCGAGCGGCGGCCCCGCCCTCTGGCCGCACCCGAGGACAGCTCCGTCTTCGACCGCCCCTTCCAGCCGGCCACCCGGTTCCCGGAGCCGGCACCGGTCGGTGAGCCCGCGCCCCGGGCGGACGGGCCCGCCACCGTGCAGCCCGCCGACGATCCCGTCGCCGAGCCCACCGCGCCCGCTGCCCCCGCCGCTCGTGCCAGCGCCCGGGACACCGTGGCGGGGACCGCTTCGGAGACCTTCCGGGAGGCCGGGCGGGAGCGGGGCGTCGACGACGGCACCGAGCGGTCCGCGGCGCGACCGGACACCGCCGCGTCGCGGGACGAGGCGCCCGCGGCCGAGGACTCCGCAGCCCAGAACTCTGCGACCCAGGACTCCGTGACCGGGAGCTCCCGGGACGACGACGTCCGGGGCGACCGCTCCGCCGGCCCGGCCCCCGCGGTCCCCGGCGAGGAGCCCGAGCACTCCGGCCCCGCCGAGGAGACCACGCCCGAACGGCCCCGCCCGCGCAACAAGACCGCCAAGGCACGGCGCCCCGCGCGGTCCTCGGTGCCCAGCTGGGACGAGATCGTCTTCGGCAGCTCGTCCGACTGAGCCCCGGCGCCGGTGCGCGCCGTCCGGCGCCGCCGGCCCGGCACGCGCTAGAGTGCACGCAGCAGGGGACGGCTCCGCGCCGTCCCTCCGGGCTCGTGCGCTCCCCCATCCCGCGCGCGGCCCGGACGGACGACACCACGTCAGGGGCAGCACGACATGGGCAATTCCATCCAGGACGACCTCTTCGGGGACGACGAGCGCGACGCCGCCGCCCCGGACCCCGGCGACCCCGGTGTCCGCGGCGCCTCGGCCGCTCCGGAGGCGCCGGCCGAGCTGGTCCGCGGCTCCGGGCCGGGACGGTTCGTCGCCGGGCTGGTCCTAGGGGCGGTCGTGCTCGTGGTCCTGGCCGGCGCGGGTGCGCTCTACCTGGGCGGCGTGGGTCGCGACCTCTTCGGCGCCGGCCGGGAGGCCGAGTTCACCCCGGCCCCGGCGGTGACCAGCTCGCCGTCCGCCACGCCCACCAGCACGCCCACCGCGTCGCCCACGCCGTCGCGCTCGCGCACGCCCTCCCCCACGCCGAGCCCCTCGGCGGAGGAGCCGGCACCGCCTCCCCCCGCCCCGGAGCCCGTGGCGCCCCCGGCGCCGTACGTCCCCCCGGCACCCGTGGTCCCCGAGCCCGTCGTGCCCGAACCCGTCGTGCCCGCCCCGGTCCCGCCGCAACCCGTGGTCCCCGCGCCCCCGCCCCCGCCGCCGGCGCCGGCGCCGTCCGCACCGGCCCCGGCGAATCCCGGTGCTACCGCCCCGGGAGCGCCCGCGGAGGACGACGAGGCCGGCGCGGAGGACGTCGACACGGACGAGGAGGACGCCGGCCCGGCCGCCGCAGAGGCGGGGACCGAGGAGGCGGGGACCGAGGAGGCGGGGACCGAGGAGGCCACCACGGAGGACACGGCCGAGGACGCCTCGCCGGCACCCTGAGCGCAGGCCCCCGGCCGCGGCCCACCCGGCGCGGCAACCGGATCGCCGCGCTGCGCGGCCGCCTCGTGGCGGCTCACCCGGCGCGGCAACCCGGTGGCGGCTCACCGGGCGCGGCGTCCCTGGGCCGGCTCCCGGTGCGCGGGCGCTCAGGCCAGGCGCAGGAGCGGGACCTCCCGCTCGGCGCGCGTCAGCGAGCCGTGCTGGCCGACCATGGACAGGACGCTCGGGCGGAGCCGGCCCAGGTCGAACAGTGCCAGGGGCTCCCGCCCCAGCACGAGGAGGTCGCCGATGCGCCCGCGCACCGCGTCGCGCACGAGCGCCGGCGGACCGAAGTAGCCGGCGTCGAGTACGGCCTCCCGGGAGAGGATCCACACGCGGGACCCGAACTGCTCCCGCCAGGCGGCCACGAGCGCCCGGACGTCCTGCGCCGTCGCGTCCGGCTCCAGGTGCAGCTGCACCGTGCGGGGCTCGCCGGCCGTGTGCCGGACACCGTCCAGCAGCCCCGGGAGCTCGGAGAAGTCGACGCGCGCGTCCCGCGGGACGTCCACCATGCCGTGGTCACCGGTCACCAGCACCGTGGTGCCGGCCGGCACGCGCGCGACCAGCCGGCGCAGCGATGCGTCGAGCTCCTCGAGCTGGGCCGTCCACTCCCAGGACTCCCAGCCCCGGGCGTGGCCGGTGCGGTCGAGCTCGTCCCAGTAGAAGTACATGAGGGCGTCGCGTCCCGCGGCGAGCTGGTCGAGCGCGGTGCTGACCCGCGCGGCCGGCCCCTCCGCGGCCACGAACCGGCCCCCGCGCAGGGCCGCGTCGGTGAGCCCGGAGCCGGCGAATCGGTGCCGGCTGACCGTGACCACGTCCACGTGCTCGGCGGCGCGCTCGAGCACCGTGGGCAGCGGCTGCCACACCCGGGGGTCCACGGCGGCGTCCCAGCCGCCGAGCTGGTTCACGACCCGGTCCCGGTCGGGGTCCAGCACGTCGTAGCCCACGAGTCCGTGCGCCCCGGGGGCCGCGCCCGTGCCGAGGGACGCCAGCGAGGCCGCCGTGGTCGTGGGGAACGCCGCGTCCAGGGTGGCCAGGCCCTGCGCGCCGGCCAGGCCCGGGGCGTGCCCGGCGCGGGCCCGCAGCTGGGCCCGTCCCAGACCGTCCACCATGACGACGACGACCCTCCGGGCGGCGGGCAGCCCCAGCGCGTCTCGGAAGCCGGGCACGCCCAGGGACGCCGCGGCCGAGGACATGACCTCCGCGACCGAGCGGCTGCCGTAGCGCGGTGGCCCCGGCAGGTCGGCGGGCAGCGCGGGCAGGACCTCCTGCACCGCCCTCACCGGGCGGCGCCGCTGTCCCGGCCGGTGAACCGATCGGTGAACCGGGTGCGCGGTGTGGCGGCGGCCGCCCGTCGCGGGGCCGGCGTGCGCCCGTGGGCCGGCTGGGCGATCTGCGCGCCGTCGGTCAGCGGGGAGAGGTTGGCCCGGCGCAGCGTGCGCGCGAACTCCCGCGCGCCCTCCACGGCGGTCGGGCCGTCGGCCTCCGCGCTGATCCGCAGCACGATGTCCTCCCGGGCGGCCGTGCCGGTGTAGCCGTGGTCGGCCTGGCACTGGGGGTCCTCGCAGAGTGCGGGCGCCAGGTCCACGTGCAGGGTGCCCGTCCACGCGATGGCGAGCGTCACCTCGGAGATCGGGCTGTCCGGCCGGTAGTTGGCCGGCTGGTAGTACGAGTAGCTCAGCGTGACCGAACGGATCTGCGAGATGCCGACCGTCTCCGTGGAGACCCGTGCCACCACGTCCCGGCCGCCCTCGTCGAACTCCTCGTCGTCCACGTGCGTCACGTGCAGCACGTCCTCGGCCAGCACCAGCACGGTGGTGTGGCGGTGCACCTCCGTGCGGTCGATGTGGGTCTCCAGCTGCACGAGGTGGGAGACCGGGGACCGGCCGTCCAGGGAGTCCTGGACCACGTCGATCACCAGCTGCGGGTAGAAGCCGGCCTTGTTGATGTCCTCGACCAGCCGCTGGCCGCGCTCACCTGAATACGTCATGGGGGCCATTTTCCCCCACGGCCGCGCCAGTGCCCAACACGGGCCCTCAGGGCACGCGGAAGTAGCACCGCTCCTCCCCGCCGCCCACGTCCTCGCAGACCCGCTCCAGCACCACGGGGCTCTCCTCCGGCGCCGGGCTCGGGGTCGTGTCGGCGCTGCGCGTGACCGTGGGCGAGCTCCCGGGACCGGGCACCCGCTCTGCGGAGCCCAGGGGGTCCAGCAGCAGATATCCGCTCAGCAGCGCGGTCATCCCCACGAGGACCACGAACACGCCGGTCACGGCGCGGCCGCCGCGGCGCCGCCCGGTCCGCGTCGGCCGCGGGAGCGCCTCCGTGGTCCTCCCCCCGGCGGGCCCGCGGCCCGCCCGGTCCCGGCCGGGGTCGCTCCCGGTGCCCCCGCCGTCGCCGTCGCCGGACCCGCCGTGCCCGGAGCCGTCGCGCCCGGGCCCCCCGTGCCCCGACGCGCCGCGCCCGGATCCGGTGGGGTGCGGCACCGCGTCGTCGGCCGACCCGGTGTCGACTCCCCCGCTGTCAGCTCCCCCGGCACCGGTTCTCCCGCTGCCGCTCGTTCCGCTGCCGGCGCCGCCGGTGTCGGCCACCCCGCCGCCGCCCACCGTGGTCCCGACCGTTCGCTGCCCGGTGCTGCCGCTAGCGGTGTCGGCGAAGGCGGTGCCTCCGGAGCCGGTGCCCAGGGTGTCGGGGCCGTCCGGGAACCGGCCGCCGGTCTCCGCACCCGCGGCGGCTCCGCCGCCGAGCCCGGCGCCGGTCGTCCCGTCCGTCCCCTCCGGGCCGTCCCACCCGGTCAGCACCCGGCTCGCCCACGGCTCCGGCAGCGGCTCGAGGACGTCGAAGACCTCGAACGGCTCCCCGTCCCGCGTGCGGGCAGGGTCGAAGCGTCGCCGCGCCGCGCCCGCGGTGAGCTCGTGGAGCACGGTGACGGCCGCGTCGCGGCGCTGGGCGGGGTCCGGGGTGAGGAGGGCTGCGAGGTGCTCCGCGAGGTCGCCCTGCTCCCCCACCACGGCGCGTGCGTCGTTGGGCCCCAGGCTCTCCTGCGGCTCCAGCGAGGGGTCGAGCATCCGCAGCGCGGTGATGCCCGCCGCGTAGAGGTCCTGTGCGGGGTTCGGGTCGGTGAGCTCGTAGGCCTCCGGGGGCAGGTAGCCGGGCGTGCCCACCACCGTGCCCGTCCGGGTCAGCCGGGCGTCCTGGACGCGTACGGCGATGCCGAAGTCGGAGAGGAGGACGTGGGGGCGGCCCGTCCCCGTGCTGTCCAGCATGAGGTTGCCCGGCTTCACGTCCCGGTGCACCCAGCCCTGGGCGTGCACGAACTGCAGTGCCTGGAGCAGCTGGGCGAGGACCTCCTCGGTCAGCTCCGCCGAGGCGGCCCCGTTGTCGAGCAGCGCGGACTCCAGGGTGCCGCCGTGCACGAGGGGCATCGCGATGACCACGTGCGCGTCCTCCGCGGCCCACCCGTAGGGGGCGAGCACGTGCGGGTGGTCCAGCTTTACCGACTGCTCCCGCGCGAAGCGCAGCAGGTCCGCGGAGTCCCGCTGGCGCAGCACCTTGGCCGCGCACAGCTGCTGGAGCCGGCCGTCCCAGGCCCGCCACACGGAGCCGCTGCCGCCGCGCGCGATCGGGTCGATGAGGGTGTACCGACCGGCTATGGTGTCCGCCACGAAGTCCGGGCCCGCCTAGCTGCGCATGGCCCGGCGCGCGCTGTCCGTCCGCTGCCGGGCGTTGCCGATGCCGACCGAGGCCCCCAGCACGGTCACGGAGCCGCTGGAGACCAGCACGGGGTTCAGCTCCACGCGGGCGATCTCGGGGTGCCGGTCCTTGAGCAGCGCCACCCGGGAGACGAGGTCCTCGAGCCGGTCGACGTCCGCGGCCGGGACCCCCTGGTGGCCGAAGAGCTTGCGCGAGGCCTTGGGCTCGCGGACCATCCGCCGCACGTCCTGGTCGGTGAGCGGCGGGACCCGGTGGGCCCAGTCCTCGAGGAGGTTCACCGCGTCCCCCGCCATCCCGAACGAGACCACGGGGCCGATCAGGGGGTCCTCGATGGCCCGGAGCACCACCGACTGGCCGGTGGGGGCCATGGCCTGCACCTCGAGGTCGAAGGTGCCGAAGGGGGCGAGCGCCCGGTGCATGGTCTCGATGGCCGCCCGCAGCTGCGCGTCGTCCTGGATGTTGAGCTGCACGCCGCCCAGGTCCAGGCGGTGCCGGAGGTTGGGGTCGGTGGTCTTCAGGGCCACGGGGTAGCCGAGCCGGTCGGCGGCGGCCAGGGCGTCCTCGGGGTCGGTGAACCGCTCGCTGGGCAGCAGGCCCACGCCGTAGGTCTCCAGCAGCTCCCGCGCCTGGTCCCCGTCCAGCTCGAGCAGCTCGTCGCCGGAGACGCTGGGCAGGATCTTCTCCACGAAGGTCTCCGCCGCCTCCGCGTCGATGCCCTTCGGCTCGGCGAGGTTGCCCTGGTCCTGGGCGCGCCACCGGGTGTAGTCCACCACCTTGGCGAGCGCGCGCAGGGCCGCCCCCGGGGAGTCGAAGCAGGGCACGTCCAGTCCGTCCTCGGCGTGGTGCAGGGCGGAGACCGCTCCGGGCTCGGTGCTGCCCGTGAAGACGACCACCACGGTCTTGCCGTGCTCCCGCCCCACCCGGCCCACGAGCTCGGCCACGCGCTCCGGCGTGGTGCCCGGGATCGGCATCAGCGTGACCACGGCGGAGTCGACGGCCTCGGCGCCGAGGCAGCTGTCGACGGCCGCCCGCAGCGCCTCGAGGGCGTCGTCCCCGCCGTCCGCGGTCCGGACCCCCGCCTGGGTCACCGCGACGTCCAGGCCCAGCTGCATGCACCGGTCCTCCATGAGCTGGCCCAGGGCCAGCGCGTTGGAGACGAGGGCCGTGCGGGCGCCCGCGGGCAGGGGCTGGCCGGCGAGGATCCCGGCCACGTCCATGAGGTGCTCGCTCGTGTCCGCGCGGATCACGCCGGCCTGCCGGAACATCGCGTCCAGGGCCCCCGGCGGGGCCTGGGTGGTGCGCCCGGTGTGGCCGGGCGGCAGCCGGAGACCGGTGACCTCGCTCTTGGCCACGATCACGGGCTTGGTCAGGGACAGCCGGCGGGCGATCCGGGAGAACTTGCGCGGATTGCCCACGGACTGCAGGTAGAGCCCGCACGCGCGGGTCGTGGCGTCGTCCTCCCAGTACTGCATCATGTCGTTGCCGGAGACGTCGGCCCGGTTGCCGGCGGAGAGGTACGTGGACACTCCCACGTCGTGGCGCAGCGCGGCCGCGTTGAGCATCATGCCGATGGCCCCCGACTGGCTGAACAGCCCCAGCGGGCCCTCCCGCGGCACGGTGGGCAGGATGGAGGCGTTGAAGCGGGACTCCGGGGCCGTGCTGTAGAGCCCCAGGCTCGCCGGGCCGACCACGCGCATCCCGTAGGAGCGCGCGCGGCGCACCAGCTCGGTCTGCCGGGCCCGGCCCGTCGCGCCGGCCTCGGCGTACCCGCCCGTGACCACCACGACGGCGCGCACGCCCGCCGCGCCGCACTGGTCCACGACGTCGGCCACCTGGTCGACAGGCACGGCGACCACGGCGAGGTCCACGGGCTCGGGGACCTCCCTGATCGAGGTGGCGTGGGTCATGCCCTCCCGCTCGAAGGGCGTGGGGCTCACCCCGCTGAGCCGGCCGGCGAACCCGGAGGCGACGAGGTGCTCGACCAGCGTGTGCCCGGCGTGGCCGGAGTCCCGCGACGCCCCGATCACGGCGATCGAGGACGGGGAGAGGAGGTCGGCCATGGAGAGGGCCTCGGCGCGGTGCTCCCGCGCGGCCATCACGGCCAGCGACTTCTCGGTCGGGTCGATGTCGAAGCCCACCACCACCACGCCGTCGTCGAACTTGCGGGTGAGCTCGTAGCCCGCCTCCGCGAACACGCGGAGCATCTTGCGGTTCTCGGGCAGGACCTCCGCGGAGAAGTGGTCGATCCCGTTCTCGCGGGCGGCCGCGGCGAGGTGCTCCAGCAGGATCGAGCCGATGCCCCGCCCCTGGTGGGCGTCCGAGATCATGAACGCGACCTCGGCGTCGTCGTGCCGGTCCGTGCGGTCGTAGCGGCCCACGCCGATGATCCGGTCCGCCAGCAGCAGCACGAAGCAGACGCGGTCCCGGTGGTCCACGCGGGTGAACCGCTCCAGCTCCCGGGCGGAGAGGGTGGGCTTGTAGGAGAAGAAGCGCAGGTAGATGGAGTTCTCGGACTGCGACTGGTGGAAGGCCAGGAGCGCGTCCTTGTCCTCCGGGGAGATCGGGCGCAGCTGCGCCGTCGCGCCGTCGCGGAGGATGACGTCGGCCTCCCAGTACTCGGGGTACTGCCCGGCGTCGTCCGTGTCCGCGGTCTCTGGAACCATAGACTTCAGGCTAGTAGACAAACCTGCACCGTCAACGGTGCGTCCCGGTGCGTCCCCGGACGATCTCGAACGCCGAGCCGCCGGGCCCGCCCCGGACCGACCCACGACCGAAGGACCCCCCGCCGTGATGGCACGCCGCCGTGCGCCCTCCCGCCCGTCCGCCGAGGACGAGCTGCCCCCCGACTTCCGGGAGAACATCGTCGACATCGACGTGACCTCCGAGATGGAGACGAGCTTCCTCGAGTACTCGTACTCCGTCATCTACTCCCGCGCCCTGCCCGACGCCCGGGACGGGCTCAAGCCCGTGCAGCGGCGCATCCTGTTCATGATGAACCAGATGGGGCTGCGCCCGGACCGCGGCCACGTCAAGAGCGCCCGCGTGGTGGGCGAGGTGATGGGCAAGCTGCACCCGCACGGCGACTCCGCCATCTACGATGCGATGGTCCGGCTCGCCCAGTCGTTCGCGATGCGCCTGCCGCTCGTGGACGGGCACGGCAACTTCGGCTCCCTCGACGACGGCCCCGCCGCCTCCCGCTACACCGAGGCCCGGATGGCCCCGGCCGCCCTGGCGCTGACGGCCGACCTCGACGAGGACGTCGTCGACTTCGTGCCCAACTACGACAACCAGTTCACCCAGCCGGGCGTGCTGCCCGCGGCGTTCCCCAACCTGCTGGTCAACGGCTCCTCCGGCATCGCGGTGGGCATGGCCACGAACATGGCCCCGCACAATCTGCGCGAGGTCGTCGCGGGCGCCCGGCACCTCGTGGAGCACCCCGAGGCGACGCTCGAGGAGCTCATGCGCTTCGTCCCCGGCCCGGACCTGCCCTCGGGCGGGCGGATCGTGGGCCTCGACGGGATCCGGGACGCCTACCGGACCGGGCGGGGCTCCTTCAAGACCCGCGCGAAGGTCTCGGTCGAGCAGATCTCCCCCCGCAAGCAGGGCATCGTCGTCACCCAGCTGCCCTACATGGTGGGGCCCGAGAAGGTCACCGAGAAGATCAAGGAGGCGGCGCAGGCCAAGAAGCTGCAGGGCGTCTCCGACGTCGTGGACCTCACCGACCGCAAGAACGGCCTGCGGCTGGTCATCGAGGTCAAGAACGGCTTCAACCCGCAGGCCGTCCTCCAGCAGCTCTACAAGTACACGCCCATGGAGGACTCCTTCGGGATCAACAACGTGGCCCTCGTGGACGGACGGCCCCGCACCATGGGTCTCCTCGAGCTGCTGCGGGTCTACGTGGAGCACCGGCTGTCGGTGGTCCGGCGGCGCACCGGCTTCCGGCTGGCCAAGCGGCGCGACCGCCTGCACCTGGTCGAGGGCCTGCTCGTGGCGATCGTCGACATCGACGAGGTCATCCAGATCATCCGCTCCTCCGACGAGACCGCCGTGGCCCGGGAACGGCTCATGGCCGTGTACGACCTCAGCCGCGTGCAGGCCGACCACATCCTCGAGCTGCGGCTGCGGCAGCTGACCAAGTACTCGCGGATCGAGCTCGAGAAGGAGCAGGAGGAGCTGCGCCGGGAGATCGCCGAGCTCGAGGAGACCCTCGCCTCGGACTCGCTGCTGCGGGCCCTGGTCTCCGCGGAGCTCGCGGAGGTCGCGGAGGTCTACGGCGACGACCGGCGCACCGAACTGCTCGAGTCGGAGGCCCTGCCGGCGCCCGTCGCCGCGGCGGCGGCCCCCGCTCCGGGGCGGACGGCGGCGGGCGGGCTCGCGCTCGAGATCGCCGACGACCCCTGCTGGGTCTTCCTGTCCACCTCCGGCCAGCTCGCCCGCACGCCCTCCCAGGTCCCGCTGGTGGACCCGCCCCGGCGGATCAAGCACGACGCCCTGGTCTCCGCGGTGCGCGCCACCGCCCGCGGGGAGATCGGAGCGGTCACGTCCACCGGGCGCATGCTGCGCGTCCAGGTGATGGACGTGCCCGTGCTGACCGCCTTCGAGGGCACCCCGAAGCTGGGCGACGGGGTCCCGGTCAAGGACTTCCTCACCCTCGGCCGCGGGGAGCGGCTTGTGGGGCTCGCGCCGCTCAACGCGGTGCTGGCCCTGGGCACCCGCAACGGCGTGGTCAAGCGGGTCAACCCCGAGTATCCGCTCAACCGCGAGGACTGGGAGGTCATCACGCTCAAGGACGACGACGAGGTGGTCGGCCTCGCCGAGTCCGCCGCCGCGGAGGACGAGCTGGTGTTCGTGACCCGGGACGGCAAGCTGCTGCACTTCGAGGCCGGTGCGGTGCGCCCCCAGGGCCGGACCGCGGGCGGCGTCGCCGGGGTCAAGCTGGTCGCGGGGGACGCCGTGGTGTTCTTCGGGGCGGTGCGCGCCGCGGACGAGACGCCCGTGGTCGTGACCCTCGCCCGCGCCGACGAGGTGCTGCCCGGCATGTCGCAGTACTCGGTGAAGGTCACCCCGTTCTCGGAGTACCCGCCCAAGGGCCGGGCCACCGGAGGGGTGCGCGCGCACCGGTTCCTCAAGGGCGAGACGGGACTGGCCCTGGCCTGGGTGGGGCACGGACCGGCCAAGGCGGTCGCGGCCTCGGGCGTGGCCCGGGCCCTGCCCACCGAGCACGGCCGCCGGGACGGCTCGGGCGTGCCCACCGACCAGGTGATCGACGCGGTGGGTCCGGCCTACGGCTGAGGCTCAGCGGCGGGGCCCGAGCAGCCCCATCTGCTCCACCGCCGCCCGCTCCTCCTCGAGCTCCCGGACGGAGCGGTCGATGCGGGCGCGGGAGAACTCGTCCAGCTCGAGGTCCGGCACGATCGCTGCCCGGCCGTCCCGGCAGACCACCGGGAACGAGCTGACGAGTCCCTCCGGCACGCCGTAGGAGCCGTCGGACGCGACCGCCATGGACGTCCACGTGCCCTCGGGAGTGCCCAGGACCCAGTCGCGGACGTGGCACAGGGCCGCGTGGGCCGCCGAGGCCACCGAGGAGCCGCCGCGCACGTCGATGATCTCCGCGCCGCGGCGCGCCACCCGGGGGATGAAGGTGCCGTCCACCCAGGCGAGGTCGTGGCCTCCCCCGGCCAGCACCTCGAGCGCCGGCCGGCCCCCGACCGTGGCGTGGGTCAGGTCGGGGTACTGGCTCGCCGAGTGGTTGCCCCACACGGCCACGCCGTCGATCTCGTCGACCCGGGCCCCGGTGGCCGCGGCGAGCTGGGCCAGCGCGCGGTGGTGGTCGAGCCGGGTCAGGGCGGTGAACCGCTCACGCGGGAGGTCCGGGGCGTGCGAGGCGGCGATGTAGGCGTTGGTGTTGGCGGGGTTGCCGACCACCACGGCCCGGAAGTCCTCGGCGGCGCCGCGGTTGACGGCCCGCCCCTGGACCGAGAAGATCCCGGCGTTGGCCTCGAGCAGGTCGGCCCGCTCCATGCCCTGGGACCGGGGGCGGGCCCCGATGAGCAGCCCCACCGAGGCGCCGTCGAACGCGGCGTCCGCGTCCTCGAAGACCTCCACGCCGTCGAGCAGCGGGAACGCCCCGTCCTGCAGCTCCAGGGCCGTGCCCTCCGCGGCCCGCCGCGCCTGCGGGAGCTCGAGCAGGTGCAGGCGGACGGGGGTGCCGGGGCCGAGGAGGTCGCCCGCCGCGGCCCGGAAGACGGTGGCGTAGCCGATCTGGCCCGCGGCACCGGTCACGGTGACGGTGACCGGCCGGGACCGGCCGGGTGCGGCGGACGGGGTGTGCGGGCCGGTGGCGGTCATGCGGGGTCCTTCCTCGGGGACGGTCGCTCGTCCCCGCCCAGCGTAGCGGCCGCACCGGGGCAACGGCCCCCGGTGTGCTCGCCGTCCCGCGCGCTCAGGCGTCGATGCGCTCCTGGTCCAGGTGCGTGGCGCCCTCGATGATGAAGTCCTTGCGCGGGGCCACCTCGGAGCCCATGAGCAGGGAGAAGGCGTGCTCGGCGGCCTCGGCGTCCTCGACCCGGATACGGCGCAGCATCCGGTGCCGGACGTCCATGGTCGTCTCCGCGAGCTGGTCCGCGTCCATCTCGCCCAGGCCCTTGTAGCGCTGGATGGGCTCCTTGTACCGCCGCCCCTCCGCCTCGAGCCGGGCGAGCAGGTCCGTGAGCTCGCGCTCGGAGTACGTGTAGACCATCTCGTTGGCCTTGCCGCCGGCGTTGACGATCTCCACCCGGTGCAGCGGGGGCACCGCCGCGTAGACCCGCCCGGCCTCCACCAGGGGGCGCATGTAGCGGTAGAACAGCGTGAGCAGCAGGGTGCGGATGTGCGCGCCGTCGACGTCGGCGTCCGTCATCATGATGACCTTGCCGTAGCGGGCGGCGGTGAGGTCGAAGGTGCGCCCCGAGCCGGCGCCGATGACCTGGATGAGCGCGGCGCACTCCGTGTTGGCGAGCATGTCCGTGATGGACGCCTTCTGCACGTTGAGGATCTTGCCGCGGATCGGCAGCAGCGCCTGGTAGTTGGAGGACCGGGCCAGCCGCGCCGTGCCGAGCGCGGAGTCGCCCTCCACGATGAACAGCTCGGAGCGCTCCACGTCGTTCGAGCGGCACTCGACGAGCTTGGCCGGCATTGAGGAGGTCTCCAGGGCGTTCTTGCGCCGCTGGGTCTCCTTGTGCACCCGCGCGGAGATGCGGGACTTCATCTCCGCCACGACCTTTTCGAGCAGTTGCCCGGCCTGCTGCTTGTCGTGGCGGCCGGTGGCCGTGAGCTTGGCTGTCAGCTCCTTCTCGATCACCCGGCTCACGATCTGGCGCACGGCCGGGGTGCCCAGGACCTCCTTGGTCTGGCCCTCGAACTGCGGCTCCGCCAGCCGCACCGTGAGCACGGCCGTGAGCCCGGCGAGGACGTCGTCCTTCTCGATCTTGTCGCTGCCGGCCTTGAGCTTGCGGGCGTTGGCCTCGATCTGCTTCCGGAACGTCTTCAGCAGGGCCGCCTCGAAGCCGGCCTGGTGGGTGCCGCCCTTGGGGGTCGCGATGATGTTCACGAACGAGCGCAGGGACGTGTCGTAGCCGATGCCCCAGCGCAGGGCGACGTCGACCTCGCACGTGCGGTCCAGCTCCGTGAGCTTGGAGCGGCCGTTCTCGTCCAGGACCGGGACGTTCTCCTTGAACCGGCCCTCGCCCTGAAACCGCCACACGTCGGTGACCGAGCTGTCGGCGGCGAGGTACTCCACGAACTCGGAGATCCCGCCGTCGTGCTGGAACACCTCCTCGTGGGTCCCGAACTCCCCCGGCGTGCCGGGCAGGCCCCGCTGGTCGCGCACGGTGATGCGCAACCCGGGGATCAGGAACGAGGTCTGGCGGGCGCGCTTGGCGAGCTCCTCGTAGCTGAACCGGGCGTCCGTCGTGAAGATCTGCTCGTCCGCCCAGTACCGGATCCGGGTGCCGGTGACCCCCCGCTTGGCCTTGCCGACGACGTCGAGCACCGACCCCTCCACGAACGGCTCGAACCGGGCGTGCGGGGAGGGCCTGCCCTGGTCCACGAAGCGGCCGGGCTCGCCGTGCCGGAACGACATCTGGTAGGTCTTCCCGCCGCGGTCCACCTGGACGTCCAGACGGGCGGAGAGCGCGTTGACCACGGAGGCGCCCACGCCGTGCAGGCCGCCGGAGGCGCTGTAGGAGCCGCCGCCGAACTTCCCGCCCGCGTGCAGCTTGGTGAAGACGACCTCCACGCCGGTCAACCCGGTGCGCGGCTCGAGGTCGATGGGGATGCCGCGGCCGTCGTCGTGGACCTCCACGGCGCCGTCGGCGTGCAGGACCACCGTGATCTGGTGGCCGAAGCCGGCGAGGGCCTCGTCCACGGAGTTGTCGATGATCTCCCACATGCAGTGCATCAGCCCGCGGGAGTCGGTGGAGCCGATGTACATGCCCGGCCGCTTCCGGACGGCTTCGAGGCCCTCGAGGACGGAGAGGTGGCGGGCGTTGTACTCGGAACGGGACGGTGTCACGGGGATACGACTCCTGGAGGACGGCGGGATTCCCCACCACTGTAGTCCCGGTGGCGGACACCGCAGGGCCGGGCGCTGGTTGCGGGGACGCTCCCCCGGCCGGCACCGTGACCTACGCCCGGGGCGAAAAACGGCCTCCGCCGGAATCGATTGTCCGAGGGTCGTGGTTGTATAGAGCAGTACCCCGACGCGTCCACGAGACCCCGGGTACCCGCACCGGCGGCCCCGAGCCCCGTGCAACGAGTACGACCCAGGAGGAGGATCCCGTGAACGCAACATTGGAGAGCCGAGAGCTCAATGCGACCGACCGCTGCGACGCGTGCGGCGCCCAGGCCTACGTCCGAGTGATCCTCGAGTCGACGGGCGGTGAGCTGCTGTTCTGCGCTCACCACGCGCGCAAGAACGAGCAGAAGCTGCGGCCGCTGGCGGCCACCTGGCAGGACGAGACCGAGCGCATCGGTTCCTGACCGGGCGACCGCCGAGGGCGGTCGACACAGGAGGGCCCCGACACCTGGTGTCGGGGCCCTCCTGCGTGTCCGGTCCTCGCCCCGGTCACCGGAGCGGTGCGCGGGTCCCGGACGTGGCCGCTCCCGCGCCCGGACGGTCTCCGGGCGCGGGAGCGGCCGGTCAGTCGAGGTAGTCGCGCAGCACCTGCGAGCGGGACGGGTGGCGCAGCTTGGACATCGTCTTGGACTCTATCTGCCGGATGCGCTCACGCGTCACGCCGTAGACCTTGCCGATCTCGTCGAGCGTCTTGGGCTGGCCGTCGGTCAGGCCGAAGCGCATCGCCACGACCCCCGCCTCCCGCTCGGAGAGGGTGTCCAGGACCGAGTGCAGCTGCTCCTGCAGGAGCGTGAAGCTCACGGCGTCCGCGGGGACCACGGCTTCGGAGTCCTCGATGAGGTCGCCGAACTCCGAGTCGCCGTCCTCCCCCAGCGGGGTGTGCAGCGAGATCGGCTCACGGCCGTACTTCTGCACCTCGACGACCTTCTCGGGCGTCATGTCGAGCTCGTTCGCCAGCTCCTCCGGGGTCGGCTCCCGGCCGAGGTCCTGCAGCATCTGGCGCTGGACGCGGGCGAGCTTGTTGATGACCTCGACCATGTGCACCGGGATGCGGATGGTGCGGGCCTGGTCGGCCATGGCGCGGGTGATGGCCTGGCGGATCCACCACGTGGCGTACGTGGAGAACTTGAAGCCCTTGGTGTAGTCGAACTTCTCGACCGCACGGATCAGTCCGAGGTTGCCCTCCTGGATGAGGTCCAGGAACAGCATGCCGCGACCGGTGTAGCGCTTCGCGAGCGAGACGACCAGGCGCAGGTTGGCCTCGAGCAGGTGGTTCTTGGCGCGCTTGCCGTCGTGGATGACCCAGCGCAGCTCCTTGCGGGTCTGCGGGTCGAGGCTGTCCTTCCCGTCCGCGAGCTTGTGCTCCGCGTACAGGCCGGCCTCGATCCGCAGCGCCAGGTCCACCTCCTGCTCGGCGTTCAGCAGCGCGACCTTGCCGATCTGCTTGAGGTAGTCCTTGACCGGGTCGGCGGTGGCGCCGGCGGAGACGACCTGCTGGGCCGGGGCGTCGTCGTCGTCGTTGTTGGTGATGACGAAGCCGGAGGTCTTCTCGTCCTTGGGCGCGGGAACGGCGGGCGCGTCCTCGGGCGCGGCCTCCTCCTCCGCGTCGGCGTCCTCGTCCGCCTCGGGCTCGATGACCCCGGCCTCGTCGGTCAGGGCGGTCTCGATGTCGGCGTCGTCGGTGACGACGACGTCCTCCTCGGGCTCCCCGACGACGGCCAGGGCGTCCTTGTCCGCGGGGGCCGCAGCCTTCTTGCGGCCGGTGGCCTTCGGTGCGGCCGGGGGCTTGCTCGCGGCGGTCCTGGTCGCGGTCGACCGGCCGGCCGTGGACTTCGTCGAGGCGGCCGCGGTGGCGCTCTTGGGAGCGGTGGACTTCGCGGCGGTGGACTTCGCCGCCGTGGTCTTCTTCGCGGCCACGGTCTTCTTGGTCGCGGTCGACTTCGCAGCGGCGGTCTTCGCCCGCGGCGACGTGCCCGTGGTGCCGGACGGCGACCGAGCGTCCCCGGTGCCCGGGGTCTCGGCGGCGGTGTCCGTCGTCTTGTTGCTGGCGGCAGGTGACACTGAGAGCCTTTCGTTGAGCGGTCACGGCGTCCGCCCTCGGGGCAACACGCCTATGACCCTGTCAAGTCCGTGCGCCGGGCAGTGTCCGGCGCGGCGGGCTTGAAGGGTCCTGACAGCCGGAACCACCCGTGGGCGGGATTTGTTCCCGCTCGACCGGACGGACCCGAGAAAGCTCGGCGCGCGGGGCTCAGGAGTGCCAGGCGGTGGCACGGTCCCGGGCCCAGAGCGGCACGGGCCGGGCGTCGGCGAGGCGCAGCACGCGCAGCGCGGGCGGGTGTCCGGGGAGCAGCGCCGTGGCCCGGCGCACGAAGTGCGCGGTGTGGGAGCCGCGCGCCCGGAACCGGTTGAGCTGCGCGAGCTCGACCAGCACGCCCGCGAGCACGGCCCGGCCCCGCGCTGCGTCGTCCGTCCGCGCCTCGTCGCCCGTCCCCGCTGAATCCTCGGCCGCTCCGCCCGCCGCCCCCGAACCGGGCTCCGGTCCGGGCCCCGGCCCCAGCCCCGTGGGCTCCAGGAGCCAGCTGAGCACCTGGAGCACCCGGTAGAGGGTGTCGAGCAGCGACCAGTGCGGGGTCTCCGCCCACTCGCCGGAGAGCACGCGGGACAGCCGGACCAGCTCCCCCGCGTCCGGCACGGGCACCCGGGCGGTGGCCGGGACGGACGCGGTGCCGCCGCGACCGGCCGCCGGTCGCCGGGGCACCGGCAGGACGCCCGGAGAGAGGGGCACCCGGGTCGGCCCGATCGGAACGCCCGGGGCGTCGGGTCCGTCCGCCCGGTCGTCGACGTCGTCGCACAGCTCGGCCCACATCGCGGCGGCCGCGAGGACGCCGTCGAGGTCGTCCGTGGCGCAGGCGGCCAGGAGCAGGTCGGCGAGCACGGGGTCGGCCAGGCTCGCGCCCAGGAAGCCGAGCAGGTCGTCGTCGTGGTCCAGCACCGCGGGCACCGCACCCCCCGGCGCACCCCGGACCGTGGCGAGCACGTCGGCCCAGACGGACAGTGCGGGCCCGAGGCGGTCGAGGTGGTGCCACGCGTCCGCACCGGCCCGTGCCCAGCGGACCGCGGCCTGCCCGGTGGCACGGGCGGTGCCGGCGGGCAGCGCCCCGTACTCCTGGTCCATGGCGAGCCGCGGGGCGGCGGCGTAGGAGCTGCCCGAGGCCACGAGCGCGGCGTTGACGGCGCTGTCCTCGATGTCCGCGACGTCCTGGACGTCGGCCGGGTCCTCGGCCGGCCACCAGCGGTCGCCGGCCACGATCCAGCGCGCCGCCACCGCCCGCCCCGCGCGCCGGGCGGCCTCGTCCACGACGGCGAGCACACCGTCCACCGCGGCGGGTGGCGCCGCCGCCCCGGAGGAGTCCCCGGGCGGCGGCGACGTGTACACGATCACGAAGACCCGGTCGCTCAGGGCGTCGTGGGCCACGAGGTCGGCGAGCTCGGCGACGAAGACCTCCCCGAGGCGCTCGTCGGACGGGCCGGCCGGGAGGTCGACGCGCACGCACGCCCCTGCCGTCCCGCCGCCGGCGGCGAACAGGACGAGGGAGTCGGCGGGCCAGTAGCCGAGCGTGTGGGGCACGACGGCGAGCAGGTCGGCCGCGCACCGGACGACCGGGACGAAGGGGTCTCGGAAGGGGTGCTGTCTCATGCGCCCAGCCTGGGCACCGGCCGGTCCGGGAGCACCGGCCGGGGCGCGGTCTGTGGACGGCCGGCGGGTCAGGGGCCCGGCGCCCGGCGCGGTGCAGTGCCGACGGGACCGGCCGGCCGGTCAGGCGGCGTCGTGCCCGTGCTGCCGGCGCACCCGCCGGGCGGTGGCCAGCACGCCCGCGGCGCCCGCCGCAGCGACCAGGAACTGCGCCGCGATCGCGACCCGGAACGCGTCGGGCGCGTACAGCTCGTCGCGGAAGCCCGCGGCGTGGAGCACGTCGAGCACGAAGCCGGTGACGAAGATGGCCAGCACCGAGGCCGTGAAGCCACCGACGTTGACGATGCCCGTGGCGGTGCCCGAGCGGCGGGCCGGGTTGAAGCTGCGGGTGATGTCGAAGGCGATCATGGAGGCCGGCATGCTGATCGCGATGACGCACACGGCGGCCAGCACCACCGGGACGGGGGCCGTCCCGGGCCAGACCAGCAGGACGGTCCACGCCGCGAAGATCACGGCGGTCACCCCCAGGGACAGCCGCACCCGGCGGTGCGGGTGGCGGGCGGAGAGCCCGCCGAGGCCGAGGGCCACGGCCAGGTTGGTCACCACGAAGGAGGTCATCACCAGGGAGATCGTGGTGTCCGACAGGTCCTGGGCGTACTCGAGATAGGGGTAGCCCCACATCAGCACGAACGTGTTGCCCGCGAACTGGGTGGTGAAGTGAACCCAGAAGCCGAGCCGGGTGCCGGGCTCGGCCACGCTCTCCCGGAGCACCCGGCCGGTCCGCCGCAGGCCCAGCGCCGGGTTCAGGACCTCCACCCCGGGGGGCGCGTTGCGCAGCAGGGTCGCGGCGAGCACGGCGGCGAGCAGTGCGAGCGAGGCCAGCGCCGCGAAGGACGGGAACCACCCGGTGAGATCGAGCAGCCACGCGAACGGGATGACGGAGACCAGCTGGCCGAGGTTGCCGACCACGCCCAGGAACTGGGTCAGCGGCGGCACGCGTAGCGCGGAGAACCAGGCGGGGATCAGCCGCATCACGCACACGAAGGTGGTCGCGTCGCCCGCGCCCACGAGCACGCGGGCGGCCACGCCCTCGCCGACCGTGTCGGCCAGGGCCAGCTGGACCTGCCCGGCCGTCATGAGCAGCGCCCCGACGGCGACCAGGACGCGGGAGCCGAAGCGGTCCACGAGCACGCCGACGGGGATCTGCAGCGCCGCGTAGACGAGGACCTGCATGAGCGAGAACATCGACAGCGCGGAGGCCGCGGTGCCGAAGCGCTCGGCCGCGTCGACCGACGCCACGCCGAAGCTGGTGCGCTGCGCCACGGCGCTGAAGTAGGCGAAGGTGCCGATCGCGAAGACCAGGTAGGCGCGGCGGGAGTCCTTGCCGGGCTCGTGGGCCCGGTACCGGTCGGACGGCATGCACTTCGCTCTCGGGGGACGGGTCCGGGCGGGGACCCGGGACGGCGGGGCCGCCCCGGACGGCGCCGGACCGCCCCGCGCGCCGGCCGGGCTCAGTCCTGGTCGTCCTCCTGGGCGGCGAGGAAGGCCTCGGCCGCGGCGCCGATCTCGTCGGCGTCGGGGAGCTCGGACTCGTCCCCCACCAGCAGGGAGCGCGGGACCGAGGCGTCGACGACGTCATCGTAGCGCTGTTCCAGTCCTGCCACGACCGCCTGCACCTCGGGCGAGGCGCCGACCTGCTGGTCGATCTGGCGCTCGATCTCGCGGGCCGCCTCGCGCAGCTCGTCCGAGGGCAGGGTCAGCGAGGTCACGGCGCTGATGTGCTCGAGGGCGGCCACGGCGGCGTGCGGCAGGTGCGCCTCGGCCAGGTACTGCGGGACGTGCACGGTGAAGCCGATGTTGTCGATCCCCGCCTCGCCCAGCCGGATCTCGAGGAGCTGCGCGGCCGACGAGCTCATCTCCACGACCGGCTTCCACGCGTGCTCGGCGGGGAGCAGGTCGGCCCGGTTGCCGTGCACCGAGACGATGAACGGACGGGTGTGCGGGACGGGCATGGGGATTCCCGAGACGATGGCCACGAGGGACACGTCCATCCGCCGGGCCAGGCCCACGACGGCCTCGGTGAACCGGTTCCACTGCAGATCCGGCTCGGGGCCCGTCAGCAGCGCGAAGCTGCGCCCCAGACCGTCCGTGACCAGCCGGAGGGACAGCTCGGGGGTCTGGAAGCCCTCGAAGTGGTCTTCCACGAAGCTCACGTGCGGGCGGCGGGCCCGGTAGTCGTAGAGCTGGTCCAGGTCGAAACGGGCCACGACCTCGTGCGGGAGGGCCTCGGTGATGGTGTGCTCGATCTGCACGGCCACGTGCCCCGCCTCCGCGTAGCCGGACAGGGCGACGATCAGCGGCAGTCCGCGAACCCGGGCGTCCTCGAGCAGAGCGGGGTTGCTCAGGTACAGCGAGGTGGGGTCCAGCACAGCTCTTCCTCCTGGGGTGGGTCGGTTCCGGGCGTCCGTGGGGAGACCGGTGGGAGCACGCCTCCGACGGCGCGCCCGGATCATGTCAACCGTCCGCGGGCACCGCGTTATTCCCCGCCGATCCCGCGGGGCCCGTCTCGTGCGTCCGGGCCCCGGCGGTGTGCCGGCCGGGGATAGGATCGACAGCACGCCTGCTGGGCCGGGCCGGGCCGCCGACCGCGGACCGCACCGGCCCCGCCGGTCCAGACCTCAGCGAAAGGACGATCCATGCCCGACGTACAGGACCTGCTCGAACCCCGGGGCATCGAGCTCACCGCCACGCACAAGGCCCTGGGCCGGACGCCGGCCCACGCGCTCGTGCTCGGCGTGGCGAAGGGACAGGACGGCGACGGCTCGGGCCGTGTCCTGCTCCCCGCCGGCGAGCAGCGACGGCTCGCCCCCGTGGTGGAGGCCGCGGCGGCGCTGCGCGTGAAGGGCGCCGCCGACGAGGTGACCGTGGTGCCGGCCCCGTCCGGGCTGCCGTTCACCGTGGTGGTCCTCACCGGGGTCGGCGCCCTGCCCGCCGGGACCGCGGAGCGCGCCGAAGTGCTGCGCCGGGCCGTGGGCGCCGCCGTGCGGCGGCTCGCCGGCACCGACTCCGCGGTGCTCGCCCTGCCCGTGGACTCCGAGCAGGACGCCGCGGCGGTCGCCGAGGGCGCCGCCCTCGGCGCCTTCGCCTTCGTCCACCAGCGCGCGGCGACCGCCGGTTCCGTGCAGGACCCGCTGGCCTCCGCCGTCGTGCACGCCCCGGGCGTGGCGCGCGCCGCGCTGGGCCGGTGCCTCGACCGCGCCGCCGCCCTCGGCCGCGGCGTCCGCGCGGCCCGCACCCTCGTGGACCTCTCCCCCAACGTCATGTACCCGGAGGCCGTGGCGGACTACGCCCGCCGGGCCGCCAGGGGCACCAAGGTCTCCGTGACCGTGCTCGCCGAGAAGGAGCTCGCCAAGGGCGGCTACGGGGGGCTCCTGGGGGTGGGACAGGGCTCCGTGCACGGTCCGCGCCTCGTCAAGCTGGAGTACGCCCCGGCGCGGGCCGCGAAGCACTACGCCTACGTGGGCAAGGGCATCACCTTCGACTCGGGCGGCCTCTCCCTCAAGCCCCCGGCCTCGATGATGACCATGAAGTCGGACATGGCCGGCGCGGCCGCCGTGCTCGCGACCGTCCTCACCGCCGCCGAGCTGGGCCTGCCCGTGAAGGTCACGGGGTGGCTGTGCCTGGCCGAGAACCTGCCCTCTTCGACCGCCACCCGCCCCGGCGACGTCATCACCATCCGCGGCGGCCGCACCGTCGAGGTGCTCAACACCGACGCCGAGGGGCGCCTGGTGCTGGCCGACGGTCTCGTGGCCGCGTGCGAGGAGGCCCCGGACGCCGTCGTCGACATCGCCACGCTGACCGGCGCGCAGATGGTGGCCCTCGGCGCACGGACGTTCGGGATCATGGGCGACGAGACAGTGCGCACCGCCGTGGCCGAGGCCGCCCGCGCCGCCGGCGAGGACGGCTGGCCCATGCCGCTGCCCGAGCACCTGCGCCCGTCCCTGGACTCCAAGGTGGCCGACCTCAAGAACATCGGGGACAAGAACGGCGGGATGCTCGTCGCCGGGATCTTCCTGCGCGAGTTCGTCGGCGGCGGCGACGGGGCTCGGGTGCCCTGGGCGCACGTGGACATCGCCGGCCCCTCCTTCAACGAGGGATCGCCCTACGGCTACACCCCGGTGGAGGGCACCGGCGCGGGCGTGCGCACGCTCGTGCGGCTGCTCGAGGACGCGGTCGCCGACCGCGGCTGAGGTCCCGCGACACCCCTGCGCCGGAGGGAGCGCCCGCCTGGTTGCTCCCTCCGGCGTAGGGCTAAGGTATGTACGAAACGAACCCGTCACGGGACGGGTGCGACCCACCCGAAACGACGTCAACGCGCAAGGGAGCCAAACACGTGGCCGACAACGAATTCGACATCCTCGTCCTCGGCGGAGGGAGTGCCGGCTACGCCGCCGCGCTGCGGGCCGTCCAGCTCGGCTTCACCGTGGCGCTGGTGGAGAAGAACAAGCTCGGGGGCACGTGCCTTCACTGGGGGTGCATCCCGACCAAGGCGTACCTGCACTCCGCCGAGCTGGCCGAGGACGCCCGCGAGAGCTCCAAGTACGGCATCCACACCACGCTGGACTCCATCGACATGGCGGCCGTCCGGGAGTACAAGGACAAGATCGTCGCCGGCAAGTTCAAGGGCCTCACGGGTCTGATGAAGATGCGCAAGATCAAGGTCATCGAGGGCGTCGGCAAGCTCACGGGCGTGAACACCGTCGAGGTCGACGGCACCACCTACACCGGCAAGCACATCGTGCTGGCCTCCGGCTCGATCTCCAAGACCCTGGGCGTCGAGATCGGCGGACGGATCATGACCTCCACCGAGGCGCTGGAGATCGACTTCGTGCCCAAGAGCGCCATCGTCCTCGGCGGCGGCGTGATCGGCTGCGAGTTCGCCTCCATGTGGAAGTCCTTCGGCGTGGACGTCACCGTGATCGAGGGCCTCCCCCACCTGGTCGCCAACGAGGACCCCGCGCTCATCAAGATCCTGGAGCGGGAGTTCAAGAAGCGTGGCATCAAGTCCAGCCTCGGCACCTTCTTCGAGAAGGTCGAGCAGGACGACAACGGGGCGAAGGTCACCCTGGCCGACGGCAAGGTCTTCGAGGCCGACATCGTGCTGGTCGCCGTGGGCCGCGGCCCGAACACCGCCGACATGGGCTACGAGGAGCAGGGCATCCCCATGGACCGCGGCTTCGTCACCCCGAACGAGCGCCTGCACACCGGCGTCGGCAACATCTACGCGATCGGCGACATCGTCCCCGGGGTCCAGCTCGCGCACCGCGGCTACCAGCAGGGGCGGTTCGTTGCCGAGGAGATCGCCGGCCTGAACCCGGCCGTCGTCGACGACGTGAACATCCCCAAGGTCACGTTCACCGAGCCGGAGATCGCCTCGGTCGGATACACCGAGCCGAAGGCGAAGGAGAAGTTCGGCGAGGACAACGTCGAGGTCGCCGAGTACAACCTCGCCGGCAACGGCAAGAGCTCGATCCTGGGCACCGGCGGCATCATCAAGCTGGTGCGCGAGAAGGACGGGCCGATCATCGGCTTCCACGCCATCGGCAAGCGCATCAGCGAGCAGATCGGCGAGGGCCAGCTCATCGTCAACTGGGAGGCCTACCCCGAGGACGTCGCCGCGTTCGTGCACGCGCACCCCACCCAGAACGAGGCCATCGGCGAGGCCGCCATGGCACTCGCGGGCACGCCGCTGCACGGCTGACCGCGTCGAGGCCCCGCCCCTCCCGGGCGGGGCCTCCCCCACTACCCCGGAACCGGGCCCGGCGCCCGGACCGCACCATCGAAGGCACCGAAAGAGAGACGGTCGGACCATGTCAGAAACCGTAAACCTGCCCGCACTGGGCGAATCCGTGACCGAGGGCACCGTGACCCGGTGGCTCAAGCAGGTCGGTGACGAGGTCGCCGTCGACGAGCCCCTGGTCGAGGTCTCCACCGACAAGGTCGACACCGAGATCCCCTCCCCCGTGGCGGGCGTGATCGAGGAGATCCTCGTCGAGGAGGACGAGGACGTCGAGGTCGGCGCGCCGCTGGTCGTCATCGGTGACGGCTCGGGCTCCGGCTCCGGCGGCGGGTCCGGCCAGGACGAGGCCGCCGCGGACACCTCCGCCGAAGAGGCCGAGGACGCCGCGACCGAGGCCGAGACCCCCGAGGCGACCGACGAGGCCGCCGAGCAGAAGTCATCCGGCCAGGAGTCCTCCGGCCAGGAGCAGGCCTCGCAGGCCGAGGCCCAGCAGACGGGCGAGGGCAGCGAGATCACGCTGCCCGCCCTGGGCGAGTCCGTGACCGAGGGCACCGTGACCCGGTGGCTCAAGCAGGTCGGTGACGAGGTCGCCGTCGACGAGCCGCTGCTGGAGGTCTCCACCGACAAGGTCGACACCGAGGTCCCCTCCCCCGTGGCCGGGACCCTGCTGGAGATCCGGGTGCAGGAGGACGAGGACGCCGAGGTCGGCCAGGTCCTGGCGGTCATCGGCTCCGGCTCCGCCCCGTCCGGGGACAAGCCCGCCGAGAAGCCCGCCGCGGACACCTCCGCCGAAGAGGCCGAGGACGCCGCGACCGAGGCCGAGACCCCCGAGGCGACCGACGAGGCCGCCGAGCAGAAGTCATCCGGCCAGGAGTCCTCCGGCCAGGAGCAGGCCTCGCAGGCCGAGGCCCAGCAGACGGGCGAGGGCAGCGAGATCACGCTGCCCGCCCTGGGCGAGTCCGTGACCGAGGGCACCGTGACCCGGTGGCTCAAGCAGGTCGGTGACGAGGTCGCCGTCGACGAGCCGCTGCTGGAGGTCTCCACCGACAAGGTCGACACCGAGGTCCCCTCCCCCGTGGCCGGGACCCTGCTGGAGATCCGGGTGCAGGAGGACGAGGACGCCGAGGTCGGCCAGGTCCTGGCGGTCATCGGCTCCGGCTCCGCCCCGTCCGGGGACAAGCCCGCCGAGAAGCCCGCCGCGGACACCTCCGCCGAGGAGAAGCCGGCGAAGCAGTCCTCCGCCGGCGGCGAGGGCTACGAGGGTTCCTCCTCCGGGAAGCAGGAGAAGGCGCAGTCCCGCGACGAGGCCCTGGTCGAGACCGACGAGCCCGTGCTGGCCGACACCTCCGGGGACGAGCAGCAGGACGCCGCCCAGCGCGACGGCGCCCGCACCGAGAACGCGGAGGCGCCGACGGGCGACAACTCGTCCTACGTGACCCCGCTGGTGCGCAAGCTCGCCAAGAAGGAGGGCGTGGACCTCTCCGCGCTCACCGGCACCGGTGTGGGCGGCCGCATCCGCAAGCAGGACGTGCTCGCCGCCGCCGAGCAGCAGAAGAGCGCGGCCGCACCGGCCGCCGAGGCCCCGGCCGAGACGGCCGCGGCCGCTCCGGCGAAGGAGGCCGCCCCGGCCGCGCCGAAGGCGGACGCCAAGCGCGGGACCACCGAGAAGGCCCCGCGGATCCGGATGACGATCGCCCAGCGCATGCGCGAGTCGCTGCAGGAGGCCGCTCAGCTGACCCAGGTGACCGAGGTCGACATGACCCGGGTGGCCGTGCTGCGCGGCCGGGCGAAGGCGAAGTTCCAGGAGCGGGAGGGCGCCAAGCTCACCTACCTGCCGTTCTTCGCCAAGGCCGTGGCGGAGGCCCTGCAGGCCCACCCGAAGCTCAACGCCACCTTCAAGGAGGCCGAGAAGGAGATCGTCTACAACGGCTCGGAGAACATCGCCATCGCGGTGGACACTCCGAAGGGCCTGCTGGTGCCGGTCATCAAGAACGCCGGCGACCTCAACCTCGGCGGCCTGGCCAAGCAGATCGCGGACCTCGGCTCCCGGGCCAAGGACGGCAACATCACGCCGGACGACCTCACCGGCGGCACCTTCACGATCACGAACCTCGGGTCGTTCGGGGCCCTGTTCGACACCCCGATCATCAACCAGCCGCAGGTCGCGATCCTCGGCACGGGATCGATCGTGAAGCGCCCCATGGTGGTCTCCGACGCCGACGGCAACGACACCATCGCCATCCGCCAGATGTGCTACCTGTCGCTGACCTACGACCACCGCCTGGTCGACGGCGCGGACGCCGGCCGCTTCCTCCAGGCGCTCAAGGCGCGCCTGGAGGAGGGCCGCTTCGAGTCCGAGGTCGGCCTCTGACCGGCCCCGTGCCGGTCCACGGCCCCCGCTGAGCACCTGCGGAGGGCCGGCGGACGCCGAGAGGGCGTGTTCCTGGTCACAGGGGCACGCCCTCTCGGCGTCCGCCGGCGGCGCTCCGATAGGCTCGACGGCATGACCTTCCTGACCGGACTCCTCGTCTTCCTGCACCTCGTCGGCGCCGCGATCATCGTGGGCACCTGGATCTACACCATGAAGCGCCCGACGGTGTCCCCCGGCCAGTTCCACGCCTCGCTGCTGAGCCTGGTGACCGGTCTCCTGCTCGTGGCGGTCTACGAGATGGGCGAGGCTGACGTCAACCACGCCAAGGTCGCCGTGAAGCTGCTGGTCGCCCTCGCCGTGGCGGTCGCCGCCTTCGTGGGCCAGCGGAGGACCAGGCGCGGGGAGACGGTCTCGACCGGTCTCGCCCACGCCGTGGGCGGGCTGGCGCTGATCAACATGGCGGTCGCCACCCTCTGGTGAGCCCCGCCCACCACCGCACCATCGACGACCGGACCCCCGGCGCTGCCCGTCAGCCCCGGGGGTCCTGCCGTGCCGGTTCCTGTCCGTCCGGCTCCTGCCCGTCCAGCCCCTGTCCGTTCCGCGACTGCCCGTCCGAGCCGGTTCCCGGCGGGGCCGTCGCCCCCGCCGCAGGTTCCACCCCGGACAGCCGCCAGCCCTGCTCCCCGTGGACCAGCTCGACGAGGACCGTCTGCACCCATCCGTCCCCGGCCGGCACCACGGACGGGACCGTGCCCGGCCCGCCGCGGTGGCCGTCCACCCGCACCTCGGCCACCAGCACGACCCCGCCCGGCGGCGCGGACCCCGCCGGCCCGTCGCGGACGCTCTCGGCCTCGAGGACGAGGCCGGGAAAACCGCCGTCCGCCCGGGCGATGGTGTCCCGGTCCGCCGCCGCGGCCCGGGCACCGGGCGCGTACACCTCGTCCAGCAGCCGGGCGTCACCGGTGCGCAGGGCCTCTCCTCGCCGCGCCACCAGCTCTCGCAGCGCCCGCCGGGGGTCCGCGTCCTCGACGGAGTCCTGCGGCGGGTCGACGACGGACCCCGGCGCCACCGGGCCCGACCGCGCCGCAGAGGGGAACCGCGCCGGGGGCGTCGTCGCCGCCGGCGTGTTCGCCGGATCGGCAGCCGGGTCCGGCGACGGGTCGGCCCCGCCCAGGGGGAGCAGGACCGCGCCCCCGGCGGCCAGCAGCAGCGCCGCCGCCCCGACGAGCGCGGCCCGGCGACCGCCGCCCGTCCGGACCGGCTCCGGGCGGGCGGCGGCGACCCGACGCCCGCCGGGGTCCGGCTCCTGGGGTCGCGCGAACCGGTCCGCCAGTTCCGCCGCCGTGGGCCGGGCCGAGGCGTCGGGGTCGAGGGCCGCCTCGACCGCCCGCACGAGGCCGGGCGGGGCGCCGGGGCACAGCAGGGACAGGGGCGCCCGCCGCGCCTCCCGGGCCGGGGCCCGCCCGGTGAGCGCCGCCCACCCGAGGGCCCCGAGAGCGCGGACGTCCTCCTCCGGGCTCGCCGCCGCGGTGCCCGCGCGCACCGCGGCGACGTGCCCCGCGCCGTCCGCGGCCGCCGTGCCCTCCGCCGGGCCCGCGGCCGGGGTCTCCGGAGGGGTCACGGTGCCGCGGAACAGGACCTGCCGGGCGGAGAGCTCCCCGTGGCACCGGCCGAGGGCGTGCAAGGCGGCCAGGCCGGTCGCGGCGTCCCGCAGCACCGCGGCGGCCTCGGCGGGCGCCAGCCGGCCGCGCTCGGCCAGCCGGTCGGCGAGGGAGCCGCCCCGCAGGAAGTCCTCGACCAGTCCGGCTGGTGCCGCCGCCGGGCCCAGCAGGCCGCGCACGGCCACGAGACAGGCCTCGTCCCGGCCCGCCAGGGCGACCGCGAGCGACCGGAGCGCGGCCCTCGACCGGTCGCGCTCCGGTCCGGGCTCCTCCGGGCAGGGCCGCAGGACGAAGTGCTCCCCCGACCGGGCCTCCCGCACCAGCCACGATCGGCCGCCCAGGCGGCGCACCGGCTCCAGGCCGTCCTCCGGCGGGAGCCGCGGAGGCGTGTCCTCGGCCCGCGTGCCGGGGAGGGGGTCCGCACCGTCGTCCCGGACGGCCGCGGCGAGCCGCGCCCGGGCGGAGACGGACGGGGCCCGGGAGGGCTCGTGGTGGCCGCCGTGCGCGGCGGGGCGCTACTCCATGCCCCCAGCATGCCCGCCCGTCGCCCCGGGCCGTGGGCGCCGTCCACAGCCCCCGCCCGGCGCGCGTTGTCCCCGCCGCGCGATAGGCTGGGGACATGTCCATCTGCTTCGAACGGCTCGGCTTCGACCCGCACCTCGTCGACTACCGCTCGGCGCTCGAGCTGCAGAAGAACGTGCACCGCGAGGTCGTCGCGGGCGAGCGGGACAACACCGTGCTGCTGCTGGAGCACCCCCCGGTCTACACGGCCGGACGGCGCACCGAGCCCCACGAGCACCCCACCGACGGGACCGAGGTCGTGGAGATCGGACGCGGGGGCAAGCTCACCTACCACGGCCCGGGAATGCTCGTGGGCTATCCCGTCGTCCGGCTGACCACGCCCATCGACGTCGTGCGCTTCGTGCGCCTGCTCGAGGAGATCATCATCGCCGTCGTCGCGGACCTCGGGGTGGAGGCCACCACCGTGGCGGGACGCTCCGGGGCCTGGGTGCTCGCGGACGAGCACGGGCCGGACCGCAAGATCGCCGCCATCGGCGTGCAGGTCTCCAAACGGGCCACCATGCACGGCTTCGCCCTGAACTGCTCCAACGACCTGCGGCCGTTCGGCAAGATCATCCCCTGCGGCATCACTGACGCCTCCGTCACGAGCCTCTCCCAGGAGACGGGCCGGCTCGTGACCCCGGAGACGGTGGTCGCGCGCGTGGAGCAGGAAATATACGCCCGCCGGGACGAGTTGTGCGAACAGTTCGTCCCGTCAGGGACCCCGGGTCCGCTGCCCTGGCCCACCGCCGTCAGCTGACCCGCGCCGCCCCCGGGACCGCCGGGACCGTGAGCGCACCACCGTCGACATCTCGACAAGGAGACCGACCATGACCGTTGCCCCCGAGGGCCGCCGCCTGCTGCGCGTCGAGGCGCGCAACGCCGAGACGCCGATCGAGAAGAAGCCGTCCTGGCTGAAGAACACCGCACGGATGGGCCCCGAGTTCCAGGAGCTGAAGTCGCTGGCCCGCGGCAAGGGCCTGCACACCGTGTGCGAGGAGGCGGGCTGTCCCAACATCTACGAGTGCTGGGAGGACCGGGAGGCCACGTTCCTGATCGGCGGTTCCAAGTGCACCCGCCGCTGCGACTTCTGCGACATCGCCACCGGCAAGCCGGACCTGCTGGACGTCACCGAGCCCCGCAAGGTGGCCGAGTCCGTCAAGGAGCTGGGCCTGCGCTACGCGACCGTGACGGGCGTGGCCCGTGACGACCTCGACGACGGCGGCGCCTGGCTGTACGCGGAGACCATCCGCGCGATCCACACGCTGAACCCGAACACCGGTGTGGAGATCCTGATTCCCGACTTCCAGGGCAAGCCGGACCGGCTGCAGCAGGTCATCGACGCCGCGCCGGAGGTCTTCGCCCACAACGTCGAGACGGTCCCGCGCATCTTCCGCCAGATCCGGCCCGCGTTCACCTACGAGCGCTCCCTGGACGTCATCACCCAGGGCAAGGACGCCGGGATGATCACCAAGTCCAACCTCATCCTCGGCATGGGCGAGACGAACCAGGAGATCTACGAGGCGCTGTGCGACCTCAACGACGCCGGGTGCGACATCATCACGCTCACCCAGTACCTGCGCCCCTCCCCGCTGTTCCACCCGATCGACCGGTGGGTCAAGCCCGAGGAGTTCGTGGAGCTCTCCGAGATGGCCGAGGAGATCGGCTTCCTGGGCGTCATGGCCGGCCCCATGGTCCGCTCCTCCTACCGCGCCGGCCGGCTGTGGGCCCGCGCCATGGAGAAGTCGGGCCGGGCGATCCCGGAGCACCTGGCGCACATCGAGGACACCGGCAGCGCCTCCCAGGAGGCCTCCTCGCTCGTCCAGCGACTCCGCTGAGGTCCGGCGGGGCGCGGCCCCGCCCACCCGCTAAACTGGAGGACGGACCACGGCCGGGCGCCCTGACGCCCTGACGCCGCGGGTCCCCCCGGAACACCGCCACCGCACCACAGGACGAGGTCTCACCGTGTCACCTTCCCACGCCAAGTCGCGCCCCGCGTCGCGATCCACCTCCCCCGGGAAGCCGGCGGGCAAGCCGTCCGGGAAGCCCACCCGGGCGCAGAAGCGCGAGGCGAAGAAGCAGCGGAAGGCGACCAAGGGGCCAGGCTTCCTCGGCCAAATCAAGCAGGTCTTCAAGATGACCCGCGAGGTCGAGCCCAACATCGGCTGGTGGATGCTGCTGATCGGCCTCGGGGTCCTGCTGGTCTTCCTGCTCGTCGGCGTGCTCCTCGGCAACTGGATCACCGGGCTGCTCATCGGCCTGCCGTTCGCCCTGCTGGCCGCCTCCTTCTACCTCTCCCGGCGGGCCGAGCGCGCCGCGTTCGCCCGGATCGAGGACCAGCCCGGGGCCGCCGGCGCCGCGCTGTCCGCGCTGCGCCGCGGCTGGATCGTCGAGGACCAGCCGGCCGCCATGGACCCGCGCACCCGCGACCTCATCTTCCGGGCCATCGGCCGGCCCGGGGTGGTCCTCGTGACCGAGGGCCCCGCGGGGCGGGTCGACAAGCTCGTCGCCAAGGAGCGCCGCCGGATCGGCCCCGTGATCCAGAACGTGCCGATCCACGTCATCAAGACCGGCAAGGGCGAGGGGCAGGTCCCGCTGCGGGAGCTGTCCAAGCGGATGAAGAAGCTCGACAAGAAGCTCACCCAGCAGGAGGTGCAGACCGTGCACAAGCGGATCAGCACCCTGGGCAACCGTCTGCCGATCCCCAAGGGCGTGGACCCGATGCGCGCCCGCCCGGACCGCAGGGCCATGCGCGGCCGCTGAGCCGTCGGCCCCCCGGCACGCACCACGACACGCACGGAGCCCCCGCCTTCCACGGAAGGCGGGGGCTCCGTCGTCGTCGTGACGGGTGCCGCGCCCGGCACTGCGCTCAGCGCGTGCGGACGAGGATCGTCTCAGCCGCCCGGTCGTGCAGGCCGCGCTGGTCCGGGTCGAACACGACCGCCGGGATCACGAGGCACAGCAGGAGGGAGCGGACCGCGGCGCGGGCGAACCCCACCGGCCGCCCGGCCGGCGTCTGCACCTGGAGGCCCAGGAGCAGGTGCCCGGGGGTGTGGCCGGTCGCGCCGACCAGCAGCACGTTGAGCACCAACAGGAACGCCAGGGTCATCAGGCCCTGCTCGTTCCACTGGGGCACGAGCCACTCGGCGAGGCCCCAGCACAGGAACCAGTCCACCACCAGGGCCACGATCCGCCGCCCCACGCGTCCCACGGAGCCCGGCCCCTGCTCCGGTCGCCCGAGGCGCTGCCCCGGGTACCGCTGCCGGCCGGTCCCCGGCCCCTCGAGCCACGAGCCCACGTCACGTCTGTCGATCATCCCCTCAGGGTATCGGGGCGGGACTCCCCTAGACTGACGGGAGACCGTGGCTCCCCGGAGGTCCTCCGCGTAACACCGAGGAAACACCCGGGACACGGAGCCTTAATGCGCGATCCGTAGCGTTGTCCCCGGAAACGGACGCCGCACGAGCATTCCCGGCACGGCGGTCCAGCCCACCTAACAAGGAGAACAGCACATGTTCCAGACACCCGAGGAAGTCCTCACGTTCATCAAGGACGAGGAGATCGTCTTCGTCGACGTCCGGTTCACGGACATGCCCGGCGTGCAGCAGCACTTCAACCTCCCGGCCAAGTCGGTGGACGACGACTTCTTCGAGCACGGGCAGCTGTTCGACGGCTCCTCCATCCGGGGCTTCCAGGGCATCGCCGAGTCAGACATGCAGCTCATCCCGGACCCGACGTCGGCCTTCGTGGACCCGTTCCGCGTCGAGAAGACCCTCGTGGTCACCTGCTCGATCGTGAACCCCCGCACCGGTGAGCCCTACCACCGCGACCCCCGCGGCGTCGCCGAGCGCGCCGAGGCATACATGGCGTCGACCGGCATCGCGGACGTCGCCAACTTCGCCTCCGAGGCCGAGTTTTTCATCTTCGAGGACGTCCGCTACGACATCCAGCCGCAGGGATCCTTCTACGCCATCGACTCCGACGAGGCGTCCTGGAACACCGGGCGCAAGGAGGAGGGCGGCAACCTGGGCAACAAGACCGCCACCAAGGGCGGCTACTTCCCGGTCTCCCCGGTCGACAAGCAGGCCGACCTGCGCGATGCGATGTGCGTGGCCCTGGACGAGGTGGGCCTCGAGGTCGAGCGCTCCCACCACGAGGTGGGCGGTCCCGGCCAGGCCGAGATCAACTACAAGTTCAGCACCCTCACCCGGGCCGCCGACGACCTGCAGAAGTTCAAGTACGTCATCAAGAACACCGCGGACGCCTTCGGCAAGTCGGCCACGTTCATGCCCAAGCCCGTCTACAACGACAACGGCTCCGGCATGCACTGCCACCAGTCCCTGTGGAAGGGCAGCGAGCCGCTGTTCTACGACGAGAAGGGCTACGCGGGCCTGTCCGACATCGCCCGCTGGTACATCGGCGGCCTCCTGGAGCACTCCTCGGCCGTGCTGGCCTTCACCAACCCGACGGTGAACTCCTACCGCCGCCTGGTCAAGGGCTTCGAGGCGCCGGTCAACATGGTGTACTCGCAGGGCAACCGCTCCGCCGGCATCCGCATCCCGATCACGGGCACCAACCCGAAGGCCAAGCGCCTCGAGTTCCGCGCCCCGGACCCCTCGTGCAACCCGTACCTGGCGTTCGCCGCCCAGCTGATGGCGGGCCTCGACGGCATCCGCAACCGCATCGAGCCGGCCGACCCGATCGACAAGGACCTCTACGAGCTGCCTGCCGAGGAGGCCAAGGACATCAAGAAGGCCCCGGCCTCGCTCGAGGAGGCGCTGCTGGCCCTGGAGGCCGACCACGAGTTCCTGCTCGCCGGTGACGTCTTCACCGAGGACACCATCCAGTCCTGGATCGAGTACAAGCGCGAGTTCGAGCTCAAGCCCCTGTCCGTGGTCCCGCACCCGCTGGAGTTCTCGATGTACTACGGCGTCTGATCCGCACGGATCGGCCACCGCACCGGGAAGGCCCCGGACCCCTCGCGGGGGTCCGGGGCCTTGCCCGTGCCGCCGGCAGTCCGACGACGACGACACCGTCGATGGCAGCCGTCAGTGGCCGTAGAAGAGCCGCTCGAACACGGCCCGCGCCTTGCGGGTGGTGCGCAGGTAGTCCTCCTCGAGCCGCCCGGCGCCGCCGTGGGGGTACCCGCACCAGCGGGCCACCGCCTCGAGGTCGGCCCGCTTGGCGGGCAGGGCGTCGGAGCGGCGCCCGGTCCGCAGGACGTTGCCGTTGCGCACCGCCGTGGCCAGCCGCCACGCGGCGGACAGGGCCAGGGCGTCCTCGGCGCTCACGAGACCGGCCTCCTCGGCGGCGTGCAGGGCCCGCAGGGTGCTCGTGGTCCGCAGCCCCTGGACGCGGTGCCCGTGCTGGAGCTGCAGCGTCTGGACGAGCCACTCGACGTCCGAGAGCCCGCCGCGCCCCAGCTTCAGGTGCCGGGCCGGGTCCGCGCCGCGCGGCATCCGCTCGTTCTCCACACGGGCCTTCATCCGCCGGATCTCCAGCAGCTGGCGCTCCGTGAACTCCACCGGGTACCGCAGCGGGTCCACGACCCGCCGGAACGCGTCGGCCAGCTCGTCGCTGCCGGCCAGGGGCAACGCCCGGGTGAGCGCCTGGAACTCCCAGGTCTGCGCCCACCGGGCGTAGTACTCTGCGTAGGACTCGACGGAGCGCACCATGGGCCCCTGCTTGCCCTCGGGGCGCAGGTCGTTGTCGATTTCCAGCACGCGCTCCGCCACGATGGGCGGCGTGCAGGGCGCCTTGAGCAGCTGCACCATCCGCTGCAGCAGGGTCTCGGCCTGCTCCCGGGCCGCCGCGGGGTCCGCGTCCCCCACCGGGGCGTAGACGTACATGACGTCGGCGTCGGACCCGTAGCCGATCTCCCGCCCGCCCTGCCGGCCCATCGCGACGACGAGGACGTCGGCGAGCCTTCCGGCCCGGTCGTAGACCTCCCGCTCGGCCACGTGCAGGGCGCCCAGGACGCAGACCCGGTCGATGTCGGACAGCGCCGCCACGACCTGCTCGACGTCGAGCAGCCCGGAGGTGTCCGCGAGCGCGACGCGCAGCTCCTCGCGGCGGCGGATGAGGCGGATCATCCGCACGGCCTCCCCGGGATCGGGGTGACGGGCCATCTGGGCGCGGATCTCGCTCCACAGCGTCTCGAAGGACACGGGGCACAGCTCGTCGTCCTGGCCGAGCCAGGCGGTCGCCTCCGGGGAGTTCTCCAGCAGATCGGTGACGTACCGGGAGCTGGAGAGGATCTGGCACAGGCGTTCGGCGGCGGCGTTCGAGTCGCGGAGCAGGCGCAGGAACCAGGGGGTGGTCCCGAGGGACTCGGAGAGCCGCCGGAAGCCCAGCAGCCCGGCGTCGGCGTCGACGCCGTCGGCCAGCCAGGCCAGCAGCACGGGCAGCAGGGTGCGCAGGATCTCGGCCCGCCGGCTGACGCCGCGGGTGAGCGCCTCGATGTGGCGCACGGCGGCCTTCGGGTCCCGGTAGCCGAGCGCGGCGAGCCGGTCCCGCACCGACTCCGCCGAGAGCTGGGTGTCGGTCTCGGGCAGGTGGGCGAGCGCGGCCAGCAGCGGCCGGTAGAAGATCCGCTCGTGCATCCCCCGGACGCTGCGCTTGACCTTGCGCCACTCCTCGAGCAGCGAGTCGCCGGAGGGGCGGGCGGTGTCCGCGGCGCCGCGCAGGGAGCGGGCGATGACCGTGAGCTCCTGCTCGCCCCGCGGCATGAGGTGGGTGCGGCGCAGCCTGAACAGCTGGATGCGGTGCTCCAGGAGGCGCAGCCAGCGGTAGTGGGCGGAGAACTGCTCGCTGTCCCGGCGGCCGATGTAGCCGCCCTCGGAGAGCGCCGCCAGGGACTCGGTCGTGGCCTGGGTCCGGACCCGCTCGTCCGTGCGCCCGTGCACCAGCTGGAGGAGCTGGACGGTGAACTCGACGTCGCGCAGCCCGCCGGGGCCCAGCTTGATCTGGCGCTCGCCCTCGGCGGCCGGGATGTTGTCGGTGACCCGCCGGCGCATGGCCTGCACGGACTCGACGAAGCCCTCTCGCCCGGAGCTGCGCCACACGAACGGCTCGATGGCCTTCCGGTAGGCCGCCCCGAGCTCCGGGTCCCCGGCCACGGGCCGAGCCTTGAGCAGGGCCTGGAACTCCCAGGACTCGGCCCACCGCTCGTAGTAGCGCACGTGCGAGTCCAGGGTGCGCACCAGCGGCCCGTCCTTGCCCTCGGGCCGGAGGTTGGCGTCCACCTCCCACAGCGGGGGCTCGGCGCCGCGGGCCATGAGCGCCCGGGCGGTGCCCGTGGCGAGGGCCGTGGCGATGACGGTGGCCTCGGCTCCGTCCAGGGGCTCCGCGCCGTCCGGGTCCTCGACGGCCATGACGTGGACGACGTCGACGTCGGAGATGTAGTTGAGCTCCCGGGCGCCGCACTTGCCCATGCCGATCACGGCGAGCCGCACCCGGTCGACGGTCTCGGGGGCCCAGGTCCCCGCCGCCTCCGCCCGGGAGACGGCGAGCGCCCCCTCGAGGGCCGCGGCGGCCAGGTCGGCGAGCTGGCGGCCCACCGCGGGCATGTGGTCGGCGGGGTAGAGGGCGCCGACGTCCCGGATCGCGATGCGCGTCAGCTCCCGCCGGTAGGCCGTGCGCAGGGCGCTGCAGGCGGCGTCACCGGTCCCGGCGGCCACCGGGGTCCGCGCGGTGGGGTCCGCGCCGACCGCCGTCAGCAGCGCGTCGCGGAACTGCTCGCCGGGGATCTCCGCTGGCTCGGCGGCGGCGGGCTCCGCGAGCAGGTCCAGGTGCTCGGGGCGCCGGAGCAGGAACTCCCCGAGCGCCTCGGAGGAGCCCAGGAGCCGGAACATGGCCTCGGAGGCCTCCGGGTCGGCGTTGATCCGCTCGGCGAGCTCCGGTGAGCCCTCGAGGAGCCGGACGGTGAGCCGCAGGGCGACGTCGGGCGAGGCCGCCAGGGCCAGACCCTCCAGCAGCCGGTCGAGGTCGACCTCGGCGAGCTCCGGGAAGCCGAGCCAGCGCTGGGCGTTGCCCGTGTCCGCGAAGCCGACCTTGATGAGACGGCCGGACGGGACGGTGCCCGCCGGGGCCGCGGACTGGGGAGGGTGTGTCATGGGACGGTCCGTCCGGGGTCAGAGGATGCCGAGGTTGTTCTTGAGCTCGAAGTGCGTGACGACCCGGCGGTAGTCGTTCCAGTCGCGACGCTTGTTGCGCAGGAAGTAGTCGTAGACCTGCTCCCCGAGCAGCTCGGCCATGAACTCCGACTCCTCGGTCTCCCGGATGGCGTCGTACAGGCTCGAGGGCAGCGGGTTGTGGCCGAGGGCGCGGCGCTCCGCGGAGCTCATCGCCGCGACGTCGTCCAGCTCCACGGGCGGGAGCTCGTACTCGTTCTCGATGCCCCGCAGACCCGCGGCCAGCAGCGCGGCGTAGGAGAGGTAGGGGTTCGTGGCGGAGTCGATGCCGCGGTACTCGATGCGCGCGGCCTGCACCTTGTCCGGCTTGGACAGGGGAACCCGCACGAGCGCGGAGCGGTTGTTGTGGCCCCAGGACTGGTAGGAGGGGGCCTCTCCCCCGCCCCACAGCCGCTTGTAGGAGTTGACGAACTGGTTGGTCACCGACGTGAACTCGGGGGCGTGCCGCAGGATGCCGGCGATGAAGTGCCCGGCCGTGCGGGAGAGGCGGAACTCGGACCCGGCCTCGAAGAAGGCATTGGTGTCCCCCTCGAAGAGCGAGAAGTGGGTGTGCATGCCGGAGCCGGGGTGCTCGGTGAACGGCTTGGGCATGAAGGTCGCGTACAGCCCCTGCGAGAGCGCGACCTCCTTGATGACCGTGCGGAACGTCATGATGTTGTCGGCCGTCTGCAGGGCGTCGGCGTAGCGCAGGTCGATCTCGTTCTGCCCGGGGCCGGCCTCGTGGTGGGAGAACTCGACGGAAATCCCGACGGCCTCCAGCATGTTGACGGCCTTGCGCCGGAAGTCCTGCACCACGCCGCCCGGCACGTGGTCGAAGTACCCCTCGTGGTCCACGGGCGTGGGCCTGCCCTCGGCGTCGAGGTCCGCGGACTTCAGCAGGTAGAACTCGATCTCCGGCGCCGTGTAGCAGGTGAAGCCCATGTCCGAGGCCTTCTCCAGGACGCGCTTGAGCACCCCGCGCGGGTCCGAGGAGGAGGGCTCGCCGTCCGGGGTGAGGATGTTGCAGAACATCCGGGCGGTGGGCTCCGTCTCGCTGCGCCAGGGCAGGATCTGGAACGTGGACGGGTCCGGCTGCAGGAGCATGTCCGCCTCGGAGACCCGCGACAGGCCCTCGATGGAGGAGCCGTCGAAGCCGAGCCCCTCCTCGAAGGCCGCCTCGACCTCGGCGGGGGCCAGGGCCACCGACTTGAGGCTCCCGACGACGTCCGTGAACCACATGCGCACGAAGCGCACGTCGCGCTCCTCGATGGTCCTGAGGACGAACTCCTGCTGACGGTCCATGGTTGTCTTCCTCGTCTTCCTACCCGGGAGTGCTGTGCCGCCCGGGCACGCCTGCTGTCCCGCCCACTCTAACGCCCTGCCCCGCCGCGCCCGCCGGACCGGACGGCCGCGGACGGGCGCGCCCGATAGGGTGGGGCCATGACCCAGGAGACACCCCGTCCGGCACCGGGCGCGCTGGACGTGCGCCGGGTGCGCACGCACCACCTGCGCGAGGCCAAGCGCCGTGACGAGAAGTTCACGATGCTCACGTGCTACGACGCCCTGACGGCGGCGATCTTCGACGCGGCCGGCGTCGACTCACTGCTGGTCGGGGACTCCGCGGGCAACAACGTCCTGGGCCACTCCAGCACCCTGCCCGTCACCGTGGACGAGCTGCTGCCGATGTGCCGTGCCGTGTCCGGCTCCGTCGAGCGCGCGTTCGTGGTGGTGGACCTGCCCTTCGGCTCCTACGAGGCCTCCCCCGAACAGGCGGTGGCCACCGCGGTGCGCTTCCTCAAGGAGGGCGGCGCGCACGCGGTGAAGCTCGAGGGCGGGGCGTGGTTCGCCCCCCACGTCCGGGCCATGGTCCAGGCCGGGGTGCCCGTCGTGGCCCACATCGGCTTCACCCCGCAGAGCGAGCACGCCCTGGGCGGGTACCGGGTGCAGGGTCGCGGCGACGCCGCGCGCACGCTCGTGGAGGACGCCCGCGCCCTCGAGGCCGCCGGGGCCTTCTGCCTGGTGATGGAGATGGTCCCGGCGGAGGCCGCCGCGGCCGTGGACGCCGCCCTGGAGATCCCGACCGTGGGCATCGGGGCCGGGCCCGCGACCACGGGCCAGGTGCTCGTGTGGCAGGACATGCTGGGGCTGCGCCGGGGCCGGATGCCGCGCTTCGTCCGGCAGTACGCGGACCTGCACGGGGTGGTCTCCGACGCCGTGGGCCGCTACGTCGAGGACGTGCGCTCGGGGGCCTTCCCGGCCCCGGAGCACGGCTTCTGAACCACCGCGCCCGGCGCACCGTTCCGGGGCGCCCCGGCCCTCGGGGCACTGCGCCCGCGGCGGATCAGCCCTCCTCGAAGGCGCGGTCCTCCTCGTCCCACTGCCGGGTGCGCTCCGCGGCGAGCTTCAGCGCGTTTTGCGCCTCCTCGCGCGTGGCGTAGGGCCCGAGCAGCTTGCGGTAGTCCGACTGCGGGCCCTCCTCGACCTGGTGGGTGTAGGTGTTGAACCAGTACTCGGCCATGACCTCTCCTCTCGGTGGCCGCCGGGCCCCGGTGACCGGACCGGCCCCGTGCCCGGCGCGCTAGGGTAGATCCTAGGCCCGGACCGGCCCGGACGGGGCCGGCCCACCCGACCCAGGAGGTCCAGACCCCCGTGCCCACGCACAATTTCACCGCTCCCGCCCCCGGCGGCACCGCCCCCGTCGGCGCCCTCGCCCCCGGCTCCGTGACCCCCGGTCGGCCCGTGCCCGCGTCCATCCCCCGCCCCGAGTACGTGGGCCGGGCGGAGCCGGACGAGGGCCGCGGCGGCAACGTCTACACCCCGGACGAGATCGAGCTCATCCGCGCGGCGGGCCGGATCGCGGCGCGCGCCCTGCAGGAGGCCGGCCGGGCCGCTGTGCCGGGCACGACCACGGACGAGCTCGACCGGATCGCCCACGAGTACCTGTGCGACCACGGGGCCTACCCCTCCTGCCTGGGGTACCGGGGCTTCCCCAAGTCCATCTGCACGTCCCTCAACGAGGTGATCTGCCACGGCATCCCCGACTCCACGGTGCTGGAGGAGGGCGACATCATCAACCTGGACGTCACGGCCTACAAGGACGGCTTCCACGGCGACACCAACCGGATGTTCCTGGTGGGCGAGGTCGACGAGCAGTCCCGCCTGCTGGTCGAGCGCACCGAGGAGGCCCTGAACCGGGCCGTCAAGGCCGTCCGCCCGGGCCGGGAGATCAACGTCATCGGCCGCGTCATCGAGAAGTACGCCCGGCGCTTCGACTACGGCGTGGTGCGGGACTTCACCGGCCACGGGGTGGGCCGGGAGTTCCACTCCGGGCTGATCGTCCCCCACTACGACGCCGCGCCGTCCTACTCCACCCTGATGGTCCCGGGCATGGTCTTCACGATCGAGCCCATGCTGACCCTGGGCACGATCCAGTGGGAGCAGTGGGACGACGACTGGACCGTGACCACGCGCGACCGGCGGCGCAGCGCGCAGTTCGAGCACACCATGGCCGTCACCGAGGACGGGGTGGACGTCCTCACCCTCCCGTAGGCCCTGCCGTAGACTGCCCACTGATCATCCGACCACGGCCCCACGAGAGGACCGCCCCATGACCACACCAGACCGCGACGTCGCCGCCGTCCCGAACCGCCGCGTCATCGGCATCGACTTCGGCGGCACCGGGACCAAGGGCGGGATCGTGGACCTCGACACGGGGGAGCTCGTCGGCGAGCGCTTCCGGATCGCCACGCCCCGGCCGGCCACTCCCGAGAAGGTCGCGGAGGTGATGCAGCAGATCGTCGCGGAGCTGCAGTCCCGTCCCGAGGCTCCCGCCCCCGACTCGCCCGTGGGCATCGTCTTCCCGGCGATCATCAAGGAGGGCGTGGCCCTGTCCGCGGCGAACATCGACAAGTCCTGGATCGGCACGGACGTCGACGGCCTCATGACCGAACGGCTCGGCCGTCCGGTCGAAGCCCTCAACGACGCCGACGCCGCGGGGCTGGCCGAGGCCGTCTACGGCGCCGGACGGGGCGTCAAGGGCCTGGTCATCGTGATCACCCTGGGCACCGGGATCGGCTCCGCCCTGATCCTCAACGGCAAGCTCGTCCCGAACGCCGAGCTGGGGCACCTGGAGATCGACGGCCACGACGCCGAGACGAAGGCGTCCGCCGCCGCGCGCGAGCGCGAGGACATGCCGTGGAAGAAGTGGGCGACCACCCGCCTGCAGCGCTATTTCAGCCACGTGGAGTTCCTGTTCTCGCCCAACCTGTTCGTGGTCGGCGGCGGGGTGTCGAAGAAGGCGGAGAAGTTCCTCCCCTTCATCGAGCTGCGCACGCCCGTGAAGGTCGCCGAGCTCCGGAACAACGCCGGCATCGTGGGCGCCGCCCTGTGGGCCGGCATCCCGCACGCGCCCGAGAGCTGAGCCCGGTCCGACGACGACGCCCGGTCACCTCCGCGAGGAGGTGACCGGGCGTCGTCGTGACCGGGCGGGAACGATCCGGCCGGGGGCAGAAAAAACCCGCCGGGGGCCGCGGCTTCCCCTCCGCAGCCCCCGGCGGGAGCTTGTTGTGGACCCCACTCTACGGTCCTCCTGGGGCCTGCGGCAAGGGACACGCCGGGACGTGGGGGCCGGAGCCGGTGCACCGCACGGGCGGGTCGTCAGAGCAGCCTCGGCTGGGACACGCCCTCGAGGCCCTTGCCCCGCGGCCGCCGGCCGGTGCGCTTCCGGGCGGCGCTGATGGGCTCCACGGTGGCGGGGATGGTCTGCTGCCCGGTCTGCTCGGCCTGCTGCCGGCGCAGGAGGTCGATCGCCTCCTCGAAGTCCCCCAGGCCGTCGAAGGCCTGGTAGACGCTGGCGAAGCGCAGGTACGCCACGACGTCCAGCCGGCGGAGCGGGGCCAGGATCGCCAGCCCCACCTCGTGCGCCTCGATCTCCGCGGCGCCCAGCGCCCGGATCGTCTCCTCGACCTCCTGGGCGAGCATCGCGAGGTCGTCCTCGCTCACCGGCCGTCCCTGGCAGGCCTTGCGCACCCCGTTGACGATCTTTTGCCGGTCGAAGGACTCGGTGACGCCCGAGCGCTTGATGACCGAGATGGTCGTGGTCTCGAGCGTGGTGAAGCGCCGGCCGCACTCGGAGCACTGGCGGCGGCGGCGGATCGCCGTCCCGTCGTCCGTGGTGCGGCTGTCGACGACGCGGGAGTCGGTGTGACGGCAGAACGGGCAGTGCACGGTCGGATCAGCTCCCGGTGCGGATCGTGATGGCCCGGCCGTGCGCGGGCAGGTCCTCGGAGCGCGCGACGGCCACGATGTCCTCCCCGATCACGGCGAGCGCGTCCTGGGTGTACTCGACGATCTGCACGGCCTTCATGAAGGCGCTGGTGGACAGGCCCTGGGCGTGCACCGCCGTCCCGCCCGTCGGCAGCACGTGGTTCGAGCCCGCCGCGTAGTCGCCGAGCGGGACGGGGCTGTAGGGCCCCAGGAAGATCGCCCCCGCGTTGCGCACCCGGGCGGCGACCTCCTGCGGGTCGGCGGTGTGGATCTCGAGGTGCTCGGCGGCGTAGGCGTCGGCCACGGCGATCGAGGAGTCGAGGTCGTCGGTGAGCACGATCCCGGACTGCGGCCCGGACAGGGCGGTGGTGATCCGTTCCCCGTGCTTCGCCTCGGGGACCTGGACGGCGAGCTCCGCGGCGACCCGCTCGGCGAGCCCGGGCGAGTGGGTGATCAGCACCGCGCCGGCGGCGGGGTCGTGCTCGGCCTGGGAGATCAGGTCGGCGGCCACGTAGGCCGGCACGGCGGTGTCGTCGGCCAGCACGGCGATCTCGGTGGTCCCCGCCTCGGCGTCCACGCCGACCACGGAGCGGAGCAGGCGCTTGGCCGTGGCGACGTAGACGTTGCCCGGACCGGTCACGGTGTCGACCGGCTCGAGGACGTCGTCGCCGTCCGTGACCCCGTGGGCCATGGCTGCCAGCGACTGGGCGCCGCCGATGGCCCAGACCTCGTCCACCCCGAGCAGCCCCGCGGCCGCGAGGATCGTGGGGTGCGGCAGGCCCCCGAACTCCTTCTGCGGCGGGCTGCACAGCACCACGGACCCGACCCCGGCCGCCTGGGCCGGGACGACGTTCATGACCACGGACGAGGGGTAGACGGCCAGCCCGCCGGGCACGTAGAGCCCCGCCCGGCGCAGGGGCGTCCACCGGTGCACGAGCACGGCGCCGGGCGCGACCTCGACGCGGGCGTCGGCCGGGCGCTGCGCCTGCGCGAAGGCCCGGGTCCGCTCGATGGCGGTCTCCAGGCCCCGGCGCACGGCCGGGTCCAGCCCGTCGACGGCCCGCCGGATCTCCGCCGGGTCGACACGCAGCCGGTCCTGGGCCACGCCGTCGAAGCGCTGCGCGTAGCGGCGCAGGGCGACGGCGCCCTCGGTCCGGACCGCGGCGATGATCTCCTCCACGGCCTGCTGCGCCGAGGCGAGCGACGTGGAGCTCTGCCGGGGCACGGCCGCCCGCAGATCGGACCAGGACAGGTGCCGGCCGCGCAGGTCGATCGTTCGCAGGACGGGAGTCGTGGTCGTCTCAGCAGTAGTCACGCTCTCCATGGTATTCCACCGCGGCGCCCGGCCGGGTGCCGGGCCTTGCACTCCGCCGCCCGGTGGGCTACACCTCCAGGCAGGTCGGGCCGAGCAGCACCTTGAGGTCCCCGAACAGCGCCGGTGAGGGATTCACCCGCAGATCGGGGCCCAGGCGCAGGACCTGCACCTTCTGGCGGGTCTCGAGGTGGATGCGCACCTCGGAGTCCCCGCGGTGGTTGCGCAGCACCGCGCCGATCTCCTTGACCGTCTCCTCCGTGGCGCGGAACTCGGGCAGGGCGATCAGCACGGGGCCGCTGTGCCCGTCCGCCGAGAGCTCCGGCACGGTGAGCTCCTGCGCGGAGATCGTCACCGACCCGTCGTCCCGGCGCTGCAGCCGGCCCTTGATCACGCAGATGAGATCCTCCGCGAGCACGCCCGCGATGGGGGCGTAGGCCTTGCCGAAGAACATGATCTCGATCGAGCCCGTCCGGTCCTCGAGCTCCACCCGCGCGTAGGCGTTGCCCGAGGTCTTGGCGATCCGGCGGGACAGGGACGTGATCATGCCCGCCACGGTCACCACGGCGCCGTCGGGCCGGCCGTCCTCGCCGAGCAGCGGCTGGATCGAGGTGTCGGCGTACTGCCCGAGCGCCTCGTCGAGGCCGCGCAGCGGGTGGTCGGAGACGTACAGGCCGAGCATCTCGCGCTCGAAGGCCAGCAGGTCCTTGCGCTCCCACTCGGGCACGTCCGGCACCGCGACGGTCAGCGACGTCGAGGGGTCCTCGTCGTCCAGCCCCATGCCCCCGAAGAGGTCGAACTGCCCGGCCGCCTCCTGGCGCTTGACGGCGACCGTGGCGTCCACGGCCTCCTCGTGGCAGAGCACGAGTCCGCGCCGGGTGTGGCCCAGCCGGTCGAAGGCGCCCGCCTTGACCAGGGACTCGATGGTGCGCTTGTTGCACACCACGGCGGGGACCTTCGCGAGGAAGTCGTTGAAGGAGGTGAAGGCGCCGTGCTCCTCCCGGGCCTCGACCATCGCGCTGACCACGTTGGCGCCCACGTTGCGCACCGCGCCCATCCCGAAGCGGATGTCGGTGCCCACCGGGGTGAAGTTCAGCGCGGACTCGTTGACGTCCGGGGGCAGCACGGTGATGCCCATCCGGCGGCACTCGGTGAGGTACAGGGCGAGCTTGTCCTTGTCGTCGCCCACCGAGGTGAGCAGCGCGGCCATGTACTCGGCCGGGTAGTGCGCCTTGAGGTACGCCGTCCAGTAGGAGACGAGACCGTAGGCGGCGGAGTGGGCCTTGTTGAACGCGTAGTCGGAGAAGGGCAGGAGGATGTCCCACAGGGCCTTGATCGCGGCCTCGGAGTAGCCGCGCTCCACCATGCCGCCGTGGAAGCCCTCGTACTGCTTGTCCAGCTCCGACTTCTTCTTCTTGCCCATGGCGCGGCGGAGGATGTCCGCCTGGCCGAGCGTGAAGCCCGCGACCTTCTGGGCGATCGCCATGACCTGTTCCTGGTAGACGATCAGGCCGTAGGTCGTGTTGAGGATCTCCGCGAGCGGCTCCTCGAGCTCGGGGTGGATCGGGGTGATCTCCTGCTGGCCGGTCTTGCGCAGCGCGTAGTTCGTGTGCGAGTTCGCGCCCATGGGCCCCGGACGGTACAGCGCGATGACCGCGGAGATGTCCTCGAAGTTGTCGGGGCGCATGAGCTTGAGCAGCTGGCGCATGGGCCCGCCGTCGAGCTGGAACACCCCGAGGGTGTCGCCGCGGGCCAGCAGCTCGTAGGACTCGGCGTCGTCGAGCAGGAGGTTCTCGAGGTCGAGGACGAACCCGTCCTGGTTCAGCGTGATGTTCTCGATCGCGTCGGAGATGATCGTGAGGTTGCGCAGCCCCAGGAAGTCCATCTTGATCAGCCCGAGCCCCTCGGAGGTGGGGTAGTCGAACTGGGTGATGACCTGCCCGTCCTGCTCGCGGCGCATGATCGGGATGATGTCGATCAGCGGGTCCGAGGACATGATGACGCCCGCCGCGTGCACCCCCCACTGCCGCTTGAGCCCTTCGAGGCCCTCGGCGGTGTCGAAGATCTTCTTCGCCTCCGGGTCCTGGGCGAGGATCTCGCGCAGCTCGTCGGCCTCCCCGTAGCGCTTGGCGCTCTCGTCGTAGACGTCCTTGAGGGAGATGCCCTTGCCCATGACGTCCGGCGGCATGGCCTTGGTCAGCTTCTCCCCCATCGAGAAGGGGTAGCCGAGCACGCGCGAGGAGTCCTTGAGCGCCTGCTTGGCCTTGATGGTGCCGTAGGTGACGATCATGGCCACGCGCTCGTCGCCGTACTTCTCGGTGACGTAGTGGATCACCTCGGAGCGGCGGCGGTCGTCGAAGTCGACGTCAAAGTCGGGCATGGAGACGCGGTCCGGGTTGAGGAAGCGCTCGAAGATCAGGCCGTGCTCCAGCGGGTTCAGCTCGGTGATGCGCATGGCGTACGCGACCATCGAGCCGGCCCCGGAGCCGCGGCCCGGACCCACCCGGATCCCGTTGTTCTTGGCCCAGTTGATGAAGTCGGCCACCACCAGGAAGTACCCGGGGAAGCCCATCTGCAGAATGATGCCCTTCTCGTAGTCCGCCTGCCGCTGGACGTCCTCGGGGATCCCGCCGGGGAAGCGGTGGTGCAGGCCCCGCTGCACCTCCTCGACGAACCAGGACTCCTCGTCGTGGCCCTCGGGGGTCGGGAAGCGGGGCATGTAGTTCGCGGAGGTGTCGAACTCGACGTTGCACCGCTCCGCGATCTCCAGGGTGTTGTCGCACGCCTCGGGGAAGTCCCGGAACAGCTCCCGCATCTCCGCCGGGGACTTCAGGTAGAACTCGTCGGCGTCGAACTTGAACCGCTTCGGGTCCGCCAGCGTCGAGCCGGACTGCACGCACAGCAGGGCGGCGTGGGACTTCGCGTCCTCGGCGTGGGTGTAGTGCAGGTCGTTGGTGGCCACGAGCGGAAGCTGCAGGTCCTTGGCGAGCTTGAGCAGGTCGCCGGTGACCCGCTTCTCGATCCCCAGGCCGTGGTCCATGAGCTCGCAGTAGTAGTTCTCGGCGCCGAAGATGTCGCGGAACTCCGCCGCGGCCTGCCGCGCCTCCTGGTACTGGCCCAGGCGAAGGCGGGTCTGCACCTCCCCGGAGGGGCAGCCGGTGGTCGCGATGAGGCCCTTGCCGTAGGTGTTCAGCAGCTCGCGGTCCATGCGCGGCTTGTACAGCTGGCCCTCCAGGGACGCTAGGGACGAGGCGCGGAACAGGTTCTGCATGCCCTGGGTGGTCTCCGCGAGTAGCGTCATGTGCGTGTAGGCGCCGCCGCCCGAGACGTCGTCCCGGCCGCCGTCGGCGAACTTCACGCGGGTGCGGTCGGAGCGGGCGGTGCCCGGCGTCAGGTAGGCCTCCACGCCGATGATGGGCTTGATCCCCGCGTTGCGGGCCTTGTTCCAGAAGTCGAAGGCCCCGAAGACGAAGCCGTGGTCGGTCGTCGCCAGGGAGGACATCCCCAGTTCGTGGCAGGCCTCGAAGAGGTCGTCGAGGCGTGCCGCACCGTCGAGCATGGAGTACTCGGTGTGCACGTGGAGGTGGGTGAAGCTGTTCTTGCCGGTCGCCGTCGTCACCCGACCAGTGTAGTGGTCCGCACCGACCGCTCCGCCCCGCCGGGGCCGTCCCGCGGCGGCCGGCTCCCCCGGCCGGGGCCGCTCCGCCGGGTCAGGTGGGACCGCCGTCGCGCAGCGTCTCGAGGGCGAAGGAGAGGTCCGGCGGGTACGGGCTCTCGTACTCGACGGGCTCCCCCGTGCCGGGGTGCTCGAAGCCCAGGCGCTTGGCGTGCAGCCACTGCCGGGTGAGCCCGAGGCCGGCCGACAGCGCGGGGTCCGCGCCGTAGGTGAGGTCCCCGCAGCACGGGTGGCGCAGCGCGGAGAAGTGCACGCGGATCTGGTGGGTGCGGCCGGTCTCCAGGTGCACCTCGACGAGCGCCGCCCGGCCGAAGGCCTCCAGGACCTCGTAGTGGGTGATCGACGCGCGGCCGCCGTCGACCACGGCGAAGCGCCAGTCGTAGCCGGGGTGGCGCCCGATCGGCGCGTCGATCGTCCCGCGCAGCGGGTCCGGGAGGCCCTGCACCACCGTGTGGTAGACCTTCGTGACCGTCCGGTCCTTGAAGGCTCGCTTGAGCGCGGTGTACGCGCGCTCGGTGCGGGCCACGACCATCAGCCCGGACGTGCCGACGTCGAGCCGGTGCACCACACCGGCCCGTTCGGGGGCGCCGGAGGTGCTCACGGTGACGCCCGCGCCCGCCAGGGCCCCTACGACGGTCGGTCCCTTCCAGCCCGGCGAGGGGTGCGCGGCGACGCCGGGTGGCTTGTCGATCACCACGATGTCGTCGTCCAGGTGCACCACGCGGAAGTCCTCGACCAGCTGGGGCACGATCCGTGCCGGGTCCCCGGGGACGGGCACGTGCACGGTGAGGGTCTGCGAGGCCTCGACCCGGAAGGACTTGGCGACGGGCCGGTCGCGGTGCAGCACGCGACCCTCGGCGCAGAGCACGGCGGCCGCGGAGCGGGAGAGCCCGGTGAGGGCGGCCACGGCGGCGTCCGCGCGCTGGCCCTCGAGCTCGGGCGGCACGGTGAAGCGCTCCTGCACGTGCTCCTCGGGCTCAGCCACGGGTGCCCTCCTCCTCCGGCGAGGCCTCGACCCGCTGCGCGTCCGGGGCGCCCGCGCCCGTGCGGGTGCCGTCGAGCTCCCGGCCGAGCAGCGTCAGGAGCACCACGAGGGAGACCCCCACGACCACTCCGCAGTCGGCGATGTTGAAGATCGCGAAGCGCGGCACGGCGATGAAGTCCACCACGTGGCCCATGCCGGAGCCGGGCTCCCGCAGGAGCCGGTCGGTCAGGTTGCCGAGGGCGCCGCCGAGGACGAGCCCCAGGGCCAGGGCCCACGCGGCCGAGCGGACGCGGCGGAGGGTGAGCACGATGAGGACGGAGACGACCACCATCACCAGGGTGAAGACCCAGGTGATGTTCTCCCCCAGGGAGAACGCGGCACCGGGGTTGCGGATGAACTGCCACCACAGCAGTCCCTCGACCACCGGCGTCCGCTGGCCGAGCTCCATGGTCGCGACGACCCACCACTTGGTGAGCTGGTCCGCGGCGTACACCAGCAGCGCGGCGGCAGCGGCGAGGAGGAGGACGCCCCGCGGGGTCCGGCGGTCGGGTGCTCCGGCGGGGACTTCGGGGGACTCGCTCATGCTCTCCTCGGGTGGCGGGGCGGGGATCGGGCCCGCCCCGGGTGGCGGGGCGGCGGGGACGTCGGTCCCGTTCCATGGTGCCACGTCCGCCCGGGAGCCATCCGCCCCGGGAGCGCCCCTCCAGGGGCGGCCCGGGGCGGGCGACGACGGAGGGACCGGCACGTGGCCGGTCCCTCCGCGGGGTGCGCGTCGCGGCGCGGCGGCTAGGCCTGCTCGGACCGGACCGGGCCGGCGGGGCTGTCCGCGGCCGGTGCGGGCTCGAGGGACGGGGTGGTGTCCAGGTCCTGCAGCTGGTCCTGGATGTACGCCTTGAGGTTGGTGCGGTAGTCCTGCTCGAAGGCGCGCAGCCCCGAAACGCGGGCCTGCAGCTCGGCCTGCTCATCCTGGAGGGCCGTGAGGGTCTCCTCGCGCGTGCGCTGGGCGTCCGTGACGAGCTCCTCGGCCCGCTCGCGGGCCTCGCCGACGATCCGGTCCCGCTCGGCGGTGCCCTCGGCGACGTACTCGTCGTGCAGCTTCTGGGCCATCGCCAGGACGCCGGCCGCGGACTGCGCCGCGCCGGAGGTGGGCGCGGTCTCCGCGGGGACGGTCTCGCCGGCTCCGGTGCCGGCCGCGGCGGGCGAGGTCCGCTCCACCGCCTCCTGCGGCGCACCGCCGGTGACCGGGGCGGGCGCCTCGACGGTGTCCCCGGCGGTGTCCTCGGCGACCGGGAGGCCGGGCTCGGAGACGGGCGACGGCGCGGAGTCCTTGGGAGCGACGGGCTGCCCGGCGGCCTCGAGCTGCTGCTTGAGGTCGCTGTTCTCCTGGTTCAGGCGGCGCAGCTCCACGACGATCTCGTCGAGGAAGTCGTCGACCTCGTCCTGGTCGTAGCCCTCCCGGAACTTGGTGGGCTGGAACCGCTTGTTGATGACGTCTTCGGGCGTCAGAGCCATGGGTGCATTCCTTCGTGGGCGGAGCGCGGGCGCGGCCCGCGGCGGGGGATCCGTCCGACCGGGGCCGGGGCGGCGCGGTGGCCGGCGCCCGGTGGTCGTGCGGTTACAGCGTACAGGCCGGTCTCCGGCGGGCCGGGTCGGACCGGCACGGGATCAGACCAGCACTGCGTCAGACCAGCATCGAGCCGATGATGCCCTGGACGATGCTGACGGCGAAGATGAGGATGAGGAACCCGAGGTCCAGCGACACCCCGCCGAAGCGCAGGGGCGGCACGATCCGCCGGAGCCACCGCATCGGCGGGTCGGTGACGGTGTACACGGCGGAGGCTCCGACGAGGGCGGCTCCGCGGGGCCGCCAGTTGCGGGCGAACATCTGCACCCAGTCGAGCACGAGGCGCGCGAGCAGCGCGACGTACACGAGGTGCAGTGCCAGGTACAGCACGGAGAGCAACAGGTCCATCGGTCCGCCTCAGTCCTCCTGGTGGTCGTCGGTCTCGTCCTCGCCGCCGGCGGGGTGCCCGACGACCTCCACGTAGGACGGGGTGAGCAGGAAGACCTTGCCGGTCACCCGTTCGATGGAGCCGTGCAGGGCGAAGACCAGGCCGGCGGAGAAGTCCACCAGGCGCTTGGCCTCGGCGTCGCCCATGTCACTGACGTTCATGATGACGGGCGTGCCCTCGCGGAAGGCCTCGCCGATGGACTTCGCGTCGTTGTAGGAGCGGGGGTGGACCGTGGTGATCGTGCGCAAGGTCGAGCTGTCCTCTCGAGAGCTGGAGGGGGCGCGTTTGATGGGGGTGACCGGCGCCCGGTACTCGGCCGACCGGCGCGGCACGGCCACTGCGGTGGACTCGTGGGCGCGGGCCTCGCGAGGCTCCTCGCGGACCGCGGCGGTGGGCTGGTGCTCCTGGCGGGACGGCGTCGGCTCGTCGTAGTCCTCGTCCGTCTCGGCGAGGCCGAGATAGATCATGGTGCGGCGCAACGCTCCGGCCATGGTGCTCTCCTTGACTGTCTGTGCGGATATCGGCGGTGGGGGGAGTTCCGGGATCCTCGGACCGCCCTGCGCCCGTGGTGCTGCCCGGAACGCGGTACGGCCCTGGCCCCGCGGGGCCGTCCTCCAAGCTATCCTACGGGCGCCCGGGGCCCGAGGATATCGGAGCCGACGCGCACGTGCGTGGCTCCCCGGGCGACCGCCTCCTCGAGGTCCTGGCTCATGCCCGCGGACACGGCCGTGGCCTCCGGGAGGGACCGCCGCAGCCGCTGCGAGAGCTCCTGGAGGCGGTCGAAGGCGGGCCCCGGGGGCGCCCCCAGCGGGGCGACGGCCATGAGGCCCCCGGCCCGCAGCCCCTCGGTGCCGGCGATCTGTTCGGCGAGCCCGACGACGTCCTCGGGGCGGGCGCCGCCGCGGCGCTCCTCGGCGTCCAGGGACACCTGGACGAGGCACGTCAGGTCCTGCTCGGCGCACGGCCCGGGGGCCGCGTCCCCGGCCGCCACGGCCTTTCGGTGCCGCTGCACCGCCTTGCCGAGGGCCGTGACCAGGGAGGCCCGGTCCACGGAGTGCACCCACGCCGCGTAGCGCACCACCGATTTCGCCTTGTTGGACTGGAGCTGGCCCACGAAGTGCCAGGTGAGGGGTCCGTCCACGAGTCCGGCCACCTCCCGCGCCTTGGCGGCGGCCTCCTGGTCCCGGTTCTCCCCCACGTCCCGGACACCGAGCTGGTGCAGCCGGGCTACGTCAGCGGCCGGGAAGAACTTCGTCACGGCGACCAGCACGGGCTCCTCGGCCGCCCCGCTCCCCCGCGCCGCGGCCGCGATCCGGGCACGCACCCGGTCGAGGGACCGGGCGAGCTCCAGGGTTCGCGGATCGTCGCCGCCGGGGGCGGCGGCCGGGTCGGCGCTCACGCGGCGCCCTCCCCGCGGGGACCGGGGCTCCAGACGAGACCGACGATGCGGCCGGAGCCGGGGTCCCTCCGGTGCGAGGACAGCCGCTCGTTCTCGAGGGTGCAGGAGGAGCCGGCCCCCGACGGCTCGAGGACGGCGACCCCGAGGGCGGACAGCCGCTCCCGGGCCCCGGCGCGCAGGTCGAGGGCAGGGGTGCCCCAGGACGTCGTGGTGGCCACCGCGGGGATCCGCTCCGCGGACTCCTCGCGCATGGCGGCCGGCACCTCGTAGCAGCTGCCGCAGATCGAGGGACCGAGCCAGGCCGACAGCCCGCTCGCGCCCCGGGCCCGCAGCTGCTCGACCGCGCGCTCGAGCACGCCCTCGAGCAGTCCGCGGCGCCCGGCGTGCGCCACGCCTGTGAGCGGGCCTCGGGGCCCTTCCCCGACGAGCACGACGGGCACGCAGTCGGCGACCATCACGGCCAGCGGGACACCCGTCGCCGTGACGGCGGCGTCCGCGGTCGGCACGGCCGGCCGGTCCTGCCGGTCCGCGTCGGCGACGTCGGTGCCGTGCACCTGGTCGAGGAACACCAGGGAGCCCTCGGGGACGCCGATCGACCGCTCGAGCGCGGCCCGGCGGGCCCGCACCGCGTCCGGGTCGTCGCCCGTGTGCAGGGCGAGGTTGCCTGCGCCGCGGTCCGTGAACGCCACCCGGACGCCCTGCCCGACGTCGTCCTGCCACCAGAGCACCGGGTCCTCCTGTCGTTGCTCGTCGTGTCTCGTCGTGCCGCCGGAGGAACCGGCGGCGGGGCTTAACGCGCCCTGGGGGCGGACGCGGGTCCACCGCGTCCGCCCCCAGGGGGCCGGACTCACTTCAGGAAGTCGGGGAAGTCCAGGGAGTCCTTGCGCCCGGAGCCCGCCCCGGCGCCGGCCTCCGCCTCGGCGGGCAGGTCGACGTCGAAGCCGGCGTCGTCGGGCACGTCGTCGTTCTGCACCGGCTGCGCCCACCGCTGCGAGGTGGAGGGCTGGGCGAAGGACGGGGTCCCGCCGCGCTGCGGCGCACGGCCCACGCCGGCGGGCTGACCGGCGCCGGACCCGAAGGCCGCGCGCGTGGTCGCCGCCTGCTGGGCGGCCGCGTTGGTGTTGTTCGCGTTGGTCTCCGGGCTCACCGAGTCGAAGCCCGCGGCGATGACCGTGACGCGGGCCTGGTCACCCAGGGCGTCGTCGATGACCGCGCCGAAGATGATGTTCGCCTCGGGGTGGGCGACCTCCTGGACCAGACGGGCGGCCTCGTTGATCTCGAACAGCCCGAGGTCGGAGCCGCCCTGGATGGACAGGAGCACGCCGTGGGCGCCGTCGATCGAGGCCTCGAGCAGCGGCGACGCGATGGCGAGCTCGGCCGCCTTCACGGCACGGTCCTCGCCCTGCGCGGCGCCGATGCCCATGAGCGCCGAGCCGGCGCCCTGCATCACGGACTTCACGTCGGCGAAGTCGAGGTTGATCAGGCCCGGGGTGGTGATCAGGTCCGTGATGCCCTGCACGCCGGAGAGCAGCACCTGGTCCGCGGACTTGAAGGCGTCCAGCATGGACACGTTGCGGTCGGAGATGGACAGCAGCCGGTCGTTGGGGATCACGATGAGGGTGTCGACCTCGTCGCGCAGCGTCTCGATCCCGTTCTCCGCCTGGTTGGACCGGCGGCGGCCCTCGAAGGTGAACGGGCGGGTGACGACACCGATGGTCAGGGCGCCCAGGGAGCGGGCGATGCGGGCGACCACGGGGGCGCCGCCGGTGCCGGTGCCGCCGCCCTCGCCGGCGGTCACGAAGACCATGTCGGCCCCCTTGAGGACCTCCTCGATCTCCTCGTGGTGGTCCTCCGCCGCCTGGCGGCCGACATCGGGGTTGGCGCCGGCGCCCAGACCGCGCGTGAGCTCGCGCCCGACGTCGAGCTTGACGTCGGCGTCGCTCATCAGCAGGGCCTGTGCGTCCGTGTTGATCGCGATGAACTCGACGCCGCGCAGCCCCTCCTCGATCATCCGGTTGACGGCGTTGACGCCGCCGCCGCCGATTCCGACGACCTTGATGACGGCCAAGTAGTTCTGGGGGGTGGAGGAGTCCATGGGTACCTAACTGGAGATGGTTCGGGTCGGGGATGGCGAGCCGTTTCTCAACCTTCTATCGAAGGTCGAATCTCATGCCGTCAGCTGCTCCCCCGGCGGGTTCGATGTCGGGGTCAAGCCTAACAACGACGGGGACCACCTGCACGACAAGCCATACCGCTTTCGACACTTTTCGCCAAAACCGCAGGTCGTGCTGCGTTTCGGCCGCATTCTCGACCTCTGGTGGAACGTGAGGTCCGGTGTCGTCCCTCAGCGCACCACGGGACGCGTCGGGCTCGACACGTCGTAGGTCTCGACGCCGCTGCCGGCGCCGCGCGCCTCGACGAGCTCCCGGAGGACCTGCGACTTGAGCTCGCTGTCCTCGGCGGTGCCCCAGACGACCGTGCGGCCGTCGGTGAAGGCCAGCTCCACCGAGGACAGCGACTCGGCCGAGGCGGTGCGCAGCTGGGCGAGGACGGACTCCGGCAGGGCGGCCAGCACGTCCGCGATGGCCTCGAACCGTTCGCCCTCGAGCACGTCGCGCCCGCCCGTGACGACGGGGACGCCCGCCGCCTCCGCGGAGCCGGCGGTCATCAGCTCCACCCCCTCCGAGTCGACGACCACGAATTCCCCGTCGTCCTCGATCGCGGCCACGGGCACTCGCTCGCGCAGCGCGACCACGAGGTGGTGCGGGGGCTCGAGCAGGACCTCGATGGAGCGGACCTGCGGGATCCGCCCCACCCGCTCCCGCACCTCGTCCTTGGAGATCCGCGTCAGCGGGACGCCCCGATAGGCCTCGAGCGCGGACTCGACACGAGCCGGGTCCGTCAGCTCCGCGCCGCGCACCGAGATGTCCCGCACGGCCAGCGCCGGGGAGAGGAACAGGACGCCGGCGAGCACCGCCAGGGCGGCGAGCACCCCGAGGACCGCGCCGATCCGCCGGCGCCGGCGCCGGGCCCCCGGTGAGGCGGGAAAGGCCACCACCGTGGCCCCCACGGCTGCGGCCCCCACAGCCGTGGAACCGGCCCGCGGAGGCTCGTCCACCGGGGGGAGCCGGGAGGCGGTGAGCGTGCGGGTGGCGGCGCGCTCCTGCCGGTGCCGCCGCCAGGCGCTGAAGCGCCCGCCGGCGGCCGGGACCTCCTCGAGGTCGTCCTCGTCGGCCAGGGGCGTGACCTTGGTCCCGTCGTTCACGCGCACGCGCACGCGCCCGCCGTCCGGCGCGGCCGCCCCGGAGGCGGTGCTCCCGGACCGCGGCGGGCCCCCGGGGCCGGCCTGCGGTCCGGGGTCGCGCTCGGGGGCGCGGTCCGCTGCTGTCTCCGGCACGGTCCCGTCGGCGGGCCCGGGAACGCCGGAGTCCCCGGCCGGGTCCCCGAAGCGGGGCTGGTGCGGGCGGCCGTGCCGGCTCATCAGCGGGCCCCGAGGCGGTCCACGAGCCGGGGCCCGAGGGCGGTGACGTCCCCGGCGCCCACCGTGAGCACCAGATCCCCGGGGCGTGCGGCCGCCGCGGCCTCGGCGACCGCGTCGGCGCCGTCCGGCACGTAGCGGACGTGGGCGGGGGCGCGGTCGGTGACGATCTGGCTCGTGAGGCCGTCGACGGGCTGCTCCCGCGCGGCGAAGATGTCGATGACGAGGGCCTCGTCGGCCAGCGCCAGGGCATCGGCGAACTCGGCCGCGAACTCGCGCGTGCGGGAGAACAGGTGCGGCTGGAAGATCGCGATCACCCGGTGCCCGGACGCGACCTCCCGCGCGGCCGTGAGCGCCGCGACCACCTCGGTGGGGTGGTGGGCGTAGTCGTCGAAGACCCGGACCCCGTCCACCTCGCCCCGCAGGTCGAAGCGCCGGGCGGAGCCGTGGAAGCCGGCCAGCCCGCGCACCGCGTCCGCGGGCGGGACGCCGGCCTCGACGGCCACGCAGAAGGCGGCTGTCGCGTTGAGGACGTTGTGCCGGCCCGGCACCACGAGCTCGAGCCGCTCCTCGCGGCGGTCGGCGCCCTCGCCCAGGAGCAGGGTGCTGCTGGTGCGCATCCCGTCGGCCTCCCCGGGGAGCACCTGGACGTCGGAACCCGGGTCCGTGCCGTAGCTGACCACCCGTCCGCCGGCGGACCGGTGGCGCTCCGCGAGCTCCCGCGAGCCGGGGTCGTCCTGGCAGGCCACGAGCAGCCCGCCCGCGGGCAGGGTCGCGGCGAACTCGTCGAAGGCCCGGTAGAAGGCCTCGCGGGAGGCGTAGTAGTCGAGGTGGTCGGGCTCGATGTTGGTGACCACGGCGATCCGCGGACCGTATGCGAGGAAGGAGCCGTCCGACTCGTCGGCCTCGGCCACGAACCACGGGCCCGTGCCGAGGGCGGCGTTGGAGCCGAGGTCGGCCACGTGCGCGCCGATGGCCCAGGAGGGCTCCAGCCCGGCGGTGTGCAGCGCGAGCGCGGCCATGGCGCTGGTGGTCGTCTTGCCGTGCGTGCCGGCCACCGCCACGACCGCGCGGCCGTGCATCGCGGCCGCGAGGGCCTCGGAGCGGTGCAGCACGCGCAGCCCGGCGGCCCGGGCGGCGGAGTACTCGGGGTCCTCGGGCGGGATCGCGGTGGACACGACCACGGTCTGCGCCCCGTCCACGTGCTCGGCGCGCTGGCCCACGTGCACGGTGGCGCCCAGGTCCTGGAGCTGGCGCAGCGCCGGGGAGTCCTGGCGGTCGGAGCCGCTGACCGGGACCCCGCGGGCGAGCATCAGCTTGGCGACGGCGGACATCCCCGCGCCGCCCATCCCGATGAAGTGGACCCGGCCCAGCAGGGCGGGGTCGGTCTCGTGCTCAGCGCTCACCGGGGACCTCCTGGAGGATCATCCGTGCCAGCACGGTGTCGGCGTCGCGCACGCCGTGGGCGCGGCTCGCGGCGGCCATCGCGGCGAGGCGGCCGGGGTCGGCCAGCAGGGGGTGTACGTTCCGGCGGTACCAGTCGGGGGTGAACGCGTCGTCGGCGACGAGCTGCGCCGCGCCGGCCGCCACCAGGGAGGCGGCGTTGAACGCCTGCTCGCCGTTGCCGACGGGCAGCGGGACGAACACGGCGGGCAGGCCGACGGCGGCGACCTCCGAGACGGTCGCGGCACCGGCGCGGGCCACGAGCAGGTCCGCGGCGGCGTAGACGCGCTCCATGCCGTCCACGTACTCGACCTGCACGTAGCCGGGGGCGCTCAGCGGCGCGCCGTCGTCCCGGGTGAGCTGCTTGCCCCGGCCGGTGACGTGGAGGAGCTGGTAGCCGCGCGCGGCGACCTCCCCGACGACGCCGGCCACGGTGCGGTTCATGGCGAGGGCGCCCGAGGAGCCGCCGGTGACCACGACGGTGGGCAGGTCGGGGTCGAGCCCGAAGGACCGGCGGGACTCGGCGCGCAGCGCCTCCCGCTCCAGGTGGGAGATCTCCCGGCGCATGGGCATGCCGACGGTGACGGCTCCGCGCAGCGGGGTGCCGGGGAACGCGGCGGCCACTGTCCTGGCCCAGCGCGCGCCGACCCGGTTCGCCAGACCGGGGCGGGCGTTGGCCTCGTGCACCACGACGGGCAGCCCGCGCCGGGCGGCGGCGAGGTAGACGGGGGTGCAGACGTAGCCGCCGACGCCCAGCACCACGTCCGGCCGGACGCGGTCGAGGATCTCCCCGGCCTGCCGCACGGCGCCGAGGAGCCGCCCGGGCAGCCGGACGAGGTCCACGGACGGCCGGCGGGGCAGCGGGACCCGGTCGACGAGCTCGAGCGCGAGCCCGGCCTGCGGGACGAGCCGGGTCTCCATCCCGGACGCGGTGCCCACCGCCGTGAGGCGGGCCTCCGGTGCCTGCTCCCGCAGCGCGGCGGCCACGGCCAGGAGGGGGCTGACGTGCCCGGCGGTGCCCCCGCCGGCCAGCAGGACCGACGGCGCGGGGCCTCCGGTGGTGGGTTCGGACGGTGTCATGCGCGATCCTCGTTCGGGGTGCGGGGGCGGGGGGTGGGGACCTGGATCCGGCGCGGCAGCCGGGTGAAGGACATCACGACGCCGACGGCCGCGAGGCTCATCAGCAGCGACGACCCACCGTAGCTGATGAACGGGAGGGGGACGCCGATCACGGGCAGCACCCCCGTGACCATGCCGATGTTGATGAACGCCTGGCCGACCAGCCAGGTCACGATGCAGGCGGTGGCGATCCGGACGAAGCCGCTGCGGGCGCGCAGGATGACGCGGGCCATCGCCAGGGCCATGACCGCGAAGAGGGCGAGGATCAGCACCGTGCCCAGCAGGCCCAGCTCCTCGCCGATGATCGAGAAGATGTAGTCGTTGTGCGCCTCGGGGACGTAGTTGTACTTGAGCCGGGACTGGCCCAGCCCCACGCCCCACCAGCCGCCCGAGGCGAGGGCGTTGAGCCCCTGCTGGGACTGGTAGCAGGCGTCGGTGGCGCCGCACTCGCCGAACAGCCAGCCGGTGATCCGGTCCACGCGGTGGGGCGCGGTGGCCACGGCCAGCGTGCCGACCAGCGCGGCCCCGGCGGCCGCGATCGCGAACAGCCGCAGCGGCGCCCCGGCGAAGAACAGGGCGGCCCCGTAGATCAGCACGAAGACGAGGGCCGTGCCGACGTCGTCGCCCGCCACGATCATCGCGGCGGGGATCCCGATGCCCAGCCCGGACGGCCACAGGGCCTGGCGCCAGTCGCGCACGGCGTCGCCCTGCCGGGCCAGGACCATGGCCAGCCAGATCGCCACGGCGAGCTTGGCGGCCTCGGACGGCTGGAAGCTCTGCCCGCCCACCACGATCCAGTTCCGGTTGCCGTTGATGTCCTGCCCGAGCGGGGTGAAGACGAGCATGAGCAGCAGCACGGCGAGGACCAGCAGTCCGGTGGCGCCCCGGCGGTACCAGGCGGTGGGCACGAAGGACAGCGCGAACATCAGGACCACGCCGATCCCGCCGAAGGTGGCCTGCTTGACGAAGTACGAGTACGCGGACTCCTGCGCCGAGATCGACTCGACCGCCGAGGCGGAGAGGACCATCATGATGCCGATGGCCGTCAGCAGCAGCACGGAGCCGGCCAGCGCGTAGTAGGAGTGGATGAGGGGGCCGTCCACCAGGGCACGCCAGAAGCGGCGCGCCCCGCCCAGGGAGCCGCGGGCCGTGTGCGCGAGCCCCGCCCGGTCCTGCACCTGCGTCACGAGAGCCGTCCCACGAGGTCCGCGACCTCCCGGACGAACGCGTCACCGCGGTGGGCGTAGGAGCTGAACTGGTCCATCGAGGCGGACGCCGGGGCCATCAGCACCGTGTCGCCCTTCCGGGCGACCTCGTGGGCGAGCCGCACCGCCTCGCCCATCACGGCGTCGCCCGCCGCGGGGCCTGGACGCTCGGCGGTCCGCAGGACGGGGACCTCGGGGGCGTGCGCGGCGAGCGCGGCCAGCAGCGAGTCGTTGTCCGTGCCGATGAGCACCACGGTGCGCAGCCGGCCGGCGTGCCGGGCGACGAGCCGGTCGTAGGAGACGCCCTTGGACAGGCCGCCGGCGATCCACACCACGGAGTCGAACGCGGCCAGGGCCGCGTCGGCCGCGTGCGGGTTGGTGGCCTTGGAGTCGTTGATCCACAGCACGCCGTGGGTCGTGGCGACGGCCTGGATCCGGTGGTCGCCGGGCTCCCAGGCGCGCAGCCCCTCCCGCACGGCCTCCGGCGGGGCGCCGGCGGCCCGGGCCAGCGCCGCGGCGGCCAGCGCGTTGGCCACGCCGTGGGGCGTGGGGAGGGGGCCGGTGTCGGTGATCGAGGCGAGTTCGAGGGCGGAGCCCCGGCGGTCGTCGAGGAAGGCGCGGTCCACGAGCAGGTCCTCCACGACGCCGAGCATGCTGACGTCCGGGGTCTCGAGGGTGAAGCCCACGGCGCGGCAGCCCTCCACGACGTCGGCCTCCTCGACCATGCGCACGGTCTCGGCCTGCTGGGCGTTGTAGACGCACGCCACCCGGGTGTGCTCGTAGATGCGGGACTTGTCCGCCACGTAGTTCTCGTAGCCGCCGTGCCAGTCCACGTGGTCCTCGGCCACGTTGAGCACCACGGACGCCAGCGGCGACATCGAGGACGTCCAGTGCAGCTGGAAGCTGGAGAGCTCCACGGCGAGGACGTCGTGCTCGACCGGCTCGCGCAGCGCGTCCAGGATGGGGGTGCCCACGTTGCCGACGGCGGCCGCGGTGAGCCCGGCGGCCTGCAGCATCGACGCGGTCATCCCGACCGTGGTGGTCTTGCCGTTGGTGCCGGTGATGCACACCCACTCGGCGGTCTTGCGCCCGGCGCGCTCGCGCACCCGCCAGGCGAGCTCCACGTCGCCCCAGATCTGGACGCCCTCGGCGGCCGCGGCGGCCAGCAGGGGGTGGTCGGGCCGCAGCCCCGGGGACGTGACGACCAGGTCGGGGCGCTCGCCCTCGACGTCGGGCACGGCCCCCTGGGCCGCCTCCCCCAGCAGGACGTCGGCGGCGCCCACGATCCGCAGGGTGTCGGCCTTCGCCCGGTTCTCCGGGGTGTTCGCCCCGTCGACGACGACGACGCGGGCGCCGAGCTCGACCAGGGTGTCCGCGGCGGCGAAGCCCGACAGGCCGATGCCGGCGACGACCACGCGCAGCCCGGCCCAGTCGGCGTCCCACGTGGTGAGCCCGGCCAGGCGCGGCCGGTCCAGGACGGGGTTGTCGTTGCTCGCGTGGATCATTGGATCATTCCTCCGTGGGAGAGCAGCCAGTCGCCGTAGAAGACGCCGAGCGCGGCCGCGACGAACAGCCCGGCGATGATCCAGAAGCGGACCACGATGGTCACCTCGTTCCAGCCCTTGAGCTCGAAGTGGTGCTGCAGCGGCGCCATCTTGAAGATGCGCTTGCCGCCGGAGAGCTTGAAGTAGCCGACCTGCAGGATGACGGAGACCGTGATGATCACGAACAGCCCGGCGATGAGCACCAGCAGCAGCTCGGTGCGGGTGAGCACCGCGAACGCGGCGAGCGCGCCGCCGAGGCCCAGCGATCCCGTGTCGCCCATGAAGATCTTCGCCGGGGAGGTGTTCCACCACAGGAAGCCCACCAGGGCCCCGACCAGCGCGGCGGCGGTGAGGGCGAGGTCGGCGGCGTCGCGCACCTCGTAGCAGACCCCCTCGGCCACGGTTCCGCACAGGTGGGTGTTCTGCCACATGGCGATCAGCAGGTAGCCGCTGAACACGAGGATGGACGCCCCGGTGGCGAGGCCGTCGAGGCCGTCGGTGAGGTTCACGGCGTTGGTCGTGGCGGTGGCGATCAGGTTCACCCAGATCACGAAGAGGACGGCCCCGACCGCGGTGCCGGCGAAGGCGAGGTCGAGGGCGGTGTCCCGGGTGATGGAGATCGCCGAGGACGCGGGGGTCGTGCCCTGCGGACCGGGCACGAGCAGCACGAGCAGGGCGAAGGCGGTGCCGATGAGGCCCTGGAGGACGATCTTGCCCACGGGGCTGAGCCCGAGGTTCTGCTTCTTGGCGATCTTCTTGTAGTCGTCGATGAACCCGACGAAGCCCATGCCCAGCATCAGCAGCAGCGCGGAGAGCCCGGAGAGGGTGACGCCCCCGTAGGAGGGCCACAGCATCCCGGAGATCAGGTGTGTGAGCGCGTAGGCGACCACCACGGAGCCGAGGATCGCCACGCCGCCCATGGTGGGCGTCCCGCGCTTGGTGTGGTGGCTGGTGGGCCCGTCGTCCCGGATGAACTGGCCGTAGCCGCGCCGGGCGAGGAACTTGATGAAGGCCGGGGTGCCGAAGAGGGACAGGACCAGGGCGAAGCAGGCCGCCATGAGGATCTGGATCATGCCGGCTCGTTCCCGTCCGCGGAGGGGCCCGGGGTGGTGGGCCTCCCGCTCGGGTCGAGGGAGGCGTTGACGAAGGGACCGGCCGAGCGCCAGTGGTCGCCGTGCGCCGGGGCGTCGTTGCCCGGGGCGGGTCCTCCGGCGCCGTCCCCGGCGTCGGCCGCGACCCGGTCCCCCAGGACCCGGAGACCGGCGGCGTTGGAGGACTTGAAGAGCACGATGTCACCTGGTGCGAGCTCCTGGCGCAGGATCTCCTCGGCGTCCTCCGCGGTCGCCGCCCAGGTGGCCTCGTTGCCCCACGAGCCCTCGAGCTGGGCGGCGTCGTAGACCGGGCGGGCGAGGTCGCCCACGGCGATCAGCTTGGAGATGTTGAGCCGGACCACCATGCGGCCCAGGGCGTCGTGCTCCTCGATCGTGCTGTCGCCGAGCTCGAGCATGCCCCCGAGCACCGCCCAGGTGCGGCGGGGCGCGGACCCGGCGGAGCCGCGGCCCAGCTGGGCCAGGGTCTGCAGCGCGGCGCGCATCGACTGCGGGTTGGCGTTGTAGGCGTCGTTGACCACCGTGACGCCGTCGGCCCGCTCGGTGCGCTCCATCCGCCACCGGCTCGCGGCGCCCTGGGCGTTGAGCGAGGCCGCGATCCGCTCCGGGGCGACCCCGGCCACGAAGGCCGCGGAGGCGGCCGCGAGCAGGTTGGAGACGTGGTGCTCCCCGATGAGCCGGGAGACGACCCGGTGCGCGGAGTTGTCCGGGAAATGCAGGCGGAACTCCGGGCTGCCGCCGGGCCCGAGCCGGATCTCGGAGGCGTGCACCCGGGCGGCCGGGACGTCGGGCAGCGCGTTCGCCGGGGACTCCCCGAAGAACAGCACGGGCGCGGCGGTGCGGCGGTGCATCTGGCGGACCAGGGGGTCGTCGTCGTTGAGGACCGCCACGCCGTCGGCCCGCAGGGACTCGACGAGCTCGCCCTTGGCGCGGGCGATGTTGGCGACCCCGCCGAACTCGCCGGCGTGGGCGGAGCCCACGCACAGCACCACCCCGATGTCGGGACGGACCATCCGGCACAGGTAGTCGATGTTGCCGATCCGGGTGGCGCCCATCTCGATGATGAGGAACCGGGTGTCCGGCTCGGCCTCGAAGACGGTCAGCGGCACGCCGACCTCCCCGTTGTACGAACCGCGGGGCGCGACCGTGGGACCCTCCGCGGCGAAGATGCCCCGCAGGAGGTCCTTGGTGGTGGTCTTGCCGACGGATCCGGTGACGGCGATGACCTTCACCTCGTGGTCGGCGCGCAGCTGGGCCACGACCCAGGCGGCCAGCCGGCCCATCGCCTCCACGACGTCGGGGACCAGCACGCCCGGGTACGTGACCCCCGCGGCGTCGGAGACCTCGTGCTCGACGAGGGAGAGGACGGCGCCGGCGGCGAAGGCCGCGCCCACGTACTCGTGGCCGTCGGTGACCTCCCCCGGTTTGGCGACGAACAGCGTCCCGGGACGCGCCTCGCGGGAGTCGGTCGCGACGTGGCGGACGACGGGCGCCGCGGCGGCGGCGCCGACGGCGCGCCCGCCGGTGATCTGCGCGAGCTGTGCGGCGGTGAGGTCGATCATCGGTTCTCCCAACGGTCCTGCTGCCCGTCGGCCAGCGCGGCCCGCAGCTCTTCCCTGTCGTCCAGCGGGTGGTCCACGCCCCGGATCTCCTGGACCGTCTCGTGCCCGCGGCCGGCCACGAGCACGGAGTCGGTGCGCCCCGCCATGGCCACCGCGGCGCGGATGGCCACGGTGCGGGGCTCGAGCACGAGCACCTCCTGGGCCCGGGCGCCGGCGGCGCGGGCCGCGAACGCCCCGGCCGCGACCTCGGCGCGGATCGCGCCGGCGTCCTCGTCGTGCGGGTCGTCGTCCGTGATGATCACCACGTCCGCGTGGCGGGCGGCGATCTCCCCCATGACCGGGCGCTTGGAACGGTCCCGCTCCCCCGTGGCGCCGAAGACCACGATCACGCGGCCCTCCTCGTCGGGCGGTTCGACGGCGGCGAGCGCGCGGCGCAGGGCGTCCGGGTTGTGCGCGAAGTCGACGACGGCGGTGGGCTGCGTGCCGATGAGCTGCATCCGCCCGGGCACGTCCGTGGTGAGGGGGTCCGCCTCGTCGAGGACGCGCTGCACGTCGACGACGTCGACCCCGGAGGCCACGACCATGACCACGGCGAGCGCGGCGTTGGCCACGTTGAAGTCGCCCGGCAAGCCCGTGGACACGCGCAGCGTGCGGCCGTCCCGGTGCCGCAGCGCGAAGGAGTGCCCGATCCCGCGGCGGGTCAGGCTGGTCAGCGTCCAGTCCGCGCCGTGCCGGCCCGGTCCGGCGTCCCGGTCCCCCGGCACGCCGCCGCGCAGGGCGATCGTGTCGACGAGGTCCGGGCCGAGCCGCTCCCGCGCGTGCTCGGCCATCCGCAGGCCCCAGACGTCGTCCTCGTCCTGGACCACGACGACGGCCCGGCGGGTCCGCTCCGGGGTGAGCAGCTGGGCCTTGACCGCGAAGTACTCGTCCATCGACCCGTGCAGGTCGAGGTGGTCCTGGGTCAGGTTGGTGAACCCGGCGACGTCGAAGCGGACGCCGTCCACCCGGTGGAACTGCAGGGCGTGGGAGGAGACCTCCATGGACGCCGCGGTGATGCCGCGCTCGCGCATGAGCGCCAGCAGCGCGTGCACGTGCGGGGCCTCCGGGGTGGTGAGCCGGGAGGGGATCGACTCGTCGCCGGCGAGGATCTCGATGGTCCCGATCAGGCCCGTGCGCCGGCCCAGGGCGCGGAGCACCGAGTTGGTGAAGTAGGTCGTGGTCGTCTTGCCGTTGGTGCCGGTCACCGCGAACAGGGCCGGGGCGGTCCCGTCCTCCGGCCGGGAGCCGTAGATGCGTGCGGCGATCGCCCCCACGGACCGGCGGGGGTCCGGGGCCTCGACCACGGGCAGCCCGATGCCGGCGTCCCGGAGGATCCCGGCGCCCTCGGCGTCGGTGAGCACCGCGGCGGCGCCGGAGCACTGGGCGGCCGCGGCGAAGCGGGCGCCGTGGGTGCGGGCGCCGGGCAGCGCCGCGTAGAGGTCACCGGGGCGCAGTTCCCGGGAGTCCAGGGAGATGCCGGTGACGTCCACGGCGCGGGACGGCGCCGTCCCGCCCGCGAGCCGGGCGATCTCCGCGAGGCTCAGCGGCCGGGGGCGGGCGGGGCGCATCGTCTGCGCGTCGTGTCCCTGCTGGGCTGTCGCGTCCATCAACGTCCTTCGTGGTCTGGGCGGCGGGTAGGTGGTCCGCCGGGAGCGGGGGGCAGGCCCGGGGGGTGGCCGGGCACGGCGATATGGAAGTCTAGTCGCCCTCGTCGGCCCGCCGGGACGCCTCCGGGGCGGTCCCGCCGGCCCCGGTCCCGGCCGCGGCGTCGGCCCCGGTGCCGGCCTCCGTGTCGGCGGCGGGCCCCTCCTCGGCGTCGGCCGGGGCGTCCGCCCCGGTGCCGCCGTCCTCGGGCGCCTCGACGCCCGGCGGGGTGTCCACCGGCGCCGTCTGCTCGCTCTCGTCCTCCTCCGGATCGTCCGTGCGCAGCGGGATCCGTACGGGCTCGGTGGTGGAGGGCGGGACGTCGTAGTGGCGCAGCACCTGGCCCATGATCTTGCTGAAGGTGGGGGTGGTGCCGATCGCGCGGACGTCGCCCTGGGGGCGCTGGAGCGTGACCGCCACGAGGTACTGGGGGTCCTCGACGGGGGCGACGCCCACGAAGGAGGTGGTGTAGCCGTCGTAGCCGCCCTCCGGGCTGGGGGCCTCGGCGGTGCCGGTCTTGCCGCCCACCCGGTAGCCCTCCACGGCGGCCTCCTTGGCGCCGCCCTGGGTGACGGTGACCTCCATCATGTCGAGCACCTGCTCGGCCGTCTCCTCGGAGACGACCCGCTCGCCCTCGGGCCGCTCGACCGGGGTGCTGGTGCCGTCGGGGGCGAGGACGGACTCGACGACGCGGGGCTCCACCTGGACCCCGCCGTTGCCGATGGCCTGGAAGATCGTCGCCGTGCGCAGCGGGGTCTGGGCGACGCCCTGGCCGAAGAGCACGGTGTACTGCTGGCGCACGTCCCACTGGTCCGCGCTCGTGAGGATGCCGGGTGACTCGCCGGGCAGCTCGATGCCCGTGGTCTCGCCGACGCCGAAGCGCTGCATCCACTCGTGGCGCTGCTCCGGGGCGAGCTTGCCGCCGACCAGGACGGTGCCGGTGTTCATCGAGTCGGCGATGATCCCGGTGAACGTGCGCCGCTGCTCGCCGTGGTCGAAGGCGTCGGTGATCTTCTGCCCGTCGATCTCCAGGAACGGGGGCACGGTGACCTCAGTGCGGGGCGTGGCCACGCCCTCCTCCACGGCGGCCGCCGCGGTGAGGATCTTCTGGGTGGAGCCGGGTTCCACGGCCTGGGTGACGGCCCGCGCCCCCAGGTCCTCCGCCTCGGCGGAGCCGATGTCGTTGGGGTCCACGGTCGAGGAGTCGGCCAGTGCGAGCACCGCACCGTCCTCGATCCGCATGACCACGGCCGTGCCCCACTCGGCGTCGAGCTCCTCGGCGCGCTCGGTGACCGCCTGCTGGGCGAAGAACTGGACGTCGCTGTCGATCGACAGCTGCACCGAGGAGCCGTCCTCCACCGGGCTCTCCTCCTGGGGCGCCACCGGGATCCGCACGCCGTCGGCGCTGATCTCGAAGGTCCGGCTCCCGTCGGTGCCGCGCAGCAGCTCGTCCTGTGTCTGCTCGATCCCGCCGAGCGCCTCGTCGTCCCCGCCCATGAAGCCGACCACGCTGCCGCCCACCGGGCCGTTGGGGTAGATGCGGTCGGAGGACGGCTGCCCGTACACGTAGGGCAGACCGAGCTCGCGCACGGTGTTCCACTGCTCGGGCGTGACCCCGCGGGCCACGTACTCGAACTGCTTGTCGCCGTCGAGGGCGTCCTTGACCTCGGTGTCCTCGAGCTCGAGGGCGTCGGCGAGCTGGTACACCGCCTGCGTGGGGGTCACGGTCTCGGTGGTGCCGTCGGCCAAGGGCCGCTCGAACTCGCGCACCAGGGACTGGTCGACCGTGACGTCGTAGCGCTGGAGCGTGCGGGCCAGGACGTTGCCGTGGGTGTCGCGGATCTCGCCGCGCAGCGCGGGCACCACCTCGGTGCGGGACCGCTCACCGGCGGCGGCCTCGGCCCGGCCGGCGGCGTCGATGCCCTGCACCCACACCAGCCGGATCCCGAGGACCACAAGCAGGCCGAGCACGAGGACGACGCCGATGTGGCTGCGGCCGATGCCGCGGGCGCGGGGGGCGTCGGACGTCGAGCGTGCGCGTGCCACGTGTCTGCCTCGTTCCTGGTTGCGACTGGGAGATGTCCGGGGGGCTGCTGCCGGCGGGTGCGGGGGCCGGTGGCCCGGTCACTCCCCGGGCGTGCGCTGCGGCGGGGCCGCGAGGGAGCCGTCCTCCGCCTCCGCGGCGCCGGCCGGCGCGGCGTCCTCGCGGGCGCTGCGCTCGGCGTCCTCCCGCTCCTGCGCCGCCTGCTCCCGCTCGCGGTCCTCGGCGCGCTGGGCGGCACGGTCCGCGGCCTCGGAGCCGGTCTGGTGGGCGTGGTCGACCAGGATCTCGTGGTTCTTCTGGGGTTGCGCTGGCATGGGGTCGCCCTCGACGGTCCCGTTCGTGACGTCGACCGTGCCCGAGTCCTGCGCGGGGACCATGCCGAGGTCCGTCGCCATCACCGCGAGGTTCTGCGGGGCGTTGTAGAACTCGAGGTCCTGGGTGAGCGCCTCGTTCTGCTGGCTGAGGGCCTGCTCCTGGGCGCGGAGCTCCACGAGCCGGTACTGGCCCCCGGAGATCTGGATGTTCAGGACCAGGATCGAGGCCAGCGCCACCACGAGCGCCACCAGGCTGAGCACCACGGTGGAGAACCGCTGCCGGCGCGCCCGGCCCGGGACCACGGACAGCGGGGCCCGGCTCGACCCGGCCCGCTCCCCGGCGGGCGGTGCCGGGTCGCTCAGCTGGCGGGCGGAGGTGCCCTCCACCGGCGGACGCTGCCCGCGCCGCCCGGCCCAGGCGCCGATGCCCGTGCGCTGGGAGGTCGGGCGGACGGGGCGTCGCTGGAGTCCGGTTCCGCTCATGCCGTGTACCTCTGCGCGTTCTGTGCTGTGGGGGGGACGTGCTCTCGGATGCGCTCCACCGCGCGCAGGCGCGCGGAGGCGGCACGGGGGTTCTCGTCGATCTCCCGGGGGGTGGGGGTCTCCGTCCCGCGGGTCAGGACCCGCAGGGTGGGCTTGTGCTGGTCGAGCTCCACGGGAAAGCCCTTCGGCGCCGTCGAGGCGGCTCCGCGGGCGAAGGCCTGCTTGACGATCCTGTCCTCGAGGGAGTGGTAGCTCATGGCCACCACGCGCCCGCCCACGGGCACGGCGTCCAGTGCAGCGGGGATCGCCCGGCGCAGCACGTCGAGCTCCTCGTTGACCTCGATCCGCAGCGCCTGGAAGGTCTGCTTCGCGGGGTGGCCCTTGCGGTGCTGGGCACCCTGCGGCACGGCCCCGCGGACGACCTCGACGAGCTCGCCCGTGGTCCGCAGCGGGGTCCTGGCCCGCTGCGCCACGATCGCGCGGGCGATCCGACCGGCGAAGCGCTCCTCGCCCCAGTCCCGCAGGATCCGGCGCAGGTCCTCCTCGCTGTAGTCGTTGACCACGTCCTGGGCTGTGACGGGCGCTGTGGAGTCCATGCGCATGTCCAGGGGCGCGTCGTAGGAGTAGGCGAAGCCGCGCTCGCGCTCGTCGAGCTGCAGGGACGAGACCCCGAGGTCGAAGAGCACCGCGTCCGCGTGGTCGAACCCGTGCCGGCCGAGGGCCTCCGGGATCCGGTCGTAGGTCGTGTGCACGGGGTGGAACCGGTCGCCGAACGGGGCGAGCCGCGCGCCGGCCAGCGCGTGGGCCTGCGGGTCCCGGTCGATCGCCACCAGCTGCAGGCCGGGGAAGCGCCGCAGCAGCGCCTCGGAGTGACCGCCCATGCCCATCGTCGCGTCCACCGCCACGGCGCCGTCCTCGCCGAGCGCGGGAGCCATCAGGTCCAGGCACCGTTCGAGCAGCACGGGAACGTGGAGCTGCTCGGCTGGGCGTTGCGCCATGGGCCCTCTCTTTGGCGGTCGACGGTGGATCGGTCTTCGGTGGCCGGCGCCGGGTCGACGCCGTGGTGCGGCGGCGGGCGTTCCAGGATCAGAACCCCATCCGCTGGCCGTCCCTCGAATCCGGCCTGGCTCAGGGGAAGGTGAGTCAGGACGGTGACGGCTGTGCGGCTGGAGATCTCATCCGGGAAGCGGCTCCGCGTGCTCCGCGGTGGTCTCGGCGGCCCTGCGCTCAGAAGAGCCCGGGCACCACTTCCTCCTCGGTCTCGGAGAAGACGGCCTCCTTCTCGTTCAGGTAGTCGTTCCACGCCTGGGCATCCCAGATCTCCGCCCGGGTGCCCGCGCCGATGACGGCGAGCTCCCGGCCCAGCCCGGCGTAGTCCCGCAACGGCGGCGGTATGGTGACTCGGCCCTGCTTGTCCGGGACCTCGTCCGAGGCGCCCGAGAGAAAGACCCGGATGTAGTCCCTGGCCTGCTTCGAGGACAACGGTGCCGCCCTCAGCTGCTCGTGGACCCGCTCGAACTCGCGGACGCTGAACACGTAGAGGCACCGTTCCTGACCGCGGGTCAGGACGAGTCCCTCCGCCAGTTCCTCCCGGTACTTCGCCGGCAGGATCAGGCGGCCCTTCTCGTCGAGACGGGGTGAGTACGTTCCGAGAAACATGCTCACCGCCTCTCCAGCCCGAGAGTTCTCCCAGATCCATCTCTTCGCCCCACTTTACTCCACTTCACTCCCCGGTCAACGAACGCGGGGGCCGGGCGCCGCGGCGTGGCGCGGCGCCCGGCCCCCGCGACGGGCGTCACCCCAGGTGGGCACGGCGGCGCTGCGGCGGAGGGCGGCGGGGAGGAGGGTGGAGGACACCGCGGCCCGCGGTGCGGGGCGCCGGCACCGGACGGCGGGGAGCGTGGTGGAGGACACCGCGGCCCGCGGCGCCGGACGCCGGCGGAGGGTTGCGGGGAGGAGAGTGGAGGACGCCGCGGTGCGGGCTGCGGGGAGGACGGTGGAGGACCGCTCCCCAGGGGTTCCCGTGGTGCGGCCGGGTACGGCCGCGGCACCTCCGGGGCATGAAAAAGCTCCCCGGCGGTGCACCGGGGAGCTGGTCGGACCCTGCACACCGCTGTGCGGCGGCAGGGTGGGGGGAGGTGGAGGGGCCGGGCGGGTCGGTCCAGGCGGGTCGGTCCGAGCGGGCGGCGCCCTGCGGCGGGCGCCTCGCGGGCGGCTCCGTGTCCGGGCGGGGCCGGTCAGGTGGACGGGCCCCCGGAGTTGCGCTGGTCCCAGCGCTCCTCGAGGTTCTGCAGGAAGGGCGACGAGCGGCGGGGCGGACCCCCCTTGCCGGGCTCCCCGCCGGGGCGCGGCTTGCCGGAGCGCAGCGTGGCGACGTAGACACCCGCGCCCATCACGACGAAGCCCAGGACCCCGACCAGGATGGAGTCGATGACGACCCCGCCCAGGAGGACGAGCAGGCCGACGACGGCGATCACGATCCCGAGGACGATGTTGCGGGTGGAAGCACCCCTGACGGCGCGGGAACCCATGCTCGTCACGAACCTCGGGTCGTCCGCGTGGAGCTGCTTCTCGAGCTGCGCCAGGAGCTGTTGCTCGTGCTCGGACAGTGGCACGGTATGCCTCCTCATCCTTCGGGTGCGGATTCCCCGGCTGTTCCGGCGCCGCCTGTTACCAGGATAGACCGTCGGGTGCTGATTTGGCACCGCGCACACGGCTGTCAACAGCCTCCGAGTTGCCCTCCGGACTCCGGGGTGCGGGAGGCAGGAGGCGGGCGGGCCCGAGGCGCTCGGCGCCGAAGCGGGCGTGCACCCGGTCCATGGCCTGCTCGGCGGCCCCCCACTCCTCCTCGCGGCCGTCCAGGCTCAGCTGCAGGGCGTCCGTGGCGGGCTCCAGCCGCTCGGCGCGGATGCCGATGAGCCGGACCGGTTGGGGCCGGTCCCCGAGCTCCTCGAGCAGGCCCACGCCGTGCTCGAGGAGGTCGTGGGCGGACGTGAAGGGATGCTGCAGGGTCCGCGACCGGGTGATGGTCGTGAAGTCCGCCCAGCGCACCTTGAGCCCCACCCGACGGGCGCGCAGTCCCTGCCGGCGCAGCCGCGAGGCGGTCCGGTGGCTGAGCCGCAGGAGGGTCTCGTGCAGCACGCGGTCGTCCGTGACGTCCCGGGGGAAGGTCTCCTCCGCGCCCACGCTCTTCTCCTCCCGGACCGGTTCGACGGGGCGGGGGTCCCGCCCGTTGGCGAGCTCGTGCAGGTGGTGGCCGGCAGCCCGTCCGACCAGGCGGGTCAGCATCGGCACGGGGGCGACCGCAAGGTCCCCCACGCTCCTGAGCCCCGCGCCGGTGAGCGTCTCGGCCGTGCGCCCGCCGACGCCCCACAGCGCTGAGACCGGCAGCTCCGCCAGGAACGCCACGGTGTCCTCGGGCTGGACGAGCAGCAGGCCGTCCGGCTTGGAGCGGGTGGAGGCGATCTTCGCGACGGTCTTGTTGGCGCCGATCCCCACGGAGGCGGTCAGTCCCAGCTCGTCCCGCACGCGGGCCCGCAGGCCGCGGGCGATGCCCACGGGCGGGCCGAGCCGCCGCACCGCTCCGGCGACGTCGAGGAAGGCCTCGTCCACGCTGATCTGCTCGACGCGGTCGGTGATCTCCCGGAACATGGCCATGACCCGGCGGGAGTAGGCGTCGTAGGCGTCCCGGTGGGGCTCGAGCAGGACGGCCCGGGGGCACATCGCCCGGGCCCGTGCCAGGGGCATGCCGGAGCGGACGCCGAACGCCCGGGCCTCGTAGGACGCGGAGAGGACGACGGAGCGGCCGCCCGCCCCGGCCACGATGACGGGCCGGCCGCGCAGCCCGGGGGCCGCGAGCAGCTCCACGCCGACGTAGAACATGTCCATGTCGACGTGCAGCACGGCGCACTGCCGCCAGCGCTCCAGCCGGTCCCTCGGCGTCTCGGTCACCGTGTCCTCCTCCTGGGTCCGGCACAGCTTAGCCCTCGGCGCGGACATCCCGGCCGCGGTGCGGGCCCGGCCCGGGCGGAGCGCCTCGGCCCGCCCACCGGGCCTTCGATAGGCTGGGGCGGACATCGCGGACTGCCGGCAGAGGGCGTCCGCCGCCGCCCCGAGACCGAGGTCGATCCGCCCATGACGTGCCCGCCCCTCCCGCACCACCCCGACGCCCCCGCCGGCACCGCGCCGCAGGCCCGGCTCGAGGACGCCTTCCGCGCCGAGGACGAGCGGTTCGTGGCGCGGCTGCACGCGGAGCTGGAGGAGTTCTTCGGCCGGCAGCGAGCGGTCCTGGGCGGCATCTCGGCGGACGCCCTCCCGCTGCTGGATGCCGTCGTCGCGCTCTCCGCCGGCGGCAAGCGGCTGCGGGCGCGGCTGTGCTACTGGGGCTGGCGGGCGGCGGGCGGCGACCCAGAGGACCCGGCCGTGGTCCGGGCCGGGGCGGCGCTCGAGCTCTTCCAGTCCGCAGCGCTCATCCACGACGACGTCATCGACCGCTCCGACACCCGCCGCGGCGCCCCCAGCGTGCACCGCCGCTTCGAGTCCGTGCACGCGGACCGGGGCTGGGCTCTGGACGGTCCCGCCTTCGGCGTCGCCGCCGCGATCCTCTCGGGCGACCTGTGCCTGTCCTGGAGCGAGCAGTCGTTCGCCGCGGCCACCACCACGGCGCCCGGCGGCCACCGCGCACGGGCGGTCTTCGACCTCATGCGCTCCGAGGTGATGGCCGGGCAGTACCTCGACGTGCAGGGCGAGGTCGCCGGCGGGGGCCAGGACCGCGATGGCGCGGTCCAGCGGGCCCTGGACGTCATCCGGTACAAGTCGGCGAAGTACTCGGTGGAGCACCCCGTGGTGCTCGGCGCCGCCCTGGCCGGGGCGCCGGAGCCGGTCCTGGAGCGCTGCTCCGCGTTCGCGCTGCCCCTGGGCGAGGCGTTCCAGCTGCGCGACGACGTCCTGGGCGTGTTCGGCGACCCGGCGGCCACGGGCAAGCCCGCCGGCGACGACCTGCGCGAGGGCAAGCGGACGGTGCTCGTCGGCTACGTCCGCACGCTCGGCAGCGAGGCGCAGATCGCGCGGCTCGAGGACGCCCTGGGCCGGCCGGAGCTGACGGAGGACGACGTCGAGGAGCTCCGCTCGCTCATCACGGCGTGCGGCGCCCTGGGCTCCACGGAGGAGCTCATCGAACGGCTCAGCGGGGAGGCGTTCACGGCGCTGGACCGGCTCGGGGCCGACGCCGTGCCCATGGCCGCGCTGCGCGGCCTCGCGACGGCGGCGGTCCGCCGCTCGTCCTGAGTCCGGTGCACCGGGCCGGTCCCGCGCTCGGGGCCGGTCCGGCGCGCCGGTCAGGAGCGGGTCACCAGGCCAGGGCCTGCGCCCGGCGGCGGATCTCCGTCTTGCGCCCGTCCCGCAGCGCGTCGACGGGACGGCCCGGTAGGGACTCGTCCTCGGTGAACAGCCACGTGATCGCCTCGACGTCGGTGAAGCCGGAGTCCCGCAGGACCGCCACCGTGCCCTTCAGCGAGTCGACCACGGCGCCGTCCAGCAGGAAGGCGGCCGGCACCCGGCGGATGCTGTCGTGCGGGTTGCGGACGGCGAGGAGCGTCCCGTCGTCGACGAGGCCGTGGACGCGGGTGACCACGAGGCCGAGCTGCTCGGCGACGTCGGGCAGGGGCAACCACTCCTGGACGAGACCGTCCAGGCGGTCGAACTCCTCGGTGCTGATTCCGGATGTGTTCTTCACGCCCCCAGAGTGCCACGTCCGCCGGTGCCCGTGCCACGCGGGCCCGCCACGGTATGCTCGACCCGCGGAGCCGGCTGAGACCTCCGCACCTTCCCCGATCAGCGTCAGAGAGTTACTTCATGCCGTATCCCCCCGACAGCGACACGACCGACCCGAACGACGCACCGCGCTGCACCACCGCCGAGACCTCCGGGCAGCAGGACGACCGCTCCCCCGCCTGGGCGCGCCGCGCCCGTACGGGGTCGGCGGTCACCGCCGTCGCCGCCCTCGCCGCCCTGGGCGGGGGCACCGTGGCCCACGCCGCCCCCACCCAGACGGCCCAGGTGGCCTCGGCGCCCCTGCTCGCCGGCCAGAAGACGGCGAAGACGCCTGTGCACACCGTGTCCCCCGGGGACTCCCTGTGGGCGGTCGCCCAGCGCCACGGCGTGGCCGTGGACGAGCTCATGCGGTGGAACGACCTCTCCGGCGCGGCGCTGCTGCTGCCCGGGCAGGAGCTGCGCCTCTCCGGCGGCGCGGCCCCGGCGGCCGAGCCTTCGAAGAAGCCGGCCCCGCCCGCGGCGGAGCCGCCCCGGACGGAGCACGTGGTGCGCTCGGGCGACTCGCTGTGGAGCATCTCGCAGGCGCGCGGGGTGTCGGTCCAGTCGCTCCTTGACGGCAACGACCTCACGGTGAACTCGCTGCTGCGCCCGGGCCAGCGGCTGTCGGTCACGGAGCCGGCCCCCGAGACCGTGCAGACCGCCCGGGCCCCCGCCCCCGAGCGGGCCGAGCAGCCCCGGCCGGCGCCCGAGCGCGCCGTCGGCGACTCCTTCCTGGGCCGCACGTACGAGGACGGGGTGGTGGACTCCGCCAATCGCCACCACGAGCAGCTCGCCGCCCGCCCCGCGCCCTCGCGCGAGGAGATGCGCCGGCTCGTCCACGACACCGCCGTGCGGATGGGCGTGGACCCGGCGCTCGCCCTGGCGCACGCCCACCAGGAGTCGGGCTTCGACCACCGGGCCGTGTCCCCCGCGGACGCCGTGGGCACCATGCAGGTCATCCCGGACGCCGGGGACTGGGCCTCGGGACTCGTGGGCCGGGAGCTCGACCTGCTGGACCCGCAGGACAACGTCACCGCCGGCGTGGCCATCATCCGGCAGCTGGGCCGCGCCGCGCCCAGCACCGACGTGGCCATCGCCGCGTACTACCAGGGCCTGCACGGGGTGAAGAAGTACGGGATGTACGACGACACCAAGCAGTACGTCAAGAGCGTCAAGACGCACCGCAAGCGGTTCGGACCGTGACCTGCGACCCAGCCTGCGCACAGCGCCCCGCCCTAGGCTGATCCCGTGCAGCACGCGCTCCCCGACCACCTGACCGGGACCGTCCTCGAGGGCCGCTACGAGCTGGGTCCGCGGATCGCCCGCGGTGGCACCGCCACCGTGTACCGGGCGGTGGACACCCGCCTGCAGCGCGTCGTGGCGGTCAAGCTCATGCACGCCCACCTGGCCGAGGATCCGGCCGCGGCGGACCGGTTCGTGTGGGAGGCCCGGTCGGCGGCGCGGCTGTCCCATCCCCACGTGGTCTCCGTGCTCGACCAGGGCCACGCCCCGGACGGGGTGCCGTACCTGGTCATGGAGCACGTGGCGGGCTCGACGCTGCGGGACCTCCTGCGCCGGCGCGGAGCCCTGCCCCCGGGCGAGGCGCTGGGGCTGCTGGAACCGGTCCTCGACGGGCTGGCGGCGGCCCACCGGGAGGGCCTGGTGCACCGCGACGTGAAGCCGGAGAACGTGCTGATCTCCGCCACCGGCCGGGTGACCGTCGCGGATTTCGGTCTCACCCGCGCCGTCGACCAGCACACGGCGACCGGAACGGTGCTGGGCACGGTCGGCTACGCCTCGCCGGAGCTCGTCACGGGGCAGCGGGTCGACACCCGCGCGGACGTGTACTCGGCCGGGATCGTGCTCTTCGAGCTCCTGGCCGGCCGCCGTCCCTTCGAGGGCGGCCCGCTGGCCGTGGCCCGGGCCCACGCGGAGGGCGCCGTCCCGGACCTGCGCACCCTCGACCGCGGTCTCCCGGCCGGTGTGGCGCGGCTGGTCGCCCGGGCCACGGCACGGGAGCCGGAGCGGCGTCCGCCCGACGCCGGCAGCTTCCTCGACGAGCTCCGGTCGGTCCGGGCGGGTCTGCGTCCCGCGGAGCTCGACCGCCCCCCGGGCCCCGGCGCCGCCCGCGGCGCCGGGGCCGTGCCGGCTCCGGACGCCGCGGCGACGGCGGCCCTGGACCCCGAGGTCGGACCCACCGCGGCCCTCGGGGCGGGCGCCCCCACGGAAGCTCTCGGCCGGGGCGCTCCCACGGAGGCTCTCGGGACGGGAGGCACCACGGAGACCCTCGGCCGGAACGCCCCCACAGAGGCCCTCGGCCGGAACGCCCCCACAGAGGCCCTCGGCCGCGGCGCTCCCACGGAGGCCTTCGGCACGGCGGCCAGCCGGACCGGGGTGCCGGGTCCGCAGGCCGCGCCCCTGGGTCCGGCCGGGCCCGGTGCCCCGGGGGTCTCCGGCCGGCCGCTGCCGGCGCGGACCTCGAGCGGCTCCTCCGACCCCTGGCGGCCCGAGGTCGAGCTGCGCCCCACCCGGCCCCTGCACGCGGCGGGGACGCTGGCCCTGGTCGCGCTCGCGGTGGCCGGGGCGGCGTTCCTTGGCTGGCTCCTGGGCTCCGGTCCGGGCGGGACGGTGAGCGTGCCGGACGTGCGGGGAGCGGGTCCGGAGCTCGCCGAGCAGTACCTGGCCGGGGCCGGTCTGGGCAACGTCGCGGTGCACGAGACCGCGGACCCGGTGGCCCCCGCCGGCACCGTGCTCGGCACCGACCCGGAGGCCGGGGCCACGGTGCGGTCCGCGGAGCAGGTCGTCCTGCTGGTCTCGACCGGTCCCGTGCGGACGACCGCGCCCGACGTCACCGGGATGTCCGAGGAGGTCGCCCGGGCGCGCCTCGAGGACGCCGGGCTGGCGGTCGGCACCCGGAGCCCGGTCGCCGACGACGCCGCCGCCGGGACGGTCGTGGGCCAGCACCCCGAGGCGGGCGAGGCGGTGGCCGAGGGGTCGGCGGTGGACCTCGCCGTCTCTCTCGGGGCCCGCGCCGACTCCGCGCCCGGGGTGCTGGGCAGGCCCGTGGACGAGGCGGTCCGGCTCCTCGCCGAGGCGGGGTTCGCGGCGCGGGTCGAGGAGAGCCTCGGTGCCCCCTTCGGCTACGTGGTGGCCCAGACGACGGACGGGGCCGAGGTCGTCCTCACCGTCGTCTGAGCGGACGGCAGGGAGGGCCCCGGCCCCGTCGGCCGGTCCCGCGCTCAGCGGCGGGAGAGGTAGCCCGCCACGAGGAACGCGATCTCCAGGGACTGCATGTGGTTCAGGCGCGGGTCGCACAGCGACTCGTAGCGGTCCTGGAAGGAGGACTCGTCGACGGGGTCGGCGCCGCCGAGGCACTCCGCGACGTCGTCGCCCGTCATCTCCACGTGGATGCCGCCGGGGAAGGACCCGATCGCCTCGTGCACCTCGAAGAAGCCGCGGACTTCGTCCACGACGTCGTCGAAGTTGCGGGTCTTGTACCCGGACGGCAGGGACACGGTGTTGCCGTGCATGGGGTCGGTCACCCACACGACCTTGGCGCCGGAGCGCTCCACGGCCTCGACGAGCGGGGGCAGCTTCTCCCGGATGTTCTTCGCGCCCATGCGGGTGATGAAGGTGAGCCGTCCGGGCTCGCGCTCCGGGTCGAGCTTGTCGATGAGCGCCAGCGCGTCGTCCCCGGTGGTCTTGGGGCCGAGCTTGACGCCGATCGGATTGCGCAGCCGGGAGAGCAGGTCCACGTGGGCGCCGTCGAGCTCCCGGGTGCGCTCCCCGATCCACAGGAAGTGCCCGGACGTGCCGTACGGGAGGTGGGTGCGGGAGTCGATGCGGCTCAGCGCGCGCTCGTAGTCCAGCAGCAGGGCCTCGTGGCCGGCGTAGAACTCCGTGGTGCGCAGGGCGTCGAAGTCCGCGCCGCACGCGTCCATGAACTTCACGGCCCGGTCGATCTCGCGGGCCAGCGACTCGTACCGGGCGTGGGCCGGGTTCGTGGTAAAGCCCATGTTCCAGGCGTGCACGAGGCGCAGGTCCGCGAACCCGCCCGTGGTGAAGGCCCGGATGAGGTTCAGGGTCGAGGCCGAGGTGTGGTAGCCGCGCACCATCCGCCGCGGGTCGTGGACCCGGGACTCCTCGGTGAAGTCGAAGCCGTTGACCATCTCGCCGCGGAACGTCGGCAGGGTCGTGCCGTCGCGGGTCTCGTCGTTGGACGAGCGGGGCTTCGAGAACTGCCCGGCCATCCGGCCCATCTTCACCACGGGCATGGACGCGCCGTAGGTGAGCACCACGGCCATCTGCAGCAGCGTCTTGACCCGGGCGCTGATCCGGTCGGCGGTGGCGCCCTCGAAGGTCTCGGCGCAGTCCCCGCCCTGCAGGAAGAACGCCCGGCCGTTGGCGACCTCGGCCAGACGGTCGCGCAGCTTGTCCACCTCCCCCGCGAAGACGAGGGGCGGGACCGCGTTGAGCTCGGCGATCGAGGCGGCGAAGTCGGGGTGGTCGCGCCAGGTCGGCTGCTGGTCGGCGGCCAGCTCGCGCCAGTTGTCCAGCCCCGGGTAGTCGGCCGCAGAGGGCACCGGGGAGGCGAGGTTGCGGAGGCTGTCGGGAACGGTGAAGTCGAGCATCATGTCTTCCTATGTCTCGTCCGGGGCGGGGCCGGGCGCGGGATCAGGGTGCGGTGGGCCGCGGGGTGTCGTCGTCCGCGGCCCCGGGACGGTCGCGGTGGGCGATGGAGTCCGCGGTCCGGCGGGCGGTGTGGGCGGCGCTGCGCGCCTTGTCCTTGGCGTTGCCCACGAGCTCCGCCGCGGCCTGCTTGGTCTCCTGGCGCTTCTGCTCGGCGAGCCGCTTCTTGTGCTCCGAGGCGTAGACGTCCACGTAGACCTGGCCGGAGAGGGCCTGGATCGCGTGCATGATCTCGTCGGTGACCTCGCGGAGCAGGGCGTGCTCGCCCTGCCGGCCCCGGTAGCGGGAGAAGTCGAGGGGCTCGCCGAAGATCGTGGTGACCCGGGCGCTGCGGCGGGGCAGCGGGAGCCTGGTCCCGATCGGCTGGACCTTGTCGGTGCCGACCATGGCGATCGGGACGACCGGGGCCCCCGTCTCGAGCGCGAGCCGGGCCACCCCGATCTTGCCCTTGTACATGCGGCCGTCCGGGGAGCGGGTGCCCTCCGGATAGATCCCGAGCAGCTCGCCCTCCAGCAGCTTGCGGCCGCCGTTGCTCAGGGACTTCGCGCTGGCCCGGCCTCCGGAGCGGTCCATGGGGATCTGGTTGATGGCGCGGAAGAACGCGGCCATCACCCGGCCCTTGACGCCGGGGCTGTTGAAGTAGTCGGACTTCGCCAGGAAGTACACCTGCCGGGGCACGGCCACGGGCATGAACACCGAGTCGGAGACGGAGAGGTGGTTGCTCGCGAGGATGGCCGGGCCCTCGTCGGGCACGTGCTCCAGGCCGCGCACCTCGGGACGGAAGGCGACGTTGATCAGGGGGCCGACGACGTAGCGCTTCAGAAACATGTAGACCATGTGGGAGAGGACTCCTTCGTGCTGATCGGGATGTCGCGAGGGTCCGTGCCGCTCGGACCGGGTCCGGCCTCCGGTATTCTCTCACGTCCGCACGGGCACCCGCGCCGGTCCGCCCGCCGACGGCGCCCGCCCTGACATCATGGATGCATGACGCCACCCGTCGAGGACCAGCACCTGCCCACCCCCTCCGCGGCCGGCGGGCCCGCCGCCGCGGACGATCCGGGCGCGCCCTTCCACCATCCGGCCGACGGGCCCGCGGGCGCGCTCGTGCTGCACGGCTTCACCGGCGTCCCGTTCAGCGTCCGCCCGTGGGGCCGGGCGCTGCACGCGGCGGGCGCCGACGTCGTCGGGCCCGTGCTGCCCGGCCACGGCACCCGCTGGGAGGACCTCGCCGGCGTCCGCTGGGAGCAGTGGCGCGACCACGCGGCCGAGCACGTGCAGCGGCTGCGGGCCCGGCACGACGTGGTGGTGGTGTGCGGGTTGTCCATGGGCGGGGCGCTCGCCCTGCACCTCGCCGCGACCCTGCCCGTCGACGGGGTCGTGGCCCTGAACCCGGCGCTGTCCCTCGTCAGCCGCACGGCCCGCCTCGCCCCGGCCCTGCACCGCGCGGTGCCCTCCGTGCCGGGCGTGGGGGACGACATCAGCCTCCCGGGCGTCACCGAGCACGCCTACCCGCGCACGCCCGTGGCGGGCGTCGCCGAGCTGGGCCGGTTCATGGCCCGGACCCGGAGGATGCTGCCCGCGGTCACCGCCCCGGTCCTGGTGCTGCGCTCGCGGCACGACCACGTGGTCTCGGACGCCTCGCACCTGCACGTGCTGCGCCGGGCCGGCGGGGACGTGGAGCTGGTGCGGCTGGCGGAGAGCTTCCACGTGGCCACCCTGGACCGGGAGGCGGACGTGGTCGCGGCGCGGTCGGTGCGCTTCCTGGAGGACCTGCTGGCGGGCCGCAACCCGGTCACCGCGAGACCGTTGCGCCCCGCCTCCCGGGGGGACCGGCGATGAGTGCGGGCCCGGGGACGCCGGGCGGCGCCGGGCACGGCCCCGAGGACGAGTGGAGCCGGATCGTGTCGGACCTCGAGGACGTGCGCCGGGCCGGGGACCGACACCTCGCCGGGCCCCGGGACTGGTCCCCCGAGGACGCCGGGCCGGGCGCGTCCGCCGGGGCGGCGGACGCCGGGGCAGACGCTGCCGGGGTCGAGGGCCCCGGGGAACCGGAGGACGCGGGGGACGACGACGCGCCCTACTCCCCCGACCCCGGGCCGGTCACGCAGGGACTCAGCGGCGGGGCGCTGCTGTCCTGGACCGTGCTGGTCGGGGTGCCCGTGCTGCTGGTGGTGCTCTCCCTCCTGCCCGGCTCCCTGCCGTGGTGGACCATCGTGGGGGGCCTGGTCGCCGTGGTCGGGGCCATCGGCCACCTGCTGCGGTCCCTGCCCGACGACCGCGACGACCTGGACGACGGCGCCCGCGTCTGACGGAGTTTGCGTGAGCCAATTCACTAGACTGGGGCGGACGGCCCACCGACCCCGATCCGAGGAGAACCCCATGCGCCACGTCGCGACCGACGCCCTCGTGGACCCACCGGCCCACAGCCGCATCACCGACTTCCTGCTCATGCAGGCGGGCCAGGACGAGGATCCGCACCTGTACACCGTCCTGGCACCGGAGGGGGCCGCCCGCGAGGTGCGCGCCCGGGAGTTCCTCGCCGCCGTGCAGGGTGTGGCCAAGGGTCTCGTGGCCGCGGGGATCGAGCCCGGGGACCGGGTGGGCATCCTCAGCCGGACGCGCTACGAGTGGACCCTCGCGGACCTCGCGATCTGGTACGCCGGCGCCGTGCCCGTCCCCGTCTACGACTCGTCCTCGACGCAGCAGATCGCCTGGATCATGGGGGACTCCGACGCCAAGGCCGTGTTCGTCGAGACGCAGGCCCTCGAGGACTCCGTGCTCGCTGCCTCGCGGGAGACGCCGTTCCGCGCCGCGGAGAACGTCTGGCGCCTGGACGGCACCGGCACGGGCCTCGACGACCTCGCGCGCGCCGGCGCGGACGTGCCGGACGAGGAGCTCGAGGCCCGCCGCACGTCGCGCGGGCTCGAGGACGTCGCCACGATCATCTACACCTCGGGGACCACCGGACCGCCCAAGGGCTGCGAGCTGACGCACGGGAACTTCGTGCGGCTGTGCGAGAACACGACCCTGGTCGTCGAGGACATCATCCACCCGGGCGCCCGGACGCTCCTGTTCCTGCCGCTGGCCCACGTCTTCGCCCGCTTCGTGGAGGTGATCGCCCTCTACTCCGGGACCGTCCTGGCCCACACCCCGGACGTGAAGAACTTGATGGGGGACCTCGGGGCCTTCCGGCCCACGTTCATCCTGGCCGTCCCGCGCGTGTTCGAGAAGATCTACCAGAGCGCCCGCCTCAAGGCCGAGAAGGCCGGCGGGGCGAAGTCCCTGATCTTCGAGCGCGCGGTGACCACGGCCGTCGCGTACTCGAAGGCCGGTCAGGACGGGCGGGTCCCGCCGCTCCTGCGGGCGCGCCACGCCCTCTACGACCGGCTCGTGTACTCGAAGCTGCGGGACGCGATGGGCGGGGAGGTCACGCACGCCGTCTCGGGCGGCGCCGCCCTCGGCACCCGGCTGGGCCACTTCTTCAACGGGATCGGCGTGTACGTCGTGGAGGGCTACGGACTCACGGAGACCACGGCCCCGATCGCCGTCAACACCCCGGAGATCGGCAAGATCGGCACCGTGGGCCTGCCGCTGCCGGGCAACGAGGTGCGGATCGGCGAGGACGGGGAGGTCCTGGTCCGGGGCACCCACGTCATGCGCGGCTACCACGGGCGGGAGGACCTCACCGCCGAGGCCTTCGAGGACGGGTGGTTCCGCACCGGCGACCTCGGCTCGCTCGACGAGGACGGCGCCCTCACCCTCACCGGCCGGAAGAAGGAGATCATCGTCACCGCCGGCGGCAAGAACGTGGTCCCCAACGTGCTGGAGGACCCCATCCGCGCCTCGGCCCTGGTCTCCCAGGTCATGGTGGTCGGGGACGACCGGCCGTTCGTGGCCGCCCTCGTGACCCTCGACCAGGACGTGCTCCCCGCCCGCCTGGAGCTGATGGGCCTGGACCCCGCGATGCCGGTGGCGGAGGCCGCCCGCCACCCGAAGGTCGTCGAGCACGTCCAGGACATCGTCACCCGGGCGAACCAGGCGGTCTCTCGCGCGGAGAGCATCCGGGCCTTCGAGATCCTCGACGTCGACTGGACGGAGGCCTCCGGGCATCTGACCCCGTCCATGAAGATCAAGCGGGCCAGGATCGCGCAGGACTTCGCGGACCGGATCGAGGAGATCTACTCGCGTCCCGCCCCCGAACCGGCCGCGGCCCCCGCCACCCCGGCGGAGCGGATCAAGGAAAAGCTCTCCCACGCGCACCTGCCGGGCCGCGGCTAACCCGGGGCCGGCCGGCGGCCGGTGGGATCACCGGCCGCCGACGAGGGCCCCCGGGGACAGCGGTGAGTGCTCGGGGACGTCGAGGCCCAGCAGGGCGTTCTCGACGACCTCGCTGAGGGCGGGGTGGATCCAGTACTGGCCGCGCGCCATCGTGTGCGCGTCGAGGCCGAAGGACATGGCCTGCACCAGCGGCTGGACGAGCAGGGAGGCCTCCTCCCCGATCAGGTGCGCGCCCAGGAGGCGACCGGTGCCCTTCTCCGCGATCAGCTTGCACAGCCCCGTGCGGTCCTCCATGGCCCACCCGTAGGCCGTGGCCCCGTAGTCCTGCACCTTGACCGTGATCTCGCTGCCCTGCTCGACCGCCCACTGCTCGGCCTCCTGCTGCGTCATGCCGACGGAGGCGATCTGCGGGCTGGTGAACACGGCCGAGGGCACGAACCGGTGGTCGGTGGCCCGGAGGTCGCCGGGGTGCAGGAGGTTGTGCTGCACCGTGCGGGCCTCGGCGTTGGCCACGTGCTTGAGCTGGTAGGGCGAGCTGATGTCGCCCAGGGCCCACACGCCCTCGACGGGGCGGCCCCCGGAGAGGGCGCGCTGGTGCTCGTCGACGGCCAGCAGCCCGTCCGGCCGCACGTCCAGGCCGCCCGCCCGGGCGTCGAGCACGTCGGTGTTCGGCTGCCGGCCCGTGGCCACCAGCACCACGTCCGCGGGCAGGCGCATGACGAGCTCCGGGTCCTGCGGGTCGCGGAAGGTGACCATCACGGCGCACTCGTCGCCGTCCCACTCCTCGACCTCGCTCAGCGACCAGCCCGTCTCGAGCTTCCACTGCCGGGAGGCCTCGCGGGCGAACCGCTCGGCGATCTCCGGGTCGTGGTAGCGCAGGATCCGGTGCGAGCGGTTGACCTGGGTCACCCGCGCGCCGAGGCTGGAGAAGATGTGGGCGAACTCGGCGCCGATGTAGCCGCCGCCGACCACCACCACGCGGCGGGGCATCTCCTCGATGCGCATCACGGTGTCCGAGGTGTGCACCTGGGGCAGGTCGATCCCGGGGATCTCCGGCCGCACCGGGCGCGAGCCGGACGCCACCACGATCTGGTCGGCCGTGAGGTCCTCCCCCGAGGCGGTGCGCAGGGTCCGCGGGGCGGTGAAGCGCACGTGCTCCTCGTAGACCGTCACGTGCGGCAACGTCCGGCGGTACTCGAGCCCGCCGTGGGAGATCGCGTCGATCCGCCCGAAGATCCGGTCCCGCATCTCCCGCCAGCGCACGCCGTCCACCGAGGCGTCGAGGCCGAGCCGGTCCGCCTCCTGGGCGCGGCGGGCCACGCTCGCCGGGTACGCGTACATCTTCGTCGGGATGCAGCCCACGTTGAGACAGGTGCCGCCGAAGGTCCCGCCGTCGATGATGGCGACGTCCAGGCCCTCGTAGTCCTCGGTGAGGATCGAGTTGCCCGAGCCGGAGCCGATGATGATGAGGTCGAATTTCCGCATGCGGCCCATCCTATGCGCGGCCGCCGGGCGGCCCCCGCCGGCACCGCGGCCCTCCCGGGGTCCGTGGTGCCGGTGCGGGCGTGCCGGGTCAGCCGGCGGTGTCGAGCGCCAGCAGGAGGTCGCCGCCGGAGACCTGGGTGACGCCCTTGAGGGCCACCCGGGCGACCGTGCCGCCCGTGGGGGCGGTGATGGAGGCCTCCATCTTCATGGCCTCGATGGTGGCCACCTGGCCGCCCGCCTCCACGGTGTCGCCCTCGGCCACCGTCACGGTCACCGCCCCCGCGAACGGGGCGGCCACGTGGCCGCGGTCCGTGGGGTTGGCCTTCTCGGTCTCGGGCACCGAGGAGGTGATCGAGGTGTCTCGGACCTCGATCATCCGGGGCTGGCCGTTGAGCGTGACCATCACGGTGCGCATGCCCTTGTCGTCCGGCTCCGAGATGGCCTGCAGGGTCACCAGCAGCCGCACCCCCTTGCCGAGGGAGATCACGTGCTCCCGGTCGGAGGTCAGCCCGTAGAGGAAGTCCCGGGTGTGCAGCAGCGCCAGCTCGCCGTACTTCGCCCGGCTGGCCTCGTAGTCCCGCGTCGGGCCGGCGAACAGCAGCCGGTTCAGCGTGGCACGCCGGGTGGCTGAGTCCCCGGCCAGGGCCTGCGAGTCCTCCGGGGCCAGCTCCGTGATCCCGACCTTGACGTTGCGGCCCTCCAGGGCCTTGGAGCGGAACGGTTCGGGCCACCCGCCGGGAGGCGTGCCGAGCTCCCCGGCGAGGAAGCTGATCACCGAGTCGGGGATGTCAAACTTCTGCGGGTTCGTCTCGAACTCGGCCGGGTCCACGCCCATGCCCACCAGCTGCAGGGCGAGGTCGCCCACGACCTTGGACGAGGGGGTGACCTTGACCAGCCTGCCGAGCATGGCGTTGGCGGCGGTGTACATGTCCTCGATCGCCTCGAACCGCTCCCCCAGTCCCAGCGCGATGGCCTGCTGGCGCAGGTTCGACAGCTGCCCGCCGGGGATCTCGTGCCGGTACACGCGCCCGGTCGGGGCGGTGAGCCCGGACTCGAACGGGGCGTACATCCGGCGGATGACCTCCCAGTAGGGCTCCAGGGCGGTCGCGGCCTCCAGGGGGATGCCGGTGTCCCGGTCCGTGTGGGCCAGGGCTGCGATCAGCGCCGAGGCGGGCACCTGGGAGGTCGTGCCGGCCATCGAGGCCTCGGCCACGTCCACCGCGTCCACGCCCGCGTCGATCGCGGCCATCAGCGTGGCGAGCTGCCCGCCGGCGGTGTCGTGGGTGTGCAGGTGCACGGGCAGGTCGAAGCGCTCCCGCAGGGCGGTCACCAGCTTCGCCGCCGCCATGGGGCGCAGGAGCCCCGCCATGTCCTTGATCGCCAGCACGTGGGCCCCGGCGTCGACGCACTGCTGGGCGAGCTCGAGGTAGTAGTCCAGGGTGTAGAGGTCCTCGGCCGGGTCGAGCAGGTCCCCGGTGTAGCAGAGGGCGACCTCGGCGACCGCGGTGCCCGTCCTGCGCACGGCCTCGATGGCCGGGGCCATCTGCTCCACGTCGTTGAGGGCGTCGAAGATCCGGAAGATGTCCACCCCGGTGGCCGCGGCCTCGGCCACGAACGCGTCCGTCACCTCGGTCGGGTACGGGGTGTAGCCCACGGTGTTGCGCCCGCGCAGCAGCATCTGGATCGGGATGTTCGGCATCGCCTCCCGCAGCAGCCGCAGCCGCTCCCACGGGTCCTCCCCGAGGAAACGCAGGGCGACGTCGTAGGTCGCCCCGCCCCAGGCCTCCACGGACAGCAGCTGCGGCAGCGTGTGGGCGTAGGCCGGGGCCGCGGCCAGCAGGTCACGGGTGCGCACCCGGGTGGCCAGCAGCGACTGGTGGGCGTCCCGGAACGTCGTCGAGGTCACCGCCACCGCCTGCTGCTCCCGCAGGGCCCGGGCGAACCCCTCGGGGCCGAGCTCGACGAGCCGCTGCCGCCACCCCGGCGGCGGGGTGTGCTCGGAGGGTCCGTCGAAGGGCGAGCGGAACGGCTCGTCCTGCTTGTCGCCCGGGTAGTGGGGCAGCTTGGTGCGCGGGTCGATGCCCTCCACCCGCTCCCCGTTGGGCTGGTTCACCGTGACCTCGGCCAGCCACGTCAGTGCCTTGGTGGCGCGGTCCCCGGAGGTGCGGGCCTCGAGCAGCTCCGGGCGGCGCTCGATGAAGTCGGTGGCCACGTTGCCGGCGAGGAACTCCGGGTCGGCCAGCACGGCCTGCAGGAACTGGATGTTGGTGGACACCCCGCGGATCCGGAACTCGGCCAGGGCACGCTGGGACCGGTGCACGGCGGTGGCGTAGTCCCGGCCCCGGCAGGTGAGCTTCACCAGCATCGAGTCGAAGTGCGGGGAGATCTCCGCCCCGGCGTAGACCGTGCCGCCGTCCAGACGCACCCCCGCGCCGCCGGCGGAGCGGTAGGCGGAGATCTTCCCGACGTCGGGGCGGAACCCGTTGGCCGGGTCCTCGGTGGTGATCCGGCACTGCAGGGCGGCCCCGCGTACGGCCAGCTCGTCCTGGGCGATGCCCAGGTCCGCCAGGGTCTCCCCGGAGGCGATGCGCAGCTGCGACTGGACGAGGTCGACGTCGGTGATCTCCTCGGTCACCGTGTGCTCGACCTGGATGCGCGGGTTCATCTCGATGAACACGTGCTGACCCGCCCGCTCCCCGGCCGTGTCCACCAGGAACTCCACGGTGCCGGCGTTGACGTAGCCGAGCTCCTTCGCGAACTTCACCGCGTCCCGGTGCAGGGCCTGGCGGATCCCCTCGTCGAGGTTCGGCGCCGGCGCGATCTCCACGACCTTCTGGTGCCGGCGCTGCAGGGAGCAGTCGCGCTCGAACAGGTGCACCATCCCGCCCTCGTTGTCGGCGAGGATCTGCACCTCGATGTGGCGGGGCCGGAGCACGGCCTGCTCCAGGAAGACGGTGGGGTCGCCGAAGGCGGTGTCGGCCTCGCGCATCGCGGCGGCCAGCGCCTCGGGCAGCGCCTCGGGGGTCTCCACCCGGCGCATGCCACGGCCCCCGCCGCCGGCCACGGCCTTCACGAAGATGGGGAACCCGATGCCCTCCGCCTGCGCCAGCAGCTCCTCGGGGTCCGCCGAGGGCTCCGTGGAGGCGAGGGTCGGGATCCCCGCCCGCTTCGCCGCCTTCAGCGCCGCGACCTTGTTGCCGGCCAGCTCCAGGATCTCGGCCCGCGGGCCGACGAAGGTGATGCCCTCGCGCGCGGCGGCACGGGCCAGGTCCGGGTTCTCCGAGAGGAACCCGTAGCCGGGGTAGATCGCGTCCGCCCCGGACTCCTTGGCCACCCGGACGATCTCCTCGACGTCGAGATAGGCCCGCACGGGGTGGCCCTCCTCCCCGATCCGGTACGCCTCGTCGGCCTTCTGCCGGTGGATCGAGTTGCGGTCCTCGTACGGGAACACCGCCACCGTCTTGGCGCCCAGCTCGTAGGCGGCACGGAAAGCACGGATCGCGATCTCGCCGCGATTGGCCACCAGGATCTTGGAGAACATCAACACCCGTTCCGCACCCGGGGCCGTTCGGCGGACACCCGGGCACTGATTCGTCGAAGGTCGTACAACGTCGCGCACACGGTCAGCATGGCCGTCCGCGGGCGGTCCTGACCAGTGAACCACGCCACCCGGGGGCACACTGTGACTGCCGTCACAGAGCGACGTCGTGGTCAGCGTACACGGCGGCGGCGCGGGACGGCGGGGCGGCCGCGGGCGGCTCCGCGCCGGATCGGGGCGGAGCGCGCCCGCCCGGCTACGATGGGCGCATCCGTCTCCTCGCCGCGGCCCCCGATCCCGGACCCGAGGAGGCGTTCCTCCCGTTTCCCCGCGAGCGAAGGGTGTCCCCTCCGTGCAGATCGTCAGCGTCAGCAGCCTCAAGGGCGGTGTCGGCAAGTCCTCCGTGACCCTGGGGATCGCCTCGGCGGCCCTGCAGGCGGGAGTGCCCACGCTGGTGGTGGACCTCGACCCGCACGCCGACGCCACGACCGGGCTGGGCGTGCACCCGGAGCGCGGTCACGACATCGGAGAGGTGCTGCGCAGGCCGCGCCGGGGAGCGCTCGAGCGCGTGGTGGTGGCCTCGGCCTGGGCGGTGCGGGCCGGCCTGGACAGCAGGGCCCTCGACGTCGCACCGGGCTCGGCCCGCTCGTCCCACCTCGACCGCTCCGAGTACCGGGAGAAGGACCTCGGTCGGCTGGAGCGCGCGCTCTCCGGCGCCCAGGGGTACGAGCTGGTGCTGGTCGACTGCCCGCCCACCCTGAGCGCGCTGACCCGCACGGCGTGGGCCGCCAGCGACAAGGTGCTCTCGGTGGCGGAGCCCTCGCTGTTCTCGGTGGCGGGCACCAAGCGCACGATGACGGCGATCGCCCAGTTCGAGCAGAGCCGCACGTGGGCCGTGCCGGCTGCCGGGGTGGTGGTCAACAAGGTCCAGCACTCGTCGGTGGAGCACCGTCACCGTCTGGACGAGCTGCAGGAGCTGTTCGGCCCCCTGCTGGTCAGCCCGGTGATCCCGGACCTGCCCGTCTGGCAGCAGGCGCAGGGCGCGGCCTGGCCGATCCACCGCTGGCCGGGAGCGGAGGCCCAGGACATCTCCGGGCGGTACACGGCGATCCTGCAGGGCCTGCTCGACGGCTCGTCCTGAGCCGCCCGGCTCAACCCGCGCTCTGCCGGCGGGCCCGGCGCTCGGAGAGCTCGTCCCCGGGCAGCGGCTCCTGGGCGGGGGCACGGTCCGCTCCGGTGTGCTCCCCGGGGAGCGCCGCGAGGGTCCCCTCGACCTCGCGCCACACCCGGCCCACGGCGATCCCGAAGACGCCCTGTCCGCCCTGCACCAGGTCGATGACCTCGTGGGGGGACGTGCACGCGTAGACGCTGGCGCCGTCGCTCATCATGGTGAGCCGGGCCAGGTCCTCCACGCCCTGGGCGCGCAGCGCCCCCACGGCGGTGCGGATCTGCTGCAGGGAGACGCCGGTGTCCAGGAGCCGCTTGACGATCTTCAGGACGAGGATGTCGCGGAAGCTGTAGAGCCGCTGCGTGCCGGACCCGGAGGCGCCGCGCACGGTGGGCTCCACGAGACCGGTCCGCGCCCAGTAGTCGAGCTGCCGGTAGGTGATGCCCGCGGCCTTGCAGGCGGTGGGGCCGCGGTAGCCGACGGACTCGTCCCGGATCACGGAGTCGTCGAAGAGGACGCCCTGGGTGCCGTGCGCCGGAGGGCCGCCGGGCTGCTCGCGTTCGCTCACGCCGCCTCCTCGCTCGTGGACCCGGTGCTCGCGGCGCCGGGAGTGGATGGTCTCACAGAGACGTCCGGATCCCCCCGGGAACACCTCGAGTACACCTTATGACGGTAGACCTCCCCGGGGACGGGGTCAAAGACATCAGGGGCCCGGACCCCGTGTCGGGCGGACGGGGACGGCTCAGAAGTCCTCGGGGTCGACGTTGTCGAGGAAGTCGCGGAACTGCTCGACCTGCGTCTCGGGGGGCAGCTGCGGCTCCCCCTCCCCCGCGCGGGGGGAGGGCTCCCGCAGTTCGCCGTCCCCGCTCATCACGAGACCGGCCTCGTCGAGGACGGTCTCGGTGCACAGGATGGGGCAGTCGGTGCGGGCGGCCAGGGCGATCGCGTCCGAGGCGCGGGAGTCGACGACCGTGCCGTCCGAGAACTCGAGCGCGGCGTGGAAGACCCCCTCCTCCACCGTGTGGATCCGCACCCGGGTGAGCGTGCGCCCGAACGCGGTGGCCACCGACAGCACGAGGTCGTGCGTCAGGGGCCGGGGCGGCTCGATCCCCTGCACGGCGAAGACGATGGACGTCGCCTCGTTCGTGCCGATCCAGATCGGCAGGTGCCGTCCGCCCTCGACCTCGCGGAGGACGACGACGGGCTGCGCCGACGGCACGTCCATGCGGACGCCCGCGATCTCCATCAGGACCTGGTGCACGGCCACGTCAGCCCTCCACCGCGGCGCGCTCCTGGAGCGCGGCGATCTCCGAGCGCACGAGCGAGGTGTGGATGGTGAGGCACAGCCCCGAGATCTCCTGGGCACGCTCGACCGCGCGGGCCCTCGAGGCGGCGTCCCGGCGGGAGGTCAGGGGCGCGACGGCGCGCTCCACGAGGCCCAGCTCCCGGTCCGCGGCGGCCTTGAAGGGGCGCAGGTGGCGCGGTTCCAGGCCGTGGGCCGTGAGCGCGAGGGCCGCCCGGGTGATGGCGAGGGCGTGGTCGTCGAAGGCCCCGTTCTGCTCCCGGATCAGCCCGTAGCTCACGAGCTCACGGACGAGCGGAATGCCGGCGCCCGTGCGGGCGGCGAGCTCCCGGAGGTTGTAGGTGCGCGGCGCGCTGACGACCGGCAGAGGGGCGGTGACCGGGTCGGCGGGCTCCGCGGTGCGCCGGGCGTCGTAGGCGCGGGCGTCCTCGTCGGCGTCCAGCCGCTCCCGGATCACCTTCAGCGGGAGGTAGCGGTCGCGCTGGAGCTCCAGGATCCGGCGCAGCCGGTCCACGTCCGCGCGCGAGAACTTGCGGTAGCCGGACGCGGTGCGCGCCGGGTGGACCAGGCCCTTGTCCTCCAGGAAGCGCAGCTTCGAGGCGGTGATGCCGGGGTGGTCCTCGCCGAGCTCCTTGAGCACGGCGCTGATGCCCACCCGGGCCTCGTGCTGGACGTCGTCCCGGTGGGGATCGGTCTCCGCGGGGTCGGTCATGGCTCCCTTCTACTGGTCCGACTGCGAGCGCAGCGAACGGTAGAACGTGAACCGGAACTTCCCGATCTGGACCTCGTCGCCGTTGTCCAGCTGCGCGCTGTCCACGCGGTCGCCGTTGACGTAGGTGCCGTTCAGGGACCCGGAGTCGATGATCTCGAAGGTGTCGCCGCGCCGGATGAACCGCGCGTGCCGGCGCGAGACGGTGACGTCGTCCAGGAAGATCTCGGAGGACGGGTGGCGGCCGGCGGGGACCTCGTCCCGGTCCAGCAGGAAGCGTGAGCCGGACCCGCCGCTGTCGTGGGCCACGAGCAGTGCGCTGCGGGGCGGGAGCGCGGAGACCGCTGAGCTCTCCTCGGGGGAGAGCTTGTGGGAAGCTGCGTGCGAGAGGACCTCGGCCACGATCTGGATCGACGTGGTCTCCGGCTCCCCCTGGGGTGCGTTCGAGCCGTTCTGGGTTCTGGACATCTCTTCCCTCGACTGGTGACGTGTTGGTGGACGGATCCCGTGGGACCCCTGCCCCGCGACCTCCTGTCCCGGCCGTTCCCGGGCGACCGGCCGGAGCCACCCGGTTGCTTGTCAGTGTACCGGGTGGTGGAGACACGGAGGGGCGGCCGGGACACGTCCCGGCTCGCGCGTGGTCGGGTCCTGCGCGGGTCAGTCGAGCTGGGCGGCGTACCCCTCGGCGTCGAGCAGCCCGGAGCGGTAGTCCTCGCCGGAAGGGCGGACCTCGAACAGCCAGCCCTCCGCGTAGGGGGCGGAGTTCACGGTCCCGGGCTCGGCCTCGAGCGCCTCGTTGACCGCGGTGACCTCGCCGGAGACCGGGGCGAAGATGTCGCTCACGGACTTGGTGGACTCGATCTCGCCCACGGAGGCGCCCGCCTCGACGCTCTCCCCCACCTCGGGCAACTGGACGAACACGACGTCGCCCAGCTCGCCCTGCGCGTGGTCGGTGATCCCGATGCGCACCGCGCCGTCGGCGTCGGGGCCCGCGATCCACTCGTGCTCGGCCGTGTAGGACAGGTCGGCGGGGATGTTGCTCATGGGGTGACTCCTGGTCCGGCGGGTGCGGTCGGCTCGATTATGGCACAGACGTCCCCGTGGCCCGGGGGCGCGGGGCGTCGCGGGTCCCGGCCGCTCAGCGCCCCTCCCACGCGGTGATCTCGGCGTGGATCGCCCGCTTGCGCTCCGTCCCCGCGAAGGACGCGTCCACCGAGTTGCGGGCCAGGTCGGCGGCCTGCCCGTCGGTCAGCCCCAGCGTGTCGCGCAGGTCCTGGAAGACGTCCCCTACGTAGCCGCCGAAGTAGGCCGGGTCGTCCGAGTTGACGGTGACCAGCAGCCCGCGCTCGAGCATGTCCAGGACCGGGTGGTCGGCGAGCGTGTCGACCACGCGCAGCCGCACGTTGGACAGTGGGCACACGGTGAGCGGGACCCGCTCCGCGACGAGGCGGTCCACGAGCTCGGGATCGCGCAGGCACTGGATGCCGTGGTCCACCCGCTCCACGCGCAGCACGTCGAGGGCCTCCCGGACGTACTCGGGGCCCGCCTCCTCCCCTGCGTGGGCGACGACGTGCAGTCCGACCGCCCGCGCCCGCGCGTAGACCTCCTCGAAGAGGGCCGGGGGATGGCCGACCTCGGCCGAGTCGAGGCCGATCCCGTCGATGCGCGGCAGCTGGTCCCCGAGGGAGTCGAAGAGCTCGACGGCCTCCGCGGCGGGCCGGTCCCGCAGGAAGCACAGCAGCAGCGTGCTGGTGAGGCCGTGCTCGGCCCGGGCGGCGTCGAGGCCGGCGCGGATGCCGTCGACCACCGTCCTGAGCGGCACGCCCCGGGCGGTGTGCGCCTGCGGGTCGAAGAAGACGTCGACATGCCGCAGGCCCTGCGCCGCTGCGCGCTCGAGGTAGGCCCGGGTCAGCGTCTCGAAGTCGGAGGCGTCGCGCAGCACCGCCATCGTGGCGTAGTAGAGCGCGAGGAACGAAGACAGGTCCTCGAAGTCGTACTGCCGCCGCAGCTCCTCGACGGAGCCGTAGGGCAGCTCCACCCCGTTCTTGGCGGCGAGCGCGAACGCGAGCTCGGGCTCGAGGGTGCCCTCGATGTGCAGGTGCAGCTCCGCCTTGGGCAGGGTGTGCAGGTCGTTCAACTCCGGCGCTCCTTCGTGGTCGGCCCCGGGGACCGGAGCACTCGACGTCCCGTGCAGTGTATGCGCCACGGTCGGCGGCCGGGCTCCGCCCCCGCGGCCGGGTCGCCCCGCACCGCGCGACCGCCGTCGGCTCCGCGGCCGGAGTGCTCTAGGCTCGCGAGCGGAGCCGCTCGGAGGAAAAGGAGTGCCGGATGTCCGGTGTCGTGGTGGTCGGACAGGTGGGACGGGATCTCGTGCTGACCGTGGCGGAGCTGCCTGCGGAGGGCGGTGCCGCCGACGTGCTCGAGCGGCAGGAGCTGCTCGGCGGCAAGGGCGCGAACCAGGCCGTGGCGTGCCGCCAGCTCGGCGCCGAGGTCGCCCTGGTGGGGGTCGTGGGCACCGACTCCGCCGGCGCGGAGGTGCTCGCCCAGGCCGCGGCCGACGGGATCGACGTCGGCGCCGTGATGCGTCGCGCCGGCGCCCCGACCGCGCTGCTCGTCGACCTCGTGGGGCCGCGCGGGGTCCGCCGCCTGCTGGAGGACGTGGACGCCCGGATGCTGTTGCACGCCGGGGACGTGCGCGCGAGCCGGGACCTGCTGCGCTCGGCGGACGCCGTGCTGGTCCAGCTGCAGCAGCCGGGGGCGGCCGTGACGGAGGCCCTCGAGGCGGCCGCGGCGGGGAGCGCGCTCACGGTGGCCGACGGCGCCCCGGCGGACGGGGTGGTGCGCCGGCGGGTGCTGGCCACCGCGGACGTGGTGCGCGCCGACACCGCCGAGACGGAGGCACTGGTGGGCTGGGCGCCGCAGGACGTGCCGGGGACGGTGCGGGCCGCGGAGTCGCTGCTCGCGGAGGGCCCGCGCGTCGTCGCCCTGGCCACCGGCGCGGGCGACGTGGTCGCCTGGCCGAGCGGGCACGTGCTCCTGCCCCACCTGGGCGAGGATCCCGTGGACCCCACCGGGGCGGGCGACTCGTTCGTGGCCGCGCTCACCGTCGCGCTGCTGCGCGGGGAGAGCCCGGAGTCCGCCGCCTGGTGGGCCGCGGCGGCGGCGGCCGACGTGGTCGGCACCGCCGGAGGGCGGCCGGACCTCGACCTGGACCGGCTGCGGGAGTCGGCCTCCCGGGCCCGGCGGTAAGCAGCTCGGGTGCCGGAGACGCCGTCCCGGGGAACGAGAGAAGGCCGGTGGTCCGCGTTCCCGCGGTCCACCGGCCTCGAATCGTCGGGCTGACAGGATTTGAACCTGCGACCCCTTGACCCCCAGTCAAGTGCGCTACCAAGCTGCGCCACAGCCCGAAGTGCTCAGTACGTTCCCGCCCCGAGCACTCGCATCACATTACAGCAAGCTCCGGCGGAATTCATCTCGGCGGGCGCCTCAGCGCTTCCGGTTCCGCTTCTCCCGCACGCGCATCGACACCTCGATGGGGGTGCCCTCGAAACCGAAGGTCTCGCGGAGGCGGCGGGTGATGAACCGCCGGTACCCGGGGTCGAGGAAACCGGTGGTGAACAGCACGAAGCGCGGCGGCCGGGAGGAGGCCTGGGTGCCGAAGAGGATGCGCGGCTGCTTGCCGCCGCGCACGGGGTGCGGGTGGGCGGCCACGATCTCGCCGAGGAACGCGTTGAGCCGGCCGGTGGGGACGCGGGTGTCCCACGAGGCCAGGGCGGTCTCCAGGGCGGGGACCAGCCGGTCCTTGTGCCAGCCGGTCTTCGCCGAGACGTTCACCCGCGGCGCCCAGGCCACGTGCGCGAGGTCGCGGTCGATCTCCCGCTCCAGGTAGTAGCGGCGGTCCTCGTCCATGAGGTCCCACTTGTTGAAGGCGAGCACGAGGGCGCGGCCGGAGTCCACCGCCAGCTGCAGGATGCGGACGTCCTGCTCGGAGAGCACCTCGTCCGCGGCCAGCAGCACCACGGCCACCTCCGCGCGCTCGAGGGCGGCCTGGGTGCGCAGGGACGCGTAGAAGTCCGCGCCCTGGGCCATGTGCACGCGGCGGCGGATGCCCGCGGTGTCGATGAAGCGCCAGGGCTTGCCGCCCAGCTCGATGAGCTCGTCCACGGGGTCGCGGGTGGTCCCGGCCAGGGGATCCACGACGACGCGCTCGGAGCCGGCCAGCTTGTTGAGCAGCGAGGACTTGCCCACGTTCGGGCGCCCGATGAGCGCCACGCGGCGGGGCCCGCCGGTCAGCTCGGTCTCGGCCACGGCGGAGAACTCCGGCAGCAGGTCCGTGACCGCGTCGAGGACGTCGGCGGCGCCGCGCCCGTGCAGGGCGGACACCGGGTGCGGCTCCCCCATGCCGAGGGACCACAGGTAGGTGGCCTCGACCTCGAGCTGCGGGGAGTCCACCTTGTTGGCGACCAGGATCACCGGCTTCCGGACCTTGCGCAGCATCTTCACGATGGCCTCGTCCGCGGCGGTGACGCCCACGGTGGCGTCGAGCACGAGCAGCACGGCGTCGGCGAACTCCACGGCCATCTCGGCCTGCTCGGCGACGCGGGCGTTGATGCCCTTGGCGTCGTACTCCCACCCGCCGGTGTCCACGAGGGTGAAGTTGCGCCCGTTCCAGGTGGCCCGGTAGGAGACGCGGTCCCGGGTCACGCCCGGGGTGTCCTCCACGACGGCCTCGCGCCGGCCGAGGATGCGGTTGACGAGGGTCGACTTGCCGACGTTGGGGCGGCCCACGATGGCGAGCACCGGGGCGGGCCGGCGCACAGGGGCCTGGTCCCCGTCCTCCGCCCACTCGGCGAGCAGCGCGGCGTCCTCCTCGTCGAGCTCGTAGTCCTCGAGCCCGGCCCGCAGCGCCTGCGCGCGCTGCTCGGCCTCGTCGTCGTCGATGGCCGCGAGCCGCTGGGCGACGTCGTCCGTGGTGCCGCCGAGGATCTCGGCCTCGTAGGGGTCGTGGGCGGTGTCGTGCGCGGAGTTCTCGGGGTTGCCGGTCATGGCTGTCCTTCGCTGGGCCGGGTGCGGCCGGTCGGGGTGCGGAAAAATGTCGGGGGAGGCGGGGCGGAGGGGTTCAGGCGGAGCGGCCCGCGGCCCGGACGACCACGTCGATGACGGCCTGGACCGTCTGCTCCACGGTGAGCTCGGAGGAGTCGATCGTCACGACGCCGCCGGCGGCCTCGGTGAAGTTCACGACCGTGGCGTCCTTGGCGTCCCGGCCCACGACCCGGGCCCGCAGCTGCTCGGCGTCCTCGACGCCGCCGTTCTGCAGGCCGCGCCGGGCCATCCGGGCCCGTTCGTCGGCGGTGAGCAGGATCCGGGCGTCGGCGTCCGGGGCCACCACGGTGGTGGTGTCCCGGCCCTCGGCCACGATCCGCCGGCCGCTCTCCGCGATGAGCTCCTGCTGGCGGGCCACCAGCACCGCCCGCGCGGCCTGGTTGGTGGCCACGGCGCTGACCGCCTCGGTCACCCGGGCGCCGCGGATCTCGACGCCCACGTCGGTCCCGCCCACGAACACCAGCTCCCGGTCGGGGTCGGTGCCCTGGGCGAGCGGGAAGGAGCGGGCGGCCTCGACCACGGCGCCGCCGTCGGAGAGGTCCACCCCGCGGTCGAGGCACCACCACGTCAGCGCGCGGTACATCGCGCCCGTGTCCAGGTAGGCGAGGCCGAAGCGGCGGGCCACCTCCTTGGACACGCTGGACTTGCCGGAGCCGGAGGGCCCGTCGATGGCGACGACCAGCTGCCGGCCGGCGGCGGCCGGCGCCCCGGTGCCGGGTGCTGCGCTGCGGGCGGTGTTCGTTCCGGTGTTCACTGCACGACCTTCCATCCGCGCTCCTGGAGCGCCTCGACGAGTTCCTTGCGGCGGTTGGGCAGCACGGAGACCTCCACGAGGCCCACGGGCTGGCCCGGGGAGTGCTCGAGGCGCAGGTCCTCGAGGTTGACGCCGATCTCCCCGATCTCGGTGAGCAGCCGGGCGATCTGCCCGGGGACGTCCCCGACGAGCACCGTGAGGGTCGCGAACGCGCGGGGCGCGCCGCCGTGCTTGCCCGGGATCCGGGCCCGGCCGGCGTTGCCCTCCGACATCAGCTGGGCGATGTCCAGCCGGGCGCCCGGGGCCCGCGGGGCCTCGAGCGTGGCGATGAGCCGGTCGAGGTCCTCGCGCACCCCGTGCAGGGACGCCACCACGGGAGCGGCGTTCGCGGAGAGGATCTGCACCCACAGGCCCGGGTCGGAGGCGGCGATGCGGGTGGTGTCCCGCAGCCCCTGGCCCGCGAGGGACAGGTGGTGCAGCGGGGTGTCCTGCAGCCGGGAGGCCAGCAGGGAGGACATCACCTGCGGCAGGTGGGAGATCAGCGCCACGGTCGCGTCGTGCTCGCGGGCGTCCATGAACGTGACCGTCGCCCCGAGGTCCACGGCCAGGTTCTTCGCCGCGGCGAGCGCCGCGGGCGCGGAGCGGCCGGAGTCGCACACGACCCAGGGCATGGACGTGAACAGCTCGCCGCGGGCGGCCACGGGGCCCGACTTCTCCCGCCCGGCCATGGGGTGGGTGCCCACGTAGCGGGCGAGGTCCCCGCCCAGGGCGCGCACGTCCTCCAGCACGGACTCCTTCACGGAGGCGATGTCGAGGACGACCGCCTCCGGGTGGCGCCCCAGCGCCTCGACCACGGTCTCGGCGGTGACGTCGGGCGGGGTGGCGACGACGACGAGGGCCGGCTCCGGCACCCGGTCCTCCCCCGCCGCGCGGCAGGAGCGGCCGGCGCCGATGTCCTGGGCCACGGCCTCGGCGGTGGGCGAGGAGTCCTGCAGCCAGACGTCCACGCCGAGGTGGCGCAGGCCCAGGCCGATGCTGGCGCCGAGCAGGCCGGCGCCGACCACGAGCACGGGCCCGGCAGTCGCCGCGGCGGGCGGCTGTGCGGTGGGGGTCTGCGTCACGGGCGCTCCCTACATGCCCACCGAGGCGAGGAGGTGCCCGACCTCGGTCTTCGACAGGCGGCGGATGGTCCCCTGGCGCTGGTCCCCGATCCGGATGGGGCCGACCTCGGTGCGCACGAGCTTCTCGACGGGGTGGCCCACGGCGTCGAAGAGCCGGCGCACGATGCGGTTGCGCCCGGAGTGCAGGACGACCTCGACCAGCAGGTGGCCGGGCGTGGAGTCCACGAGCCGGAAGGAGTCGACGGAGGCGATGCCGTCCTCGAGCTCGATGCCGGCCTTCATGGCCGCGCCGACGCCCTTCTCCATGGGCCCGCGGACCTGCACGAGGTAGGTCTTGGGGACCTCGTAGGAGGGGTGGGTGAGCCGGTTGGTCAGCTCGCCGTCGTTGGTCAGCAGCAGGAGGCCCTCGGTCTCGACGTCGAGGCGGCCCACGTGGAAGACGCGCTCGTTCTTCTGCTGGTTGAGGTAGTCGGCCACGCACGGCCGGCCCTCGGGGTCCTCCATGGTGGAGAGCACCCCCTCGGGCTTGTTGAAGGCGTAGTAGACGAGGTTCTCGTCGAGCTGCACGCGGACGCCGTCGACGTGGATCTCGACGGTGTCCGGGTCCACGCGGATGCCGAGCTCGGTGATGGTCTCCCCGTTGACCTGCACGCGGCCGGCCTCGATCATCTCCTCGCACACCCGCCGCGAGGCCACGCCGGCCTGGGCCATGAGTTTCTGCAGCCGCACCCCGTCCGGGTCGTGCTGGTCGAGCCGGTCCACGGGCGGGTTCTTGGGCCGGCGCTTCCGGTGCGGCGGGCGGTACGGGGTGGCGGGCATCCGCCGGGCGTTCTTCTCGGAGGACGCGAACGGGCGGGGACCGCGGTCCTGACCGGTGCCCGTCGAGGACCCGCCCCTGGCGGCGCCACCCTTCGCGGCGCCACCCTTGACGGCACCGCCCTTGCCGGCGCCGGCCTTGGCGGGGCCGCGGCCGGGAGCGCCCTTCCCTCCCTGGAACGACGTGCCGCCCTGGCCGGTGCGGGGCTTCTGGCCGCCCTGGGAGCCGGGGGCGCGGCGGCCGCCGGGCCCGGGGCGGCCGGATGATGAACGTGAAGTGGCCATGGTGGTGTCTCAGTCCTCGTAGTGGTCGATCTGGTCGATGCCCGGCAGATGAGGGGCGATGTCGGGGAGCTCGTCGAGCGAGCCGATGCCCATCTTCTCCAGGAAGAACGTGGTGGTGCCGTAGAGCACGGCGCCGGACTCGCCGTCCCGCTCGAGCTCGCGGATCAGGCCTCGCTGCACGAGCGTGCGGACGACGCCGTCGACGTTGACCCCGCGGATCGCGGAGATGCGCCCCCGGCTCACGGGCTGGCGGTAGGCCACGACGGCCAGGGTCTCCAGGGCCGCCTGCGACAGCCGGGCGGTCTGTCCCTCCGCGACGAACGCGGAGACGACGGGGGCGAACTCGCTGCGCGAGTGGATCCGCCAGCCGGCACCGGTGCTGCGCAGCTCGAACCCGCGCGGCGCCAACGTCCCATCATACCCCGGATCGGCGGCGACGCCGTCGTACTCCGCGCGGAGCCGGTCGAGGACCCGCTGCACGGAGGCGACCGGGACCACGAGGACGGCTGCGATCTCGTACTCGCTGACGGGCTCGTCGGCCACCATCAGGATCGCCTCGACGGCGGCCCGGACCCCGCCGGGCAGCGCCTCGAGGTCCGGTCCACCCTCGGCCGCGGGGCTCACGCCGGGGCCACCGAGGCGGCCGGGACCCCGTCCGGGGCCGCGACGACGGCCGCCGGTCCCGCGGCGTCCTCGGACAGCCGGTCGGCGGTCCACCCGGTGCCCGCCCCGGTCCAGCGGACCGTCAGCTCCCCCAGCGGCTGCTCCTGGGCGAGCTCGAGCACCGCGTCCCGGTACATCTCGAGCAGCGCCAGGAACCGCACGACCACCGCGAGGGTGGACCCGGCGTCCGCGACGAGCACCCGGAAGGAGCGCGGGGCTCCGTCCTCGAGCAGCCCGGCGAGGATCTCCGCCTCGTCCCGGACCGTCACGGCGGCCCCGTGCAGGTGGTCCACCCCGACCTCCGCGGGCGCCCCGGGGCGGGGCACGAAGACGGAGCGGGCGATCTCGGCGAACTGCTCCGGCGTGGTCCGCCAGTCGAGCTCGGGCAGCACGTCCGCCACCTCCGGGTCCAGCGGCACCGACCGGGGCAGGCGGGTGGACTCGGCCCGCATCCGCTCGTCGAGCAGCACGGCCACCTCCTTGAACGCCTTGTACTGCAGCAGCCGGGCGAAGAGCAGGTCCCGCGCCTCCAGCAGGGCCACGTCCTCCTCGTCCTCGACCTCCCCGCGCGGCAGCAGCCGGGCGGCCTTGAGGTCCAGGAGCGTCGCGGCGACCACGAGGAACTCGCTGGCCTCGTCGAGCGCGCGGGTCGAGCCGATCTCGTGCAGGGCACGCACGTACTGGAGGAACTCGTCCGTGACGGTGGCCAGCGCGATCCGGGTGATGTCCAGTTCGTGCTTGGCGATCAGGGAGAGCAGCACCTCGAAGGGCCCCGCGAAGTCCTCCAGCCGCACCGCGAAGCCGCCGGGACCCTCGGGGACCGGCGGCTCCTCGGGGTGCATCAGGGTGCGCCGCCGCGCGAGATGAGCTCCCGCGCCAGCTGACGGTAGGACTCGGCGCCCTGGTGGGCCGTGGCGAAGGAGAGGATGGGCTCGGCGGCCACCGTGGCGTCCGGGAACTTCACGGTGCGCTTGATGACGGTGTCGAAGACCTTGTCGCCGAAGGCGTCCACGATCCGGGCCATGACCTCGCGGGAGTGCAGGGTCCGGGAGTCGAACATCGTGGCGAGCACCCCGTCGATCTGCAGGCGGGGGTTGAGCCGGTCCTGGACCTTCTCGATGGAGTCCACGAGCAGCGCCACGGCGCGCAGGGCGAAGAACTCCGCGATGAGCGGGATGACCACCCCGTGCGCGGCGGTCAGCGCGTTGACCGTCAGCAGCCCCAGCGAGGGCTGGCAGTCGATGATGATGACGTCGTAGTGCTCCTCGAGCTTGCGCAGGGCACTGGCCAGCACCTGCTCGCGGGCCACCTCGGTGACGAGCTGCACCTCCGCCGCGGAGAGGTCGATGTTCGCGGGGAGCAGGTCGACGCCCTCGACGTCGGTCTCCTGGACCACGTCCCAGACGTCCACGGAGCGGTCCATCATGACGTTGTAGACCGTCAGCTCCAGCTCGTGCGGGTTGGCGCCGAGGCCGGCGGAGAGGGCGCCCTGCGGATCGAAGTCGACGAGCAGGACCTTGCGCCCCAGCTCGGCGAGCGCCGCGCCGAGGTTGATGGTCGAGGTGGTCTTCCCGACCCCTCCCTTCTGGTTGACCATCGCGATGATCCGGGCGGGCCCGTGGGTGGAGAGCTCGGGCGGCTCGGGGAAGTCGCGGGCGGGACGGCCGGTCAGGCCGACGGTTCCCGTCCCGGCCTCGCCCGTGCCGGGGTTCCTCTCGTCGCTCTGCTGGCTCACTCGTGGCACCGCTCTTTCGTTCGTGGTCGCGCTCGGGCGGACCGGCCCCGGGCACGGGGCGGCCCGGGCCGGACGGGCCGACCTGGGGTTTTCCTGGACTCGATCAGCTACCAGGGTACCGCCGCCGCCGTGCGGCCCCGAATTCCCGGGCGCGGTGGAGCCGGCGGACGACGACGGCCCGCGCCCGCCGCGCCCCCGAGGGGGCACGGCGGGCGCGGGCCGGACACGGGTCCCGGTGCGGGTACGGGTCAGCGCGCGCCGGCGCCGGCCGCGGCCTCGACCTTCTCCGCGACGGAGTCCTCCACCCGGGCCCCGGGAGCGGGCTCGGCGGCGGGCCGGTCCTCGGCGGTGCCGTGCGAGTGGGCGGCCATGGTGGACTCGTCGAACCGGTCCTGGCCGGAGAGCACGCGCTCCACCTGGACGAGGTCGATCTCGCGGGTCCACTTGCCGATCAGCAGAGTGGCCACGGCGTTGCCGGTGAAGTTGGTCAGGGCGCGGGCCTCGGACATGAAGCGGTCGATGCCGACGATGATGCCGACCCCGTCGACCAGGTCGGGGCGGTGGGACTGCAGGCCGCCCGCCAAGGTGGCCAGGCCGGCGCCGGTGACCCCGGCGGCGCCCTTCGAGGCGATGATCATGAACACCAGGAGGGAGATCTGCTCGCCGATGGCCAGCGGGCTGCCCATCGCGGAGGCGACGAACAGGGCGGCCATGGTCAGGTAGATGGCGGTGCCGTCCAGGTTGAAGGAGTAGCCGGTCGGGACCGTGACGCCGACCACGGGCTTGGAGACGCCCACGTGCTCCATCTTGGCGATGAGCCGGGGCAGGGCCGCCTCGGAGGAGGAGGTCGAGAAGATCAGCAGGTACTCGCGGCCCAGGTACTTCATGAGCCGGAAGATGTTGATCCCCGTGACAGCCTTCAGGAGCCCGCCCAGGACCACCACGATGAACAGGACGCAGGTGAGGTAGAAGGCGATCATCAGGGTGGCCATCGAGACGATGGCCTGGACGCCGGTCTCGCCGACCACACCGGCGATCGCGCCGAACGCCCCGATGGGGGCGACCCACATGACCATGACCAGGATCCGGAAGACCAGGGCCTGGACGTAGCCGACGGCCTTGAGCACGGGCTTGCCGGCCGAGCCCATCTGCTGCAGCGCGAAGCCCACGATGAGCGCCACGAACAGGGTCTGCAGGATGCTGCCCTCGGTCAGGGAGGACAGCAGGGACGTGGGGATGATGCCGAGCAGGAACCCGATGGTCCCGCCCTCCCCGTCGCCGTGGCCCGTGTCCGTGACCTCGTACTCCGAGCCCTGGATGTTCAGGCCCTCGCCCGGGTGGATGAGGTTGCCCACCACCAGGCCGATGCCCAGTGCCATGGTGGACATCGCCATGAAGTAGGCCAGGGCCAGGCCGCCGACCTTGCCGACGGTCGCCGCCTTGGCGATGGAGCCGACGCCCAGGACGATCGTGCAGAAGATGATGGGGGCGATCATCATCTTGATCAGGGCGATGAACGCGGTGCCGACCGGCTTGAGCGTCCGGGCGAACTCGGGGGCCACGAGGCCCAGGACGGCGCCGGCGACGACGGCGACGATCACGAAGACGTACAGGTAGTGCGTCCTGTCCTTCTTCTGCTTCTGGGCGGGCGGCTGCGGGTCGACGGGGTCCGTGGCGACGGTGGCCATGCTTGTCCTCCGGTTTGGATGGGCGGTGCGGTGGGGCGGTGCGCGGGGCCCGGGATCGGGCCGATGTGACGAGTCTCACCGCGGCCCGGCGCCCTGTCGTGTTGTGGTCATAATGGTCGTGACGCCCACCACAACCGAGGGAGGGACGACCGGGAGATCAAGGAGCGCACATGTCCCTGGCCCGGCGCTTCTTCCTGATGCAGCTCGCCGTCGTCGCGCTGGTGACCCTCGCCGTCTCCCTGGTCCTCTTCGCCCACGAGCGCGGCGCGGTCGTGGACCGCGCCGAGGCGGTGACCCGGGTCCTCGCCACGGCCCTCGCGGACGACCCGTACGTGCTCGAGGCGGTGGGCGGGCCGGACCCGCACGCCGTGCTGCAGCCGCTCACGGACCGGCTGCTCGCGGACACGGACCTCGACTTCGTCACGATCATGGCCCCGGACGGCACCCGCTGGACGCACCCCCTGCCCTCCTCGGTCGGCGAGGCCTACCGCGGGGACCGCTCGCACGCGCTCGCCGGGGAGACCTGGACCAGCACGGAGCGCGGCAACCTCGGCCCCTCCGTGCGCACGATCGCCCCGGTCCGGGACGGGAACGGCACGGTCGTGGCGCTCGTGGCCACCGGTGTCCTCCTCGAGGCCGTCTCGCAGCAGGCGCTCGCCCAGCTGCCGGCGGTGCTCCTGGTCGGGCTACTGCTGCTGGCCGCGTCAGCGACGGTCGCGGCCCTCGGCTCCCGGTACCTGGGCCGGGTCACCCACGGCTGGGGGCCGGAGGAGCTCGCCCAGGTGCACGCGCTGCACGACGCCGTGCTCAACGAGGCCACGGAGGGCCTCCTGCTCGTGGACACGACCGGCGCGGTGCAGGTGCTCAACGCCCGGGCGCGGGAGCTGCTCGGGGTCCGGGCGCCGGCGGCCCCGGGACCGGCCCGGCACGAGCCCCTCCCCATCGCGGACCTGGACCTGCCGGACGCGCTGGCGGTCCTCCTGCGCGCCGGCGCGCCCGTGCAGGAGCAGTGGTTCGTGGTCGGGGAGCGCACCCTCATCGTCTCGGCCCTCCCGGCCCGCGGAGCGCTCGCGGGGCGCGGCACGATCGTGATCCTGCGGGACCACACCGAGATCTCGCGGCTCTCGGGACAGCTGCGCGCCACCGCGGCGCTGGCCGGGGCGCTGCGGGCCCAGACCCACGAGCACGCCAACCGCATGCACACGGTCGTCTCCCTGCTGGAGCTCGGCCGGGACGAGGAGGCCCTCGGCTTCGCCTCGGCGGACATGGTGCGCACCCGGGTGCTGTCCGACGACCTCCTCGCCCACCTCGACGACCCGTTCCTCGCGGCCCTGCTGGTCGGCAAGACCGCCGCGGCCCACGAGCGCGGCGTGGAGCTGGAGGTCGTCGTCGACCCGGACGCGCCCCGGATCCCCGTCTCCCCCGCCGACCTCGTGACCCTCGTCGGCAACCTCGTCGACAACGCCGTCGAGGCCGCCGCGGCCAACGCCGACCGGGTCCGTCCGGTCGTCGAGGTCGAGATCGCCCGGGCGCCCGACGCCGCGGACCCCGCCCGGGACGCGGTCGTGATCACCGTCGCCGACACCGGGATGGGGGTCCCCGACGACCTCGCTCGGGAGGTGTTCGAGCTCGGCGTCACCACGAAGCCGGCCGGCCCGGAGGGCCGCGGCGTGGGCCTGCACCTGGTGCGGGAGGTCGTCGAACGGTGGGGCGCGCGGATCGAGCACCGCAACGACGGCGGGGCCGTGTTCACGGTGACCGTCCCGGTGGCCCGCGACGCCGCGGCGGGGCGGGCCCCGTGAGCGCGCCGGTCCGCGTCCTGGTCGTCGACGACGAGCCGCTCACCGCCGCCGCCCACGCCCAGTACGTCGAGCGCTCACCGGGCTTCGAGGCGGCCGCCACCGCCGTGTCCGGGCGGACGGCCGTGCAGGCCGTGCAGGCCGCCCGGCGGGCGGGGCGACCCGTGGACCTGGTGCTGCTGGACGTGAACCTGCCGGACATGTCCGGTCTCGACGTGGCACGGACCCTGCGCGCCCGCGGCGAGACGGTGGACCTGCTGGTGATCACGGCGCACCGGGACGTGGCGACCGTCCGGGCCGCGAGCACACTGGGCGTGGTCGGCTACCTCATCAAGCCCTTCACCTACGCCGTGTTCGAGGAGAAGCTCGACGCCTACCGGCGCTACCGCTCCGCCCTGGGCGCGGCCGGGACGGTGGGCCAGGCGGAGGTGGACCGCGCGTTCGCGGCCCTGGGCGCGCCCACCCGCCCGGACGCGCCCAAGGGCCTGTCCCCGCAGACCCTCGAGTCCGTCACCGCGCTGATCCGGGGCGGGGAGTGGCTCTCGGCCGGTGAGGTCGCCGAGCGCAGCACGCTGTCCCGGGTCACGGCGCGGCGCTACCTCGAGCACCTGACGGCCCGGGGCCTCGTGCAGCGCCGCCCGCGCCACGGCACCCCCGGGCGGCCGGAGCTCGAGTACGGCTGGGCCGGGCAGGACGTCTCCCCCGGCCGCTGACCCCGTGCCGCGCGCCGGGGCGTCACCGACCGCTCGACGGGCGCAGCACGCTCTCGAGGGCCTCCAGCACGGAGGCGTCCTCGATCGTCGAGGGCACGGTGTAGTCCTCGCCGTCGGCCATCTGCCGCATGGTCTTGCGCAGGATCTTCCCGGAGCGGGTCTTGGGGAGCCCTTCCACCACGGCCACGTCCTTGAAGTCCGCCACCGCCCCGATCTGCCGGCGCACGAGCGCCACGAGCTCCTCCCGGAGCTGCTCCGGCGGGACGTCGGCGCCGGTCTTGAGCACCACGTACCCGGACGGCCGCTGGCCCTTCAGCGGGTCCCCCACCCCGATCACGGCGCACTCGGCCACCGCCAGGTGGGAGGCGAGGACCTGCTCCATGGCCCCGGTCGACAGGCGGTGCCCGGAGACGTTGATGACGTCGTCGGTGCGCCCCATGACGTAGACGTAGCCGTCCTCGTCCACGTGGCCGGAGTCGCCCGTGGCGTAGTAGCCGGGGAACGCGCTGAGGTAGGAGTCCACGAACCGCTGGTCGTCGCCCCACAGCGTGGGGAGCGTGCCCGGCGGCAACGGGAGGCGCAGGGCGATGTTGCCCTCCTCGCCGGTCTCCACCGGCCGGCCCAGCGGGTCCAGGATCTCCACCCGGTAACCCGGCACCGGCACGGACGGCGAGCCGGCCTTCAGGGGCAGCCGCTCGATCCCGAAGGGGTTGGCGCAGATGGCCCACCCCGTCTCCGTCTGCCACCAGTGGTCGACGACCGGGACGCCCAGCACCCGGGCGGCCCAGTGGTACGTCTCCGGGTCGAGCCGCTCCCCCGCCACGAACAGGGCCCGCAGGGAGCCGATGTCGTGCCGGCGCACCAGCTCTCCCTCGGGATCCGCCCGGCGGATGGCCCGCAGGGCCGTGGGCGCCGTGAACAGCACCTTGACGCCGTGGTCCTCGACGCGCTGCCAGAACGCCCCGGCGTCCGGGGTGCCCACGGGCTTTCCCTCGTAGAGCACGGTCGTGGCGCCGGCCAGGAGCGGGCCGTAGACGATGTAGGAGTGGCCCACCACCCAGCCGACGTCGGACGCGGTCCACATCACCTCGCCGGGGCCGACGTCGTAGATGTGGCGCATGGACCACGTCAGGGCCACGGCGTGCCCGCCGTTGTCGCGGACCACGCCCTTGGGGGTCCCGGTGGTCCCGGAGGTGTACAGAACGTAGAGCGGGTCGGTGGCCGCGACCGGGACGGGCGCCGCGGGCTCGGCGCCCTCGACGGCCTCCGCCCAGTCGAGCCACTCGACGGCCGGCTGCCCGCCGGCCCCGGCCCGGCCCCGGGCGTCCTCGAGCGTCGTCTCGAACCCCGGGCGCTCGTGCACCAGCACCGCCCCGGGGGCGTGCTCGGCGATCCGCAGGGCCTCCTCGATGGCCGGGATGTACTCGATCCGCCGCTTCGGCTCCACCCCGCCGGTCGTGGTCACCACCACGACCGGCCGGGAGTCGTCGATGCGGGAGGCGAGCTCCTTCGGGGCGAACCCGCCGAAGACCACCGAGTGCACCGCGCCCAGCCGGGCGCAGGCGAGCATCGCCACGACGGCCTGCGGGATCATCGGCAGGTAGACGAGCACCCGGTCGCCCTTGCCCACCCCCCGGGCGGCGAGCGCCCCGGCGAACAGGGCGACGTCGTCCCGCAGGCGCGCGTAGCTGAACCTCTCCTGGACCCCCAGCACGGCGGAGTCGTAGACGAGCGCGGTGCGCTCGCCGTGGCCGGCCTCCACGTGCCGGTCGAGGGCGTTGTAGGAGGTGTTGAGCTCGCCGTCGGGGAACCATCGGTAGAGCGGGGCGGCGGTGTCGTCGAGGGCGGTGGTGGGCTCGCGCACCCAGTCCACGGCGCGGGCGGCGTCGAGCCAGAACCCCACCGGGTCCTGCACGCTGCGGCGGTAGACCTCCGCGTAGCCCTCGGCCGGCGGCGGTGTTCGGTGGTCGGTGCTCATGGGTCCCTCCCAGGTGTTGCGGTCCTGCCGGACACCCTAGTGGTGCAGGTCACACACGACAAGACCTCTGTATACACAGATGCACGATCAAGCCGAGCGGGACCAAATCCCTCGTCATCTGCACCGAACTGTGTATACAATGCTCGTGCATTGTGATGCCTGTCACCCAGAGTCCGCGGCGCACTCCCTGTCGCGGGCGACAAGAGCGAGGAGGGAGCCGTGCGAGCCAGCGACCGCGCCTACGAGGCCCTGCGCGAGGACATCGTCGAGTGGCGGCTGCTCCCGGGCCAGGTGCTCGGCGAGGTCGAGCAGTCGGAGCGCTTCGGCATCTCGCGCACGCCGATCCGCGAGGCCCTCAGCCGGCTCACCGCCGACGGTCTCGCGGAGGCGCACCGGGGCCGCGGCGTCGTGGTCTCCCAGGTCTCCCTCGAGGACGTCCGAGCCCTGTTCGAGCTGCGGGAGGCCCTCGACTGCCGGGCGGCCCGGCTGGCCGCCCGGCGCCGCGACCCCGTCGCGTTCCAGGAGCTGGCCGCCGAGCTCGAGGCGGTCGTGGCCCAGCTCCACGGGCCGGGCATCGACCGGGCCGGGTACTACGACCTCGTGGAGCGCATGGACCGGGCCATCGACGAGGCCACGGCCAATCCGTACCTCACCGCGGCCCAGCGCTCCCTGCGCCTGCACCTGGCCCGGGTGCGCAAGCTCTCCCGCACCAACCCCGACCGGCTCGCGCGCGCCGCCGCCGAGCACGCCCAGATCGCCCGCGCCGTCGCGGAGGGCTCCGAGGAGCTCGCCGAGGCGGCGACCCGTGTGCACCTGGCCAACTCGCTGCAGGCCGTCCTAACCACCCCTGTCCGGGAGTGGGTCCAGCCCGCTCCCCCGCTCGAGGCCGCCGGCTGAGCGCGGACACCCCTTCGACCGCTGCCGGCGGTCGTCCGTCTCCACGAGAGGAACTCCCATGACCGTTCTCCATTCCGTGCGCGTCCACCCGTCCAAGGACAACCTGCCCCGCGAGGAGCAGCTGGCCTGGAAGATGGCCGAGGTCGCCGCGGACCCGGTCGAGGTCACGCCCGAGGTGACGGAGATGGTGATCAACCGGGTCCTGGACAACGCCTCGGTGGCGATCGCCTCGCTCAACCGGGCACCGATCGTCTCCGCCCGGGACCAGGCCCTGGCCCATGTGCCGACCCCGGGCGGCACGGGCTCGGGCCTCTACGGCGTGGACACCGCCACGCGCAAGGTCTCCCCCGAGTGGGCGGCGTGGGCCAACGGCGTGGCCGTGCGCGAGCTCGACTACCACGACACGTTCCTGGCCGCCGAGTACTCCCACCCCGGCGACAACATCCCGCCGATCCTGGCCGTGGCCCAGCACGTGGGGGCCACCGGCCACGACCTGGTCCGCGGCATCGCCACCGGCTACGAGCTGCAGGTGGACCTCGTGAAGGCCATCTGCTTGCACGCCCACAAGATCGACCACGTCGCCCACCTCGGCCCGTCCGCGGCGGCCGGAATCGGCACCCTGCTCGGCCTTCCCGTGAAGACGGTCTTCCACGCCATCGGCCAGGGCCTGCACACCACCACCGCGACCCGCCAGTCCCGCAAGGGCGAGATCTCCACCTGGAAGGCCCACGCCCCGGCCTTCGCCGGGAAGATGGCCGTGGAGGCCGTGGACCGCGCGATGCGCGGGCAGACCTCCCCCACCCCCATCTACGAGGGCGAGGACGGGGTCATCGCCTGGCTGCTGGACGGCCCCGGCGCCGCCTACGAGGTGCCGCTGCCGGCCCCGGGCGAGGCCAAGGCCGCGATCCTGGACACCTACACCAAGGAGCACTCGGCGGAGTACCAGGCGCAGGCCTGGATCGACCTGGCCCGCAAGCTGCACCGCGAGCGCCCCGAGCTGGCCGACCCGGCCCGGATCGAGCGCATCGTGCTGCACACCTCCCACCACACCCACTACGTGATCGGCTCCGGGGCCAACGACCCGCAGAAGTACGACCCGACGGCCACCCGGGAGACCCTCGACCACTCGATCCCCTACATCTTCACCGTCGCGCTCCAAGACGGGCACTGGGACCACGTGGACTCCTACGCCCCCGAGCGCGCCGGCCGGCCCGACACCGTGGCCCTGTGGAACAAGGTCACCACGGCCGAGGACGCCGAGTGGACCCGCCGCTACCACTCCCTGGACCCGGCCGAGAAGGCCTTCGGCGGACGGGCCGAGATCACCCTGACCGACGGCTCCACCGTGGTCGAGGAGATCGCCGTGGCCGACGCCCACCCGCTGGGCGCCCGCCCGTTCGCCCGCGAGCAGTACGTCACCAAGCTGCGCACCCTCGCCGCCGGGATCGTCGCCGACGACGAGCTGGAGCGCTTCATCGCCGCCGCCGAGAACCTCCCGGCCCTGGGCGCCGGCGAGCTCGACGCCCTCAACGTCACCGCCTCCGTCGACCTGCGCACCGGCACGAAGGGAATCTTCTAGAGCCATGCTGTTCTCCACCACCACCCCCGAGGCCAAGCGGATCGCCCTGCGCGAGATGCTGGCCGGCCCCCGCACCGTCCGCTTCCCCGGCGCCTACACCCCGCTGTCCACGAAACTGATCCAGGAGCAGGGCTTCGACGGCGTCTACATCTCCGGGGCCGTGCTCGCCAACGAGCTGGGCTTCCCCGACATCGGGCTCACCGCCCTGTCCGAGGTGGCTGCCCGGGCCGGGCAGATCGCCCGGGTGACCGACCTGCCGTGCCTCGTGGACGCCGACACCGGTTTCGGCGAGCCCATGAACGTGGCCCGCACCGTCCAGGAGCTCGAGAACGCCGGCCTGGCCGGGTGCCACATCGAGGACCAGTTCAACCCCAAGCGCTGCGGCCACCTGGATGGCAAGAACGTCGTGGACCTGGCCACCGCCGTCAAGCGGATCCGGGCCGCCGCCGAGGCCCGCAGGGACCCGAACTTCCTAATCATGGCCCGCACCGACATCCGCGGCGTCGAGGGCCTGGACGCCGCCACCGACCGGGCCCGGGCACTGGTGGACGCCGGAGCGGACGCGATCTTCCCCGAGGCGATGGCCGACCTCTCGGAGTTCGAGGCGATGCGGGCCGCGGTGGACGTGCCGATCCTGGCGAACATGACCGAGTTCGGGAAGTCGCAGCTGTTCACCGCCGACCAGCTCCAGGACGCCGGGGTGAACATGATCATCTACCCGGTGACCCTGATGCGCGCCGCCCTGGGCGCCATGGAGCGCGTGCTGGACACCCTCCGCACCGACGGCACCCAGGAGGCGGCCGTGCCGGAGATGCTCACTCGCGCCCGGCTCTACGAGCTGGTGGACTACAACGGGTACAACCAGTTCGACTCCGGGGTCTTCGACTTCGAGGTCCCCGGACTGCACCACTGACCGCACCCACCGCACCGACCACGTGAAGGAGACCACCATGACCGAGACCCAGAGCGAGGTCCACAAGGGACTGGCCGGCGTCGTCGCCGACTACACGGCCATCTCCAAGGTCAACCCGGACACCAACTCCCTGCTCTACCGCGGATATCCCGTCCAGGAGCTCGCGGCGAACTGCTCCTTCGAGCAGGTCGCCCTGTTGCTGTGGAACGGCGAGCTGCCCACGGACGAGGAGCTGGCGGAGTTCCGGGCCCGGGAGCGGGAGCACCGGGCGCTGACGCCCGAGCTCAAGGCGATCATTGACGCCCTGCCGACCACCTGCCACCCCATGGACGTCTGCCGCACCGCGGCCTCCGTCCTGGGCGCCCAGGACCCGCAGGCCGAGGACTCCACCCCTGCGGCGAACCTGGCCAAGGCGCAGAAGCTGTTCGCGGCGATGCCCGCCGTCGTCTGCTACGACCAGCGTCGCCGCCGCGGCCAGGACGTGGTGGAGCCGCGCGACGACCTCGACTACTCGGCGAACTTCCTGTGGATGGCCTTCGGCGAGGAGGCCGACCCCGAGGTCGTCGAGGCGTTCAACGTGTCGATGATCCTCTACGCCGAGCACTCCTTCAACGCCTCGACGTTCACGGCCCGGGTGGTGACCTCGACCCTGTCGGACCTGCACTCGGCGGTCACGGCCGCCATCGGCGCGCTCAAGGGGCCGCTGCACGGCGGGGCCAACGAGGCCGTCATGGAGACGTTCGTGGAGCTGGGCATCCGCAAGGAGGAGACCGAGGCCGAGGCCGAGGCCCGCGCCAAGGCCTGGATGGACGAGGCCCTGGCGGCGAAGAAGAAGGTCATGGGCTTCGGCCACCGCGTGTACAAGCACGGTGACTCGCGGGTGCCCACCATGAAGGCGGCCCTGGACACGATGGTCGCCCACTACGGCCGGGGCGAGCTGCTGGGCCTGTACAACGGGCTCGAGCGGTCCATGGACCAGGCGAAGGGCATCAAGCCGAACCTCGACTACCCGGCCGGTCCCACCTACTGGCTCATGGGCTTCGACATCCCCACGTTCACCCCGCTGTTCGTCGCCGCCCGGATCACCGGCTGGACCGCGCACGTCATGGAGCAGGTGGCCGCCAACTCCCTGATCCGCCCGCTGTCCGAGTACAACGGCCCGGACGAGCGGCACCTGTAGCGCGACGGGCCGGGGGCGGGTCCGCGGACCCGCCCCCGGCCCGTCCCTCCCCGCCGGCCTGCCCCCGTCCCGCGACCGTCCGGACGGGAGACGTCCGCGCGGGACGCGGCGGGCTCAGTAGGTGGGCGCCGCGGGCAGCCCCATGTAGTGCTCGAGCGTGGGGATGTCCTGGTCGACCATGCCGGAGGCCACGTGCACGCCGACGTAGCGCAGGTGCCACGGCTCGTAGGCGTAGCCGGTGGTCGCGGTCCGGCCGCGGGGATACCGCACGACGAAGCCGTGCTCGTGGGCGTGCTCGCGCGCCCACGCCCCGGCCGGGGTCCCCTCGAAGCAGCTCTGCAGACCGCACTCCCCGCTAGGGTCGCCGATGTCCATGACCAGCCCGGTCTGGTGCTCGCTGTGACCCGGCCTCGCCGAGATCAGGTCCGCCTGCGCCTGCCCGTAGCGCGCCACGTAGTCGCGGTAGAGGCCGGCCTGCGTGGCGTAGGAGCGGTAGCCGCTGACCGCGGTCAGGGGCGCCCCGTCCGCCGCCGCGGCCCGCTGCATCCGCCGGAACGCCGCGGCGGCGTCCGCTCGCAGGAGCTGCCCGCCCATGGACTCGAGGGGGCGCGGCACGTGATCGGCCGGGTCGAGGGGGCGGCGCTTGTTGACGACGACGTACACCGACGCGGCACGGTCGATCTCCCGGACCACCCGGGTCCCGGCGCCGCGGGTCCAGCTGACGGACCCGCGCTGGAAGGTCTGCCGGCAGCCGCCGCCCGTGCAGGACTCCGCCGAGACCGGATACCCCAGGGCGCCGTGCTCTGCGCCGTGGCGCAGCCAGGCCGCCCGGATGCCGCCGCCGGTGGGATGCGCCCCGCTCGGCCGCGACCACACCACGACCCCGCCCTCGAAGGCCTGGTGGCAGCCGGCGTCGCGCAGTCCGCACACCTCACGGCTCACGGGGTAGCCCAGCGGCCCCCGCTCGTGGTCCTGCGCGGCCCACGCCGCACGGATCGCACCCCACGTGGGACGGGCCCCGGTCCGCGGGGACCAGTGGATGGTCCCACGCTCGAACTTCTGGTAGCAGCCGCTCCGGACGAGCCCGCACCGCTCGGCCCCCAGGGCCCGGCCGAGCCGGCCGTCCGCTCCCCCGAGCCGCTGGTGCTCGGCCTGGATCGCCGTGGCCCCGAACGCCGGGGTGCCGAGCCCCGGGAGAGCCAGTCCCAGGGCGAACAGCAGGACGAGCAGCGTCCGGCCCGTCCGCCCGGTCCTGCGCGTGCCGGGCTGCGTGGTCTGCCGTGTGCTGTGCCGCGTGGTCTCGCGCATGACGTCCCCGTCCGTCCGCCGAGCGGAGCGCTCGGGCGTGCGTCCAGGCTAGGCCGCCGGCAGGCCTTCCCGATAGCACCGGCGCGTGTGTGACCCCTCCGGGACGCGCTGCCGGTGACCCGCCCCGGCTACCGGGCGCGGGGGTGGGCGGCGGCGTAGACCTCGCGCAGGGAGTCGACGGTCACCAGGGTGTAGACCTGGGTGGTGCTGACCGACGCGTGGCCGAGCAGCTCCTGGACGACCCGCAGGTCGGCGCCGCCCTCGAGGAGGTGGGTCGCGAAGGAGTGCCGCAGCGTGTGCGGGGTGATCCGGTCGCCCAGGCCCACCCGCTCCGCCGCGCTCTTCACCGTGGTCCACGCCGTCTGGCGGCTGATCCGCCCGCCCCGGGCGTTGAGGAACAGCGCGGGGGTGCCTCGTCCCCGGGCGGCGAGCGCGGGCCGGCCCCGCACGAGCCACTCGTCCACGGCGCGCACGGCCCACGAGCCCAGCGGCACCATCCGCTCCTTGCCGCCCTTGCCGAACAGCCGCACGAAGGGCATCCCCGCTCCGCTCTCCTCCGGTTCCCCGCTGCGGCGCACGGCCCGGGAGAGGTCGTCGACGTCGAGGCCGGTCGCCTCCGAGATCCGGGCGCCCGTCGAGTAGAGCAGCTCCAGCAGCGCCCGGTCGCGCAGCTGCTGGGGGGTGTCGGTGCCGGTCGACTCGAGCAGCGCGGTGACCTGCTCGACCGGGACGGCCTTGGGCAGGCGCATCCCGGGCGTGGGCGGCTGGACGGGGGCCGCGGGGTCCGTGCGCGTCATCCCCTCGAGGACCCAGAACCGGTGGGCGCCCCGGACCGCCACAAGGGTGCGGGCGGCGCTGCGGGTGCTCAGGGGCTCGCTGTCCAGCGACCCGGCGGACAGGTCCCGGAGGAAGTCGCGCACGTGACCGGTGGTGATGCCCTCCAGGGTGGTCACGGGCGGGTCCGTCCGCTCGCGGAGGTGCTCGGCGTAGCGGCGCAGGTCCCGGCGGTAGGCGGCCAGTGTGTTGGCGGCCAGGCCCCGTTCGACAGCCAGGTGCTGCAGATAGCGCTCCAGGGCGCGGTCGAACGCGTCGCCGGGGTGGTCACCGGACGGGGCGCCGGGCGAGGTCCCGGACGTCCCGTCGGTGGGGAGGCCGGTCACCGGAGGTCGGGGTGACCGGGCCACGGGGCGTCGGCCGGGCGCAGGGACCGGTAGCCCTCCGCCCGGGCGGCGTGGGCGGCGAGGACGCCGATCACCGCGGCGGGCGAGTTCAGCCGGCCCTCCAGCACCGCCCGCACCGCGCCGTCGAGCGGGACCCACGCCCCGTGGATCTCCGCCTCCTCGCCGTCCCGCTCGTGGAGCTCGTGGTCGGGGACGTCGCTGAGACCACGGGCCAGGAAGATCCGGTTGGCCTCCGAGGAGGAACCGGGGCTGTTGTGGAAGTCCACGAGCACGTCCCAGCGCTCGGCCCGCAGATCGGCCTCCTCCGCGAGCTCCCGCTGGGCCGCCACGGCGGGGTCCTCCCCCTCGACGTCGAGCAGGCCGGCGGGGATCTCCCACATGGTCATCCCGACCGGCCGGCGGTACTGGTTGATCAGGAACACTTCGTCGTGGTCGTTGAGCACGAGCACGGACACAGCGCCGGGGTGGGTGATGTAGTCGCGCCGCAGCGGGTCCTCCCCCCGGGCGAGCTCGAACTCGTCGCGCCGGACGTCCCAGATGAAGCCCTCGTAGACCGTCTCGGAGGACACCGTGCGGCGGTCGCTGAGCTGGTCGGAGAGCTCCTCGGGTGCGAGGTGGCGGATGTCCATGGGGTCCCTTTCGGAGCGGCCGCCGTCGCGGGGCGACGGGAGCGGCGGGCGGGGTGCGGGTGGGGAGACGGTGCAGGCGCCGGTCCTCGCGAGGACCGGCGCCTGCACCGGGACGCCCGTGCGGTGACGGGCGGGGGCTCAGCGGCCCTCGGCCTCACGGCGCTCGAGGGCCGCCTTGACGAGCCCGTCGAACAGCGGGTGCGGGCGGGTCGGGCGGGACATGAGCTCGGGGTGCGCCTGGGTGCCCACGTAGTACGGGTGCACGTCGGCGGGCAGCTCCACGAACTCCACGAGGGTGCCGCCCGGGGAGGTTCCGGAGATCACGAGCCCCGCCTCCTCGAGGCGCTCGCGGTATTCGTTGTTGACCTCGTAGCGGTGGCGGTGGCGCTCCTTGACCTCGGTGGAGCCGTAGGCGCCGGCCACGACGGACCCGGGCCGCAGCTGCGCGTCGTAGAGGCCGAGCCGCATGGTGCCGCCGAGGTCGCCGGCTCCCTCGACGAACTGCTTCTGCTCGTCCATGGTCGCCACGACCGGGTGGGCGGTCTCCGGCTCGAACTCGCTCGAGGAGGCCCCGGCCAGGCCGAGTTCCGAGCGGGCGAACTCGATGACCATGCACTGCAGGCCCAGGCACAGCCCGAGGGTCGGGATGCGGTGCTCCCGGGCGAAGCGCAGGGTGCCGAGCTTGCCCTCGATGCCGCGGATGCCGAAGCCCCCGGGGACGCAGATCGCGTCGACGTCGCCGAGCTCGCGCTGGGCGCCCTCCGGCGTCTCGCACAGGTCCGAGGCCACCCACTTGATCTTCACGCGGGCGTCGTTGGCGAAGCCGCCGGCCCGCAGGGCCTCGGAGACCGACAGGTAGGCGTCCGGCAGGTCGATGTACTTGCCGACCATGGCCACCGTGACGAAGTGGGAGGGCTCGTGCACGGCCTTGAGCAGCCGCTCCCACTGCGCCAGGTCCGCGTCCCGGTAGTCCAGCCCCAGGTAGTCGAGGATGTAGGTGTCGAGCCCCTGGGTGTGCAGGGTCCGGGGGATGTCGTAGATGCTCGGGGCGTCGGGGCAGGAGATCACGGCGTCGTGGTCGACGTCGCAGGCGTTGCCGATCTTGCGCAGCATCGTGTCGGGGACCTGCCGGTCGGAGCGCAGCACCAGTGCGTCCGGCTGGATGCCGAGCCCGCGCAGCGCCGCCACGGAGTGCTGTGTCGGCTTGGTCTTCAGCTCGCCCGAGGGCCCGATGTACGGGATCAGCGAGACGTGCAGGTAGAACACGTTGCGGCGGCCGACGTCCTGGCGGACCTGACGCGCGGCCTCGAGGAACGGCTGGGACTCGATGTCGCCGACCGTGCCGCCGATCTCGGTGATGATGATGTCCGGCTGGTCCTCGCCCTGCGCGCGGCGGCGCATGCGGTTCTTCAGCTCGTCGGTGATGTGGGGGATGACCTGGACGGTGTCCCCGAGGTACTCGCCGCGGCGCTCCTTGGCGATGACCGTGGAGTACACCTGTCCGGTGGTCACGTTCGCCGAGGCGTCGAGGTTCTCGTCGAGGAACCGCTCGTAGTGGCCGATGTCGAGGTCGGTCTCCGCCCCGTCGTCGGTCACGAAGACCTCGCCGTGCTGGAAGGGGTTCATGGTGCCCGGATCGACGTTGAGGTACGGATCCAACTTCTGCATCGTCACGGAGAGCCCGCGCGCCCGCAGCAGCATCCCGAGGGACGAGGCCGTCAGGCCCTTGCCGAGGGAGGAGGCCACGCCGCCCGTCACGAAGATCTGGCGGGTCACCTTGCCCGGTCGCTGGTTTTCGGTCTGCTGTGCGCCGGCCTCGTGGGCGGCTTCGTTTGCATTCACCACGGAATTCGACCCTATCATTCTTGTCCGCTCAGGACGTCGGTTGCGTGCTGGGGATCACCGGGCGGCGGCACCTCAGAGCACCGCGCCGCGGACGAGTTCCCGGGCGTGCTCACGGGCCGCCGCGGAGTCCTCGTGGCCGGCGAGCATGCGGGCGAGCTCCACCACGCGCTCCTCCGCGTCGAGCACGCGCACGTCGCTGACCGTGGCGTCCGTGCTCTTGGTGACGAGGATGTGCTGGTCGGCGAACGCCGCGACCTGCGGCAGGTGCGTGACCACGAGGACCTGGACGTGCTGGGCGAGCATCTTCAGCCGGCGGCCGATCTCCACGGCGGCCTTGCCGCCCACGCCCGAGTCCACCTCGTCGAAGACGAAGGTGGGCACGGGGTCCACGGCGGCGAGGACCACCTCGATGGCGAGCATGAGGCGGGACAGCTCGCCGCCGGAGGCGCCCTTGCCGAGGGGCCGGGGTGCGGCGGCGGCGTGCGGTCTGAGGAGGAACGAGATCTCGTCCCTCCCGTGGCCGGAGAACTCCTCGGTGGGCTCGACCTCGATGACGAGGGAGGCGTTGGGCATGGCCAGCGCCGTGAGCTCGGAGCTGACGGCCCCGGAGAGCCGGTGGGCGGCGTCCCGGCGCCGTTCGGTCATCCGCGCGGCCAGCTCGCTCAGCTCGGCGTGCAGCTGCTCGAGCCGCGCCCGGAGCTCCTGCTCCCGCGCGGGGTCGTCGGTGAGCTCGTCGAGGCGCGCCCGCGAGCGCCCCGCCCAGTCGAGGACCTCGTCCACGGTGGCGCCGTACTTGCGGGTCAGGGACTTGAGCTTGGCCCGCCGGGACTCCACCTCGGCCAGGCGGGCGGGGCCCTCGTCGTCGAGCCCCGAGGCGTAGCCCGAGAGGTCCGCGGCGATGTCGTTGACGAGCACGGCCAGCTCGGCGACCCGCCCCGACAGCTCCTCGAGATCACGGTCGGAGCCGGCCTCCTGCTCCAGGGCCCGGTGCGCCGCCGCCACGAGGGCGGTCGCGTCCGGGGTGTCGGCGTCGGCGAACTCCCCGCCGCTGAGAGCGGCGTGGGCCGTGAGGGCGGCGGCGCGCAGCTGCTCGAGGTTGGTCAGCTTCTGGCTCTCCTGGTCGAGGCGCTCGTCCTCGCCGGGCTGGGGGTCCACCGCGTCGATCTCCTCGAGGGCGCCCTGCAGGCTCTGCGCCTCGAGGGCACGTTCGCGGCCGTGCTCGGTGACCTCGCGCAGGGTCTGCTGCACGGAGCGGTACTCGGCGAGGCGCTCCCGGTAGCGGCGCAGCTCGGCGGCCAGCTCCTCCCCCGCGTACTGGTCCAGGGCGTGGCGCTGGGCGGCCGGGGACCTCAGCCGCAGCTGGTCGGACTGGCCGTGCACCGCGACCAGGGTCTGGCCCACCGCGGAGAGGGTGCCCACGGGAGCGGAGCGGCCACCGACGTGGGCGCGGCTGCGCCCCTCCGCGGTCACCGTCCGCGCGACGGTGACGAGGGCCTCCTCGGCGTCCCCGACGGCCTCGACGTCGACCGCGCCGCCGGCGTCCTCGACGAGGACCGCGGCGGGATGGCCGGCCGGCACCCGCACGACGGCCTCGGCGACGGCCTTGGGCGCCCCGGAGCGCACGGCGCCGGCGTCGGAGCGGTTGCCCAGCAGCATCCCGAGGGCGGTCACCACCATGGTCTTGCCCGCGCCGGTCTCACCGGAGAGGATGCTCAGCCCCGGGCCGAGGGGCAGCACGGCGTCGGTGATGACCCCGAGGTCGTGGATGCGGATCTCCTCGATCATTCAGCCGGCCTCCCCGGACTCGTCGCGGGTGCAGTGGGCGCCGGGGCGTCCGGCTCGTGCGGCATCTCGTGCCCGACGGTGGACTTCTGCTGCTCCTGTGCCTCGTCGCCGCGGACGGTGGGCAGGGCCGTGGTCCGCGCCGCGGCCGCCTCGTGCGGGGGCACCGGCCCCCGCCAGCCGCTCGTGGGCAGCTCGAACTTCCGCACGAGCCGCTCCGAGAAGGGGGTGAGGTGCATCCGCGCGAGGTTGACCGCCTTCGGGGAGCGCACCACCTCGATCCGGGAGCCCGGCGGCAGCTCGGTGGTCCGGCGGCCGTCGCACCACAGCACGCCGCGGGCGTCGGTGCGGGTGAGGACCTCGACGGCCATCATGGAGTTCGGGGAGATGACCAGGGGCCGGGAGAACAGGGCGTGGGCGCTGAGGGGCACCATGAGCAGCGCCTCGACCTCGGGCCAGACCACGGGCCCGCCCGCGGAGAACGCGTAGGCGGTGGAGCCGGTCGGGGTGGCGAGGACCACGCCGTCGCACCCGAAGGTGCTCAGCGGCCGGCGGTCCACCTCGATGACCACCTCGACCATCTTCTCGCGGTCGCCCTTCTCCACCGAGGCCTCGTTCAGCGCCCAGGTGTGCAGGACCTTCTTCTCGCCCTGCCACACGGTGACGTCGATCGTCATGCGCTGCTCCACCGTGTAGCGCCCGTCCACGATGGCCTCCACGGACTCGCGCAGGTCGGAGCGCTCGCTCTCGGCGAGGAAGCCCACGTGGCCCAGGTTGACCCCGAGCAGCGGGGTGTCCACGCTGCGCACCAGTTCGGCGGCGCGCAAAATGGACCCGTCCCCGCCGAGCACCATGACGAGCTCGATCTCCCGCAGGGAGACGTCCTCCTCGATGACCTCCACGGGCGCGAGCGGCTCCGCGTCTTCCTGGAGCGCCTCGAGGTCCGCCCGCGAGATCACCGGCACCAGGCCGGCCTCGTGCAGCTGGAGACAGGAGTCGCGGGCGGCGTCCTTGGCCTCTTGCCGGCCCATGTGGGCCATGACCAGGATCTTTCTGCTCACCGGGTCCTCCCGTTCTCGACTGCTCGGTGCGCGCGGGCGTCGTCAGGACCGGGACCGGCCCGTGGCGCACGCCGTGCCCGCGGACCGGGCACCGCTCACCACCCTACGCGAGGGCGGGGACAGTCAGGACGGCTGGTCCCGGCGGCACCACAGGAAGAACTCGTGGTTGCCGTCCTGCCCCGGCAGCGGGCTGCGCTCCCGGCCCCGGACCGACAGTCCGTGGGTCCGGGCAGCGGCGGCCACGGCCTCGACGGCCCGGGCCCGCTCCTGCTCGCTCGTGACCACCCCCGTGCGCGCGAGGCGTTCGGCGCCGACCTCGAACTGCGGCTTGACCATGAGCACGAGGTCACCGCCCGGCACCGTGGCCGCCGCCAGCGGCTCCAGGACCAGGGTGAGCGAGATGAAGGACAGGTCGCAGACCGTGAGCTCCGCCGGGCCGCCGATGTCCTCGGGGCGCATCCAGCGCACGTTCATGCCCTCCAGCACCCGGACCCGGGGGTCTGCCCGGAGCGAGGGGTCGAGCTGGTCGTGGCCCACGTCCACGGCGACCACCTCCCGGGCGCCCCGCCGCAGCAGCACGTCGGTGAACCCGCCCGTCGAGGCGCCGGCGTCGAGGCACCGCTTGCCCGCCACGTCGATGTCCGGGAAGGCCGCGAGCGCTCCGGCGAGCTTGTGCCCGGCCCGGCTGACGTAGTCCGGGACGTCCGCGGGCCGGACCTCCAGCAGGTCCTCGGGGCCGACCCGGACGGAGGGCTTGGTCACGGGGCGGCCGTTCACGAGGACCCGGCCCTCGCCGATCCACCGGGCGGCGATCGTGCGGGAGCGGGCCAGCGCCCGCGCGGTCAGCTCCTGGTCGAGACGGGAGCTCACCGGTGCGCCGCCTCCTCCTGTCCGGTGCCGGGTCGCGGCGCGAGGCCGGCGGGGACCGTGCCGGGCTCGGCGTCGAGCTCGGCGACGAGTGCCGCGTGCAGCTCGTCGTAGCGGCCGGGGTGCTCCGCGACGGGCAGCGCCTCCAGCTCACCGGCACGGTCCAGCACGGCGTCCACCCGGGCGTGACCGGTCGGGCGCAGGGCTGGGCCGTCGTCCCCGGCCGCGCGCTGCGCCCCGGCGCCCCCGGTCACTCGCCCGCCTCCCACTCGGGGTCCGGAACCACGGGGACGTCGGTGTCGGGGTGCGCCGCCCACCAGGCCGCGCACGCGGCCCGCCAGGCGTCGAGGTCGTCCTGGGCGCCGCGGATCCGCAGCCGCGTGCCGTCGGTCTCGGCCTCCGCCGCCCCGCAGCGCGCGGAGTGCGCTCCGGCCGAGGACGAGACCTCGACGTCGGGGTACGGCTCGAAGAGCGCGTGCAGGGTCCCGACGACGTGGTCCGGGCGCTCCGCGGTGCACGCGGCGAGGATCGTGTACACGGTGTCCACCCCGGTGAGGACCGCGATCGTCGCGAAGCCGGCGGCGATGCCGCCCCGGATGTCGGTGTCCAGCCGGTCCCCCAGCACCACGGGCCGGGCGCTGCCCGCCCGCTCGGCGGCGGTGCGGAAGATGGGGGCCTCCGGCTTGCCGGCCACGACCGGCGGCCGCGCCGTCGTGGCCGCCACGGCGGCCACGAGCGTGCCGTTGCCGGGCGCCAGACCGCGGGCCTGCGGGATGGTGCGGTCGGTGTTGGTGGCGACCCACAGCACGTCCGGGTCGGCCAGCGTGTAAGCGGCCTCGGCCAGCTCGGCCCAGCCCAGGCCGGGGTCGAAGCCCTGGATCACGGCGCGGGGCTCGTCGGACTGGGCGCGGACCGGGACCAGCCCGGCCTCCGCGACGACGTCGGCCAGGGCCTGGGAGCCGGTGACGAGCACCGCGGTGCCGGCCGGGACCCGCTGCGCCAGGAGCTCGGCTCCCGCCTGCGCGGCGCTCACCACGCCGTCCGGGCCCGTGGGCACGCCCAGCTCTGTCAGGTGCTCGGCGACCGTCGCGACGGAGCGCGAGGCGTTGTTCGTCACGAACACCACGGGCACGCCGTCCGCGGAGATCCGGCGGAGGACCTCCGGTGCGCCGGGGATGGCGTGCGGGCCGGCGTAGACGACGCCGTCCAGATCGCTCAGGACGGCGTCGTACCGGTCGAGCAGCCGCTCAGCCACGCTGCGGGCCGCCGTCCGTGCCGTCGCTCGCCTCGTCACTCGCGTCGTCGCCGCCGAGGTCCGTGAGATCCGCGTCGTCGTCCGGGTCGAGATCGGCCTCGGAGCCGCCCTCGAAGTCGTCGTCCGGGTCCAGGTCGTGCTCCGAGCCCTCCGCCTCGTCGTCCGGCTCCAGGTCCGGTTCCTCCTCGGTGCCCTCGTCGAGCACGTCCTCGGTCTCGTCGTCCGCCCCGCCGTCGGGGTCGAGGCCCGGATCGTCGCCGGCGACCTCGGCCGCGTCCGGGACCGGTGCGTCCGCCGGGTCCGAGGTCGGGTCCTGGGCCGTCTCCTCGGCGTCGGCCAGGACGACGCCGCCGGCCGGCACCTGCTCGGTCTCCTCCTCGTCGTCGAAGTCGACGATCTCCGGCTCGGCGAACTGCCCCGTCCCGAGGGCGGCCTCGGCCACCACGGCCTGCCGGTCCCAGGTCAGGGCCTCGCGGTCCCTCCCTACGCCCCGCAGGGCCTCGGCGTAGGCACGGAACAGCCGGGGGCTGTACGGGAAGCCCCGGTTCCTGTCCAGCTGCGGGATGCTCAGCGCGTCCACCGCACCCTGGGCGTCTCCCTGGTCCCGGCGCATGCCGGCCAGGACGATGGCCAGCTCCACCTTCTCGCTGGGCTCGAGCGACTGCACGGCCTCGGACGTCGCGAGCTCCACGGCCTTGTCCAGGCGTCCGAGGGCCCGCTCGCAGTCGACCATCAGGGGCAGGTGGATGTCGGCTCCGGTCATCCGGCGGAACGTGCGCAGCTCCTTGAGCGCCAGTGCGTAGTCACCCGCCTCGTACGCCGCGACGCCGGTCGCCTCCCGCACCGCGGCGATGCGGCCGCCGCGCCGTCCCGCGGCCTGTGCGTGCTCGAGCGCGAGCTCGGGGACGTCGAGCAGGTAGCGCCCGGCCATGACCAGGTGCTTGGCGACGGCCTCGGCGTTGCGCGGCTCGAGCGCCCCCAGCTGGGCACGGGTCGGCTTGTCGAGCTCGCGACCCGTGATGTCCTCGTCCACCTCGGGTGCCCGGTGACGGTGGGTCGAGACGTCGTCCCGGTCGTCACGCCGGCTCCGGTAGCCCTCGTCGCGGTCCGGGAATCCGCCGCGGCGGTCACCGCGCGGGGCGTACCCACCACGACGCTCGTCCTGGCGGTCATCGCGACGGCCGCGGTAGCCCTCGCCCTCACGGCGCGGCCCCCGCTCACCCGGCCGGTCGTCCCGCCGGTCACCGCGCGGGGCGTACCCACCACGACGCTCGTCCTGGCGGTCATCGCGACGGCCGCGGTAGCCCTCGCCCTCACGGCGCGGCCCCCGCTCACCCGGCCGGTCGTCCCGCCGGTCACCGCGCGGGGCGTACCCACCACGACGCTCGTCCTGGCGGTCATCGCGACGGCCTCCTCGCGGGGCGTACCCGCCGCGGCGGTCGTCCTGGCGGTCGTCCTGGCGGTCGTCCTGGCGGTCATCGCGACGGCCGCGGTAGCCCTCGCCCTCACGGCGCGGCCCCCGCTCACCCGGCCGGTCGTCCCGCCGGTCACCGCGCGGGGCGTACCCACCACGACGCTCGTCCTGGCGGTCATCGCGACGGCCTCCTCGCGGGGCGTACCCACCACGACGGTCCTCCTGGCGATCATCGCGACGGTCACCGCGCGGGGCGTACCCACCACGACGCTCGTCCTGCCGATCGTCGCGGCGACCCTCGCCCTCACGGCGCGGCCCCCGCTCACCCGGCCGGTCGTCCCGCCGGTCACCGCGCGGCGCGTACCCGCCACTGCGGTCGTCCCGACGGTCGCGGCCGGGCCGGTCGGCGGCTCCGCGGTCCTCGGAGTTGCGTCCGCGCGCCTCGCCGTCGCGAGCCGGACCGCGCCGCCCCTCGTCGAAACGGCGTCGGGGCTGAGCGCCGGACCGGTCGCCCTCGCGCCCGGCTCCTCCGCCGGACCGGCGGTCGCCGGAATGTCCGTTCCGACGCTCGTCCCGGGACCCGTGCTGGAAAGACTCGGACACGTACCGCTCCTCTGTGCCGACGCGGTGCCGGTCGGCTCTCGTGGATGTCGGCGGTGGCCGGAGAACGGTCCGCCATGATGATCGTTCCCATTGTATAAGCAGGTCCGACGACCCTCTGTCCCGATTCGTCCCCGGCCGGCCCCTCGTCGGATGATGGGCTCATGTCCAAAAAACCCCTCACGTCCCACCTCCTGGTGCGCGTGCTGCTCGGCATCGTCCTGGGCGTCGCCTGCGGTCTGTTCTTCCCCGAACCGCTCGCCCGGGTCTTCCTGACGTTCAACGGCCTCTTCAGCGCTTTCCTCGGCTTCATCGTCCCGCTGCTGATCGTCGGTCTCGTCACCCCGGCCATCGGCGACCTCGGCAGAGGGGCCGGCAAGTGGCTCGGCGTGACCGCCGCCATCGCGTACGCCTCCACCGTCCTCTCCGGTCTGCTGGCCTTCGCCGTCGCCCGCGCCGGATACCCGTGGCTGCTGGACGGGGAGCGCGACGTCGACGCCCTGGCCAACCCGGAGGAGAGCGCCCTCGCCGGCTTCTTCACGCTCGAGATGGAACCCGTGCTCGGCGTCATGACAGCGCTCCTCCTGGCCTTCTGCCTGGGGGTGGGCATCACCCTCATATCGGGTGACACCCTCCACCGGAGCATGGACGACCTGCGTCGGATCATCATGCGCATCGTGGAGCTGGTCATCATCCCGCTGCTGCCCCTCTACATCTTCGGGATGTTCATGGGCCTCACCATGAACGGACAGATCCTGGTGGTCGTCGCCACCTTCTCGAAGGTGGTGCTCGTCGCCCTGGCCCTGTCCGTCGTGCTCCTCGTCGCCCAGTACGTCGTCGCGGGGATCTACGTGGGCCGCAACCCCGCGACCCTGCTGAAGAACATGCTTCCGGCCTACGCCACAGCGCTGGGCACGTCGTCCTCCGCCGCGACCATCCCGGTCACCCTGAGGTGCGCGGAGGCCAACGGCGTCCGCCCGTCCGTGGCAGGCTTCGTGATCCCGTTGAGCGCAACGATCCACCTCTCCGGGTCCACCCTGAAGATCGTGCTGTTCTCGACGGCTGTCATGACCATCACCGGCACCCCGATCGACGATGTGGCCTACGTGGGCTTCATCCTCATGCTGGGGATCACGATGGTCGCCGCCCCGGGCGTTCCCGGCGGGGCGATCATGGCCGCCGTGGGTCTGCTCCAGGGCATGCTCGGCTTCGACGAGACCGCGGTGGCGCTGATGATCGCCACGTACATCGCCATCGACTCCTTCGGCACCGCGACGAACGTGACCGGGGACGGCGCCATCGCCGTGGTCATGAACAAGCTCATCGGCCGGCGCACCATGGCCGGATCCGCGCAGGAGATCCCGGCGAAGCTGACACTGTCGGACGCACAGACCGCTCGGTAGTCGTCCGGCTCCTTCCACGGCGGGGCGGAGGTCGGAAGCGTCCGCCCGGACGCTCCCGCACGACCGGATGCCGCGGGCCGCTCTCGAAGCTCCGCCTTGACCCGAGGTCCGGCGCCGGAGCCATAATCGGGCGGGGCACCCGTGCGGTGCCCCGCCGAGGAGCCGAGGGACGGCGCCGCCGGAGCAGAGGAGTCCTTCCATGACGAAGTACCTGATCTCGTTCCCGAGTGAGGCCATGGTGGTCCCCGAGCAGGATTTCGAGTCGGTGGTGGAGGCCTCGCACGCCGTCATCGAGGAGGCCAAGGCGGCGGGCGTGTACGTCTTCGGCGGCGGGATCGACGAGGACGTGGACCCGGTGCTCGTGGCCGCCGACGGCACCGTCACCGAGGGCACGCATCCGCGCCACGAGGCGACCAACGGCGGCTACACCGTTCTCGAGCTGCCCTCGCGGGAGGCGGCACTCGAGTGGGCCGCGACGTTCGCCGCCGCCTGCCGCTGCCCGCAGGAACTCCGGCAGTTCGGGTACGACCCGGCCAGTTGACGAGGACAGTCCCGGGGCCCTGGGCACGCGGCCTTCCCCGGCCGTGGGCCGAGCGGCCCGTGGGATATCAGGGACGAAGCATCCAGTGGAGCTCGGTGACCATGTCGGCAGGGTCGTCCCCCGGCCGCGGCTCGGTCACGTAGACCTCCCACATGCGGTCGCCGAGGGCGAGGCCCTGCCCCCCCGCCCACTCCGCCAGATGCTGCCAGGATCGTCCGAGGTCGTCGTAGTTGCCGCGGTGCACGGACGTCGCCACGCGAGAGGCAGGCAGCCGGCCCGCCACCACTGCGCCCTTCGGGGAGACCTCTTCCTGCACCGGGAAACCCACCTCCAGGTGCACCGTCTCCGCCGGGACCCCGTGGTAGACGGCCATCGGAGGACCCGTCGGCTCGAACGCCCCGTCGGCCATCGCCTGTCCCAGTTCGCCGAAGGCGCGGTCGAAGAACTCCCGCAGCTCGCCCATGGCCACCGTCCCCGTCACCACCGCCGTGGGCTGCTCGTCCTGCTCCATCACCTTCGGGGTCTCGGACTCATCGTCGGTCGCATCCATGCCCGCATTATGCGCCGAGAGCCGTTCCCGCGCTTCTGTGACGGACAGCGGTCGGTCCGTGGAGCGGGGGCCGTACCGCGGGTCCGGCTCACTCCGCCGGCGGCAGTGGGGCCCTGGGACGCGGACAGGCCCTCACCGTGCGATGAGGGCCTGTGCCGTAGAGCTCGCGCCGGCAATGGGTGTTAAATGCGGGGAGCCCCCGCACGGTGTGCGGGGGCTCGACCCTGGTGGTGTGGTCCGGCGGTGTC
>NZ_JAVKPV010000055.1:0-639 GCF_040981075.1 Kocuria sp. CPCC 205263 | reverse complement strand
TGGCAACAGTCCGGACGGGTCGGGGTCGAAGGCGAGATCGAAGGCCTGCGCGGCCTTCTCGAGTGCATCGCTCGACGCCGCGGTGTGCTTGCGCACGGCCGTGGCCGCCGCTCGTACCGCGGCGGCGGACAGCGACGCGGTCACGGCACCCGTGACCCGGTCCCGCAGCTCATGGGCCTCGTCAACGATCACGACGTCGTGCTCGGGCAGGACCGCGAGCCCCTCGAACGCGTTGATCGCGAGCAGCGCGTGGTTGGTGATCACCACCTCCGCCTCGCCGGCCTCGGCCCGGGCGCGCTCGGCGAAGCACTCCTCCACGAGGGGGCACTTGCGCCCCAGGCACTCCTTGGCGGTCACGGAGACCTGCCGCCACGCGGCGTCCGTGACACCCGGCTGGACGTCGTCCCGGTCCCCGGTCTCGGTGGTCTCGACCCATTCCCGCAACCGCAGCACCTGCTGGGCCAAGCCACCGAGGGGGCGATCCGCGCCCCCTGCGGCGGGTCCCGAACCGGGGACGTCGAACAGGGCGCCGTCGTCGTCCGGGTAGCCGCCCTCGACCTTGTGCAGGCACGCGTAGTTGGAGCGGCCCTTGAGCAGCGCGACGACGGGGCGGTCGTCCAGTTCGTCCTCGAGCGCGTC
>NZ_JAVKPV010000033.1:0-1417 GCF_040981075.1 Kocuria sp. CPCC 205263 | reverse complement strand
ACCGTGTAGATCGCGCCGGTCGAGACGTCCTCCTCGAGGGCCTCGAGCGTGCGTCCCCGGGTCTCCGGGACCTGGGTGTAGACGAAGATCAGCGCCAGCACGCCGACTCCGGCGAAGAGGAAGAACGTGCCGGTGATGCCGACCGCGGCGACCAGGGAAGGGAAGTAGAGCGAGAGGACGCCGTTGGCGACCCACAGCGCGAAGATGGACACGCCGATCCCGAAGCCGCGCATGTGCAGGGGGAACACCTCGGAGAGATACACCCAGACCGCGACGTTGAGGAACGTCTGCATGGAGCCGACGAAGGCCACCACGAGGGCCAGGATCACCCAGGGCCGCAGCGGGTTGCCCTCCTCCAGCGTCATCGCGGCGATCCCGATCAGCAGGTGGCAGGTGGTGGTGAGGGTGAGGCCGATCATGAAGGTCTTGCGCCGGTCGAGCCGGTCCATCATGTACAGCGCGATGAAGCCGCCGACCACGGCGATCACGCCGGGGGCGATGTTGGCGATGAGGGCCGCGTTCGCACTGAAGCCCGACTCGATCAGCACGATCTGCCCGTAGTACATGATCGAGTTGATGCCGGTGAGCTGCTGGGCGATGCCGAGGCCGATGCCGACGAGCATGATGCGGACCAGGTGCTTGTTGGTCAGGATCGCACCCAGCCCGATCTGGTTCTCGGCGCGCTCCTCCTCGGTGATGTGCTCGACCTCGCCGAGCTCGGCGATCGCCCGGTCCTCGGAGCGCACCGTCTTGAGCACCTCGAGGGCCTCGGCGTGCCGGCCCTTCTCGACGAGCCAGCGCGGGGACTCCGGCATCCGGAGCATCCCGATGAACAGCGCCACGGCCGGCAGCGCGGAGATCGCGAACATGATCCGCCAGACCCCGGTGACGTCGCTGAAGACGTTGCCGATGATCGCGTTGATCACGAACGCCGAGAGCTGGCCGATCACGATGGCCACCTCGTTGCGTCCGGCGATCGAGCCGCGGATCTCGTAGGGGGCCAGCTCCGCGAGGAAGACGGGCACCACGCCCGAGGCGCCGCCCACGGCCAGGCCCAGGCAGATACGCCCCACCACGAGGATCTCGTAGCTCGGGGTGAAGACGACGATCATCGTGCCGACGAAGAACAGGACGGCCAGCAGGAGGATGGTCTTGCGGCGTCCCCAGGCGTCCGAGAGGCGGCCGCCGGACAGCGCGCCGACGGCGGCGGCGAAGACCAGCGAGCTGGTGACCACGCCCTCGGTGAACGGGGTGAGGCCGAGCTCCTCCGACATCGGGCGGAGCGCACCGTTGATCACCCCGGTGTCGTAGCCGAAGAGTAGGCCGCCGAAGCAGGCGACGACGGAGATGAGACCGAGGCGCTTGCGATGCGGCCCGGAGGTGAGGGGAGGCAGCGCAGCGGCTGCTTCCCGGGGTG
>NZ_JAVKPV010000054.1:0-644 GCF_040981075.1 Kocuria sp. CPCC 205263 | reverse complement strand
TGACATAGATGAAATAAAAGATGATGGTAGATCACGATTCATATATGGTTATTTAGATTATTCAATCAAAGAAGTTGTCGAAGTAATCAAAACCCGGATCGTTGACCCTAATGACCCTGATCTTTGGGAAACATCCAGACCACTTGCAGGCGACGGGATGAAAAAAATGCCAAAAAGCATTGTTTCTCCTAATCAACAAAAGTCGCGATGGAAACAAATTGATAAAATAGTTACCTATATCGACTTTAGGCCATCAATAAGCGCCTTTGACAAATTCTTCTATCATGCTGATTTTAATCTATATCCTAAGAAAACCTTTTTGCGGAAAAGAAGCCACATCTTAAAAGAAGTAATTGAAAATAATTCATCCAGTTGCAAACCATTTAAGGGAAAAAAGGAAAAATTATATAGAAACGAACTTCTTTCCGAAGAGAAAGTTCAAATAATAAGTCATATATTAGGTCGTACTTATACAAGCATCAGACTAGTGGAGCATGCTCTCTTCACCAATGATAAAGCATCTACAGTTATACTAGAGTCTAACAGTCTCAACTATTCAGAAGCCTTTGCTGGTAGCGGGGAATTTGCAGTCACTCTATTGGTTAACCAGATAATAAATTCCCCCAATGCTTCTTTAATTCTAT
>NZ_JAVKPV010000053.1:0-646 GCF_040981075.1 Kocuria sp. CPCC 205263 | reverse complement strand
CAACATTAAGACGACCAGCACAGCACCTCATGAAAGTTCAGTCTAACCTCCCTCAGATGGCAAACCTAACCATTAACCATGCCGGGTTCTTTCGGTTTCAATGGCGAAACGCCTTCTCATATGAATAAGCAGTAGTCACACTCAATTCAGACCACTCTCTGGCCTGGCGTATTGTGGCCGCACCCTGCCTTCTGGTCACGCTTGCTCCTCATGGACCACAGTTTTGTCCCTGCTCATACTGTTATTAAATTGCCGTCGCGATGAGCTTTTTCCCTGATTGAGTAATGCGTAACCCCAGACGTCCAGTGAGTGGCTCAAGAACAGACAATATAAGTATTCTGAGCATTCCCGATGAGACGCTTTCGTACAGGCGCAACAAAATTTCGACGTCAGACGCTTTCCCACCTTTAGCAATTACCCCAACAATGCTGGATGCAAAGTTGTATGTCGTTGCAAGGGCTAGCTCTTCAAGTTTGTCGACAGAAGGTCCTTGGCCATTGGCATGAAGAGCTTCAAGAGCACGGCCAGCTAAATAGTCGTGAGCTACATTTTCTTCAATTGAAGGCCCTATCGCCAGATAAAAGGCGTCCTGAAGTTTACTGATCGTATTGGGAACATTCAGTTCCACAGCGTTAAGTAGAAGCCG
>NZ_JAVKPV010000052.1:0-649 GCF_040981075.1 Kocuria sp. CPCC 205263 | reverse complement strand
CTCCGTCGCCGGCTCGTCGGGGTAGTCGGGGAGGGCGAAGCCCTGGTCCTGCAGCTCCTTGATCGCCGCCTTCAGCTGCGGGTTCGAGGCGGAGATGTTCGGCAGCTTGATGATGTTGGCCTCGGGGCGCTTGGCCAGCTCGCCCAGCTCGGCCAGGGCGTCGTCGGTCCGCTGCTCCTCGGGCAGGCGGTCGGAGAAGGCCGCGACGATGCGGCCGGCCAGCGAGATGTCGCGGGTCTCCACCTCGACGCCGGCGGTGGCGGCGAAGGCCTCGACGATCGGCTGGAACGAGTAGGTGGCGAGCAGCGGCGCCTCGTCGGTGCGGGTGTAGATGATCTTGGCCATGTGCGGGGTGTCTCCCATGAACGTCGTCGGATCGGGACGGTGTCTCCTGGTGCCAAGATACCCGAGGCGGCACCCCGCCCGCTGTCCGGGGCCGCTCCGGGACGTCCGCCCGCGTGGCGGCGGGCCCGTTCCCGGGGAGGGGACGGGCCCGCCGTGCCCGCGCGCACACGGCGGGCCGGCGCTCGGAGGAGCGCCGGGTCAGCCCTCGGTGGGCTGGGTCGCCCCGGAGCCGTTGACGAGCTCGCCCTCGCCGATCATCCGGTCCTCGTCCCCCGCCTGCGACCCGCCCAGGACCTGCTGCTCG
>NZ_JAVKPV010000032.1:0-1511 GCF_040981075.1 Kocuria sp. CPCC 205263 | reverse complement strand
GAATCAGATAGGCAAAAATAAAGCCGCTGGGGATGTCGGATGTCCGTCAATTACCTCCAGCGGCTTGTATTTTGGTAACTCTCCCGTATCGGTCAGCTACCGTTTGGTCAGCAACAAAGGTAGTACTTTATTGTCGCAAATCCAAATGTTTTCCCCTTTATTTGTGCATTTACAAAACATTCACTAACTTCGCACCTATGCAGTATGGTGATAGCACACTAGCACCCTAAAGGGTACGTGTGTAAGGGGACAAGCCCCCTTAACCCCCTGTCAGCCGGCTGTCACCGGCTGTTATCGATTGTCACAAAAATGTTAACTTATGGGAGCAACAAGTATTCATGTACAAGCAGTGAAGCCGGGGAGCGAGATTCACAACTTTAGGGAAAAAGAGTTGGACTATGTTCGTCCGGAACTTAGTCATTTGAATGAAAGCTGGGTTGGAGATAGCATCTCCCATCGGCTGGAGAGTGCGAAACAGAGATATTTCGATACGGTTGGGCAGAAGATGCAGACTAAAGCAGCACCCATACGGGAGGGGGTAATAGTAATCAAGCAAGAAACCACCATGCAGGAACTCCAGCAATTCGCTGCGGTCTGCAAGGAACGTTTCGGTATTGAAGCGTTTCAAATCCATATACACAAGGACGAAGGATACATGAACGCAAAGCAATGGACACCTAACCTTCACGCCCATGTAGTTTTCGATTGGACGCAGCCGAACGGGAAGAGTGTGCGTTTATCGCGTGATGACATGGCAGAACTCCAAACCATAGCATCTGAAGCACTGGGCATGGAACGTGGTGTTTCTTCTGATCGCAAACACTTATCGGCTATGCAGTACAAGACCGAATGTGCGAAAGAACAGCTTCAGGAACTATCCAACGATATATCCAGTGCGTTAGACAAGCACAAGGACGTGCAAAACCAGCTTCTTCAGCTTCAGAAAGAACTACGTTCCATTGAAACAAAGAAAAAGGTCCAAAAACTCATTTCTAAGGCTTCAGAGAAGTTTTACGGCTTGATAGGGAAAACGGTTAACGATAGGGAAAAAGATGCCTTAAAAGCCAAAATAAAGGCTTTAGAGGGGGAAAATGAACAGCTATCCGATAGACTGGGAAAGGCTATACTTGAAAAAGAGCGAAACGGCACAAAGGTATTCAAAGCCGAGAACGACAAGGAGTATTATAGACAGCAAATGGACAATGCAAGGACAACCAGTAACCGACTAAGAACGGAGAACCAAGAACTAAAGACCGAAACCAAGGAATTGAAAAAAGAACTTGGTAAGATGAAAGACTTGTTCAATTCCGAACAACTGGAGGCTTTAAGGCATCATTTCCCAAACATATCAAAAGCTATGGAAGAGGGGAAAGACCTCCTCAAGCAAATCACCAGAAGCAGAGGTTTCGGCATGGGTATGTAACCCCCCCCCCGCCCCCAAAGGGGGAGCGACCAAACGGCAGCTTCACTCAATGGAGGGTTACGCCGTTCGGGTTCGGAAGAAATTTTGC
>NZ_JAVKPV010000051.1:0-663 GCF_040981075.1 Kocuria sp. CPCC 205263 | reverse complement strand
CATGGGTATGTAACCCCCCCCCCGCCCCCAAAGGGGGAGCGACCAAACGGCAGCTTCACTCAATGGAGTGTTACGCCGTTCGGGTTCGGAAGAAATTTTGCAGGGTTCGAAAAACGGTTGTGTGCTTATTCGAAAAAAAGTTTATGGTGTGGGCGCTCGTCGGGACGGGTGGTCCCGCCCCTTGCCGCTGGGCGCTCCCCGACCGATGATTTTTTAAGTAGTTGATTATATGCCGTTTTTAGGGTATAATAAGAACTTAAGAAATAGAATAAGTTAAGTAGTTGATACTCAATATAGGGTATTTTCCATATTGGAAAATCTGATTTTCCATATTAGAAAGTCACTCTTTCCTATTAGATGTTAAAAAGGAAAATATATTTTGCTTTTTTATTGTATTAATGGAAATTTAAATATTCCTTTGTGGAAAATCAAATTATACTTTTTCACCGATATATAGAAAGTCAAATTTGCCTAAATAGAATGTTTATGGAAAATAAGAAAGTACTCAAATTAACCGATTTTCAAAAAAACGAAGAAAACCCCTTTATGAAACAAGCAATTGAAGGGATTGAAAATCACGTTGTTAAGAAATACAAAAGTAGTACGGGAAGTGATAAAAAAGCTGTAGTTGCTGTTGCTGATACAGATACAGGAGAAGTATTC
>NZ_JAVKPV010000031.1:0-1594 GCF_040981075.1 Kocuria sp. CPCC 205263 | reverse complement strand
CCAGGGGTTCTCCACGCCGATGTACTGGGTGGTGGTGTACTCGTGGAGGCCCTCGGCCCCGCCCTCGCGGCCCAGGCCGGACTGCTTGACGCCGCCGAACGGGGCGGCCGCGTTCGAGATCACTCCGACGTTGAGGCCCATGAGGCCGAACTCGATGCGGTCGCCGATGCGCAGGCCGCGGGAGATGTTCTCGGTGAACACGTAGGAGGCCAGGCCGTACTCGGTGGAGTTGGCCAGGGCCACGGCCTCGTCCTCGTCCTTGAAGGTGACGACCGGGGCCACGGGGCCGAAGATCTCCTCGCGGACCGCGCGGGCGTCGACGGGGACGTCGCGCAGCAGGGTGGGCTGGAAGAAGTAGCCGGGCCCGTCCACGCGCTTGCCGCCGACGACGACCTTCGCCCCGCGCTCGACGGCGTCGGTGACGAACTCCTCGACGGAGTCGCGGGCCTTGGCCTCGACCATCGGGCCCACACTCACGCCGTCGTCCACGCCGTTGCCCACGGTGAGCGCGGCCATCTTCTCGGCCATCTTCTCGACGAACTCGTCGACGACCGACTCGTGCACCAGCAGCCGGTTGGCGGCCGTGCAGGCCTCGCCCATGTTGCGCATCTTCGCGGCCATGGCGCCGGCCACGGCCTTGTCGATGTCGGCGTCCTCGAAGACGATCAGCGGCCCGTTGCCGCCGAGCTCCATGGAGGTGCGCAGCACGTTGTCCGTGGCCAGCTTCATCAGCTGCTTGCCCACCGGGGTGGAGCCGGTGAAGGAGACCTTGCGCAGGCGCGGGTCGGCCATGATCGGCTCGGAGACCGCCGCGGCGGACTTGGAGGAGACGACGTTGAGCACCCCGGCCGGCAGGCCCGCGTCCAGCATGAGCTGGGCGAAGTACTGGGAGGTGAGCGGGGTCAGCCGGGCGGGCTTGAGCACCATGGTGCAGCCGGCGGCCACGGCCGGGGCGACCTTGCGGGTGGCCATCGCCAGCGGGAAGTTCCACGGGGTGATCAGCAGGCACGGGCCCACGGGCTTGTGGGTGACCAGCATGCGCAGGTTGCCCTCGGGGGTGTCGAGGTAGCGGCCGTAGTCGCGCACGGCCTCCTCGGCGAACCAGCGCAGGAACTCCCCGCCGTACTTGACCTCTCCGGCGGCCTCGGCCAGCGGCTTGCCCATCTCCAGGGTCATCAGCAGGGCGAGGTCCTCGGCGCGCTCCTGCACGAGGTCGAAGGCGGCCCGCAGGATCTCCGAGCGGACCCGGGCGGGGGTGCGGGCCCAGGACTCCTGGGCGTCGGCGGCGGCGTCCATCGCGGCCTGGGAGTCCGCCCGGGTGGCCGAGGCCATGGTCGCGATGACCTCGCCGGTGGCCGGGTTCTCCACCTCGAAGGTCCCCCCGTCCGAGGCGGGCCGCCACTGACCGTTGATCAGCAGTCCCGTGGGGGTCTTGGCGAGGACCGACTCGATGCGGTCCTTCATGCCGGTGGCCGCGGGGGCCTTGTCCGTGGTGCTCATGTATCAGCCTCTCTTCTCGACGCGCGCCGGGCCACCGGGCACCGGTGGCGCTGCGCTGCGTCAGGGGGTTCGTCGGACGGGCGGGCGACAGCAC
>NZ_JAVKPV010000030.1:0-1758 GCF_040981075.1 Kocuria sp. CPCC 205263 | reverse complement strand
CAGAGGGGGATGGGGGACTTCTCCAGCACCGTGACGTCCAGACCGAGGGCGTGGGCGGTGGAGGCGACCTCGGCGCCGATGAACCCGGCGCCGACGACCACCATCCGCCCGCCGCGGCGAACGAGCTCGCGCAGCTTCTGCGCGTCGTCGACGGTGCGCAGGCTCACCACGTTGTCCGCGGCCGCGATCGGGGGCAGGGTCCGGGGCGAGGCGCCGGTGGCGATCACCAGGGCCGGTGCGTGCACGGTGGTCCCGTCGGCCAGGTGCACCATGCGGGTGGCCGGGTCGAAGGACACCGCCGGGGTCCCGAGGATCCACTCCGCGCCCAGGGCGTCGGTGTCGGTCTCCAGGGCCAGGTCGGCGGCCTCGATCCGCCCGGCGAGGAAGTCCTTGGACAGCGGGGGCCGGTCGTAGGGGCGGGCGGGATCATCACCGATGATCACCAGCCGCCCGGCGAACCCGAGGTTGCGCGCGGCCCGGGCGGCCGACAGGCCCGCCAGCGACGCTCCGACAATGGCGAGGGACTCCATGAAGGGACCCCTTTCAGGAGACAGACAACGGATGACCCGGAACCACGACGCGGAGCCGCCGGACCGGCAGGAGCGCAATACGCAACTTGATTCGTAATGTGCTCACCAGGGTGAGGTGCGCCACTTCGGCTTGTCAAGCATTTTGAGGCGATGTCGGTGCGCCCGTCGCCTCCATGCTGCATATCGCCCTGCGGGCGGCGGATTCCTTGACATCTCGGCTCGGCCGCTCGAAAAATGTTGCGCACTATGACCCGAGTTGCACATAACGGAATGGACAGCTCGTCCGCTGATCTCTTCGCCCCTCGGGTGCGCGAGGTCGGGGAGGACGACCTGGAGGTCCATCCGCCCAAGAGCTGGGCGGCCTGCCGGCCGGCCGTCTACCACTCCATGGAGCCGGCGCTCGACCGGATGGGCGTCGTGCGTGCCGGGCGGACCCTGCTGAGCATGAAGCAGAAGAGCGGCTTCGACTGCATCAGCTGTTCGTGCGCGGGTTCGGCACCAACAACCTCCCCGACTGCTCGGACATGTGCCACGAGTCCTCGGGAGGGGCACGGAGCTGGCGGACCAGTTCCTGCAGATCCGTGCGGGCGGGGACATGGCCCTGCTGCAGGCGGTGTCCCGGCGGGTGCTCGAGACCGAGAGGGCCGCCCCCGGCACCGTCGGACACCGAGGTGACGGAGACCGCCATGGAGAACCTGGAGGTGAACGTCCAGATCTCCACGAAGCTCAACCGCTCCCACACCGTGGTGGGCGAGGAGGCGATCATCCTGTCCGTCCTGGGGCGCACGGAGATCGACAGGCAGGCCACGGGCGAGCAGGTCGTGTCCGTGGAGGACACGGTCTGCGCCGTCCACCTCCCGCGTGGCTCGGTGCAGCCGGTCAGCGAGAACCTGCTGTCGGAGGTCGCTGTCATCAGCCGCCTCGCCCGTGCCGCGCTCGGCGACAAGGTCCACGCGACTGGGAGGCCTTCGAAGGCGACGACAACACCATCCGCGAGCACATCCTCCGGGTGGTCGTCGGGTGCGAGGACTACAACGAGCGCATTCGGCAGGACGGCGGCTTCGTGATGGACAACGGCCCGCGCGACTCCCGCATCTTCAACACCCCCCCGGGTAGGGCCCAACTGACGGTCATCGAGCCGGATCCGCTGGGGTGCCCGCCGTGCCGCTCGATGACAACCTCCCGCCGCGCGTCTACGAGCCGGTCACGGCGTTCGTGCTCCACCGCG
>NZ_JAVKPV010000050.1:0-683 GCF_040981075.1 Kocuria sp. CPCC 205263 | reverse complement strand
CCGTACGCCAGAGTGGAGAAGCACGAGTGTTCCAGATCCTGATGCTGACCGACGCGGACGGACCTTCGGCATCGGTGCTCCCGGCCCTCGACCTGCTCAACCACAAGGTCTCGGTCGCCCCGACGCGGACTGTGTCCGGCAGCCTCGACGGCCGGTCCCCGGACGTGGTCCTGCTGGACGGGCGCACCGACCTGATCACCGCGCGCAACCTCGCGCAGCTGCTCACGGCCAAGGGCCTGGCGGCGCCGCTGCTGATGGTCCTCACCGAGGGCGGGATGGCGGCGGTGGCCGCGAACTGGATGGTCGACGACGTCGTGCTCGACACCGCCGGCCCCGCGGAGGTCGAGGCCCGGCTGCGCCTGGCCTCCTCCCGCACGGCCGAGGTCCCCGAGGACGACACCCGCATCCGCGCGGGCTCCGTGGTCATCGACGACGCCGCGTACTCCGCGCACGTCAACGGCCAGCCCCTGAACCTGACCTACAAGGAGTTCGAGCTGCTGAAGTACCTCGCCCAGCACTCGGGGCGGGTCTTCACCCGCGCCCAGCTGCTCAGCGAGGTCTGGGGCTACGACTACTACGGCGGCACGCGCACCGTGGACGTGCACGTGCGGCGCCTGCGCGCCAAGCTGGGCGCCGACCACGAGCACCTGATCACCACGGTGCGTAACGTGGGCTACAGCTTC
>NZ_JAVKPV010000029.1:0-2596 GCF_040981075.1 Kocuria sp. CPCC 205263 | reverse complement strand
CATCGACCACGACATTCTTCTCGACCTTGGTGCTCATGGCATCTCCTTCGATCCGTCTCGACGATCACGGGGTGACGAACCGCAACACCTCAATTCGTCAGGTAACTAACGCTACCGCCGGTCTGCGTCGTGGGGCCAGGGGCACGAGACCCAGGCGATGCTCGGAACCTGCGGCCCTGGCCAAGTTGCGGTCTGGATTTCCGATTGATGTCCCGCGGGGGAGAGCAGAATCCCTGGCATGGATGGTCCAGTGGTGGACGAGCGCATCCAAGGACCCAGGAACAGAGGTGATGACGTCAGAACCCTCCCCGGCGCTGGACCGCTTCCTGGCCCCAGCAGCCATACCAGTCCCGGACTTGCGCTCAGCAGAACGATCCCAGACCGCCGGGACACCCGGACGTTCTCGTGCCCGTAGCGCCCAACCCTTCACACTCCGGGCCGGTATCAAGATCCCATGGCGCGAGACTGGACTCCGGCAACCACCGTGGTGGCCCGTCCTCGCTGCTCCCCTGGGCTGCCCTGGCGACGGCCATCCCCCGGTGACTAGGCATTCTCGTCAGGACGGTGGATACACAATAGGGTGACGATCAGGCCGTCAGTCGACGGTCCTTCCCAAACCAAGGAGAGCAATGATGCGCAAGACCGCAGCCACTGCCGCCCTTTCCCTGGCCGCCCTCACCGGGATGGCAGCTCCTGCCATCGCCGCGGAGCCGGTAGTCCCGGCCACCACCACGACCCAGCAGAGCGAAGACGACAACGGCGAGATGGGCCTGTGGGGCCTGGCCGGCCTGCTGGGCCTGGCCGGTCTGGCCGGACTGAAGAGGAACAAGAAAGATCACACCGACCGGGGTTACAACACCGATGCGGGCGATCCCAACCGTCCCAGCCGCTGAGATCCAGGTGCCACGAATCTGAGGATTCGTGGCACCTGCGACAAGGGCCCGCTCGCTCACGAGCGGGCCCTTGTCCTGTCCACGCTCCTCGTGGTCGGGCAACCCCGACCACGCTCCGCCCCGGCTTCGCCCCGCAGGGCGCGCTCAGTCGTGGGCAGATGCGCGCGGGCGGTCGCCCTTTCGCGCGCCCTTGGTCTGCTTGTCCTCGTAGTGGGCCCGTTGCTGTTCGTGCTTGGCCTTGGCGCGTTGCCGTTCTTTCGCCCGGCCCCGGCGGAAGCGCTCCAGTTGGGCCATGACCTGCTCCCGGGTCACCCTGTTGTGGTGGGCGTTCTTCTTGATCTCCCACGGGAAGTAGTAGGGCTCCCAGGCGATCTCATCATCGACGGCCCACCGTCGGCCTGTCAGGTAGCGCACCACCGTGTTGGCCAACGCCAGGAGTGGCACCGCGAACAGGGCCCCGGCGATGCCGTAGAGGATCGCGCCGGTGGCCACAGCCAGAAACACCGCCAAGGGGTGCAAGGAGACGGCTTTGCCCATGATCAGTGGCTGCAAAATGTTGCCCTCGATCTGCTGGACGAGCAGCACCACGCCCAGCATCAGCAGCGCAGTGGTGAGCCCATTGGCCACCAGTGCCACCAGCACCGCCACCGCCCCGGTGGCCACCGCCCCCACGACCGGGATGAAAGAGCCCAGGAGCACGAGGATGCCGATCGGCAGTGCCAGGGGCACCCCGAGCACGGCTGCGCCGGCGGCGATGCCCACGGCGTCGATAGCTGCCACCAGTCCTTGAACCCGGGCGTATTGGACCAGCGAGGTCCAGCCGTGCCGGCCCGCACCGTTGACCGCCCGCCGGACATTGACCGGGAACAACCTGACCAGGAACAACCAGATCCGCTCCCCATCGATCAAGAAGAACAACAGCGTGAAGACCATGATCACGATGCCGGTCAGCACATTGCCGGCCGTCGCACCAAAGGACATCGCTCCGTCCAGGATGGCTTGGCTGTTGTCCTCGACCGTGGCGCCGAAGTCGTCGATCCAGTCGTTGATGGTGTCCGCGCTGAGATTCACCGGCCCGTCCTCGAGCCATTCGAGCAGCTGCTGGGTGCCCACCACCACGCTGCCGGACAGTTGGGCGAAACCCAGCACGATCTGCCGGCCGGCGATCACGAGCAGACCCGCCACGCATCCGATCAGTCCCAGCACGACCAGTCCCGCCGCCACTGAGGCCGGCACGTGGTGGGCCCGCAACCGCTTCACCAGCGGGAAGAGCAACCCCGCGAGCAGCCCCGCGATGAGCACGGGGATGATGACCACCGTAATCTTCGAGAGCAGGTAGCCGGCCAGTCCCACCGCCGCCAAGATGATGATCAACCGCCACGACCACGCCGCGGCCACTCGCACTGGAACGCTCACGCCCCCGGCAGCGTCGCCGCGCAACGGTGGCAGCTCGTCGTTGCGCCCAGGACCCAGCCGAGGCTGGGTGCGGTGCGAGGTCGAGGCCATGGCGCCATCCTGACACGCAGGGGTGGGTGCCGAGGGGCTGTACTGCCGGGTGCGCTCACGCTTCTGTGTCCCGGCCCGGAGCTTTGAGCAGCTCGGAGGCGTACGGGGCCCGCAGCGGAGGTCGCCGGTCGATGAGCTCGTTGGCCGCGTGGGCCAGCAGGTCACGCTGGAGTCCGGGCAGGCCCAGGCAGTCGTGC